>PMST01000225.1 GCA_003168295.1 Actinomycetota bacterium
TCGGCACCTCGCTGGTCACCGGGTCGGGCGCGCCGACGGCGGCCCTGGTGTACAAGCTGGTGGCCAGGTCGTCGGGCGCTTCGGATGCCTTGGGCGCTTCGGGCGCTTCCGGCGCTTCGGATGTTTCGACTGTTTCGACTGTTTCGACTGGCAGTGAGCTGCGGCCGGTGGCCAAGCGCTCGGTGGGCAAGCCGGGGCGGGGCGGGCGCAAGTGGGCGGTGCGGCACCGCGACGAGCACGGCATCGCGCTGAGCGAACGGATCAGCCTCATCCCGCCGGAGCCCGGACCGCTGGACCGGGAACTGCTCGTGCCGCTCGTGGTGGGCGGCGAGATCGTGGGTCGCGAGCAAGCGTCGGCGGCGCGGGCCCGGCACCGCCGGGCCCTGGCCGAGCTGCCGCCGTACGCGCTGCAGCTGTCCCGCGGCTACCCCGCCATCCCCACCGTGTTCGAGCCCAACGGCGAAGAACTTTAGGCGCCGTTTGTTTACGGCGGGAAGATCCGGGTGCCACGGAGGTCCTGGAGCTGGGGTCCTGGAGCTGAGCTACGGCCGGATGGTCGCGCTGGTGGCCGCGATGGTCGGCGACCGGAACCAGGCCGAGGACATCGCCCAGGAGGCATTCGCCCGGGCGCTGACCCGGTGGCCGCAGGTCGTCCGCTACGACCTGCCCGAGGCGTGGGTTCGGCGGGTCGCGCTCCGGCTCACCATCGACGCGACCAGGCGGATGCGCCGGGCCAGGCTCTTGGCCGCGCTGCTGGCGGCGGGACAGCGCGGGGCGTCCGACGACCGGCACGACCCGCTGGAGGCGACGGCGCTGAGCGTCGCGCTGATGCGGCTGCCGCTGCTCCAGCGTCAGGTGGTGGTCCTGTACTACCTGGCCGATCTGCCGGTTGATGACATCGCCCGCGATTGCGGGGTCTCCGCGGGCACGGTCAGGACCCGGCTGGCGGCGGCCAGGCAACGGCTGGAACGCGAGCTCAAGGAATCGGACGAGGAGGTGCCCAATGCTCGATGACGAACTGCGCACGCAGCTTGCCGATTGGGTCCACCCGCTCAGTTACCTGCCCGTCCCCGACATCCGGGTCCTGCGGAGGCGGGCCCGGCAGCGCGGGATACGCAGGGCCGTGACGGCCGCCGCAATCACCGCGGTCGTGGCGGCGGCCGCCGTGGGCATCACGGCCAGCCTGCCGGGAACGGGGCGGCCCGCGACGGGCCGCCCCGGGGGGCCTGCGAGTACCGCACCGGTGTCGTCAGCCCCGGCGTCGTGGCGGCGCGCACCGGGGACCTGGACCCACGGGGTGTGGCGGCCTGCCGGACCCCAGCCCGCCGCCAGCGCCAGCCCGGCCGTCGCGCCGTACATCCTTCACCTGGTAGCGATCCGGCGGACTTTGTCAATAATACCCATTGACTTAATAGACAATTGGGCTACATTGGTGGCATGGGTCAGCCTGAGCCGCTAGTAGCGCGCCTGTACACCGATCTGGGTCGGCAGTCCAGCGCCGCCTGTCGGCCGTCCTACGTCGAGCAGCGCTGAGCAGCGCAAGACCCCTGGGCATGGCGCTCGACCCCCAAGACCCCCGAGGGCATCAACTCCACAGCCTCTGGGGGCTCCGCCACCCAGGGCTTAGCGCATACCCGTGCGCTGCCATAAACCCGGTTCGCTCCATCCGAAGGTGGGTCCATGCCTGAAACCGCAGAAAAGGGCCTTAACGTGCGCGACCAGGCCGAACTGACAGACACTGTCGTGAGGAGCCGCGGTGGCGTCTTGGCGGCGGCCAGACCGCCGACCCGCCGCAGGCGCGGCCGCCGCTGGCATCGCCTGATCAGCCCGGTCGCCCTGGTCGGCCTCTGGCAGGCGGCCAGCAGCACCGGGATCCTGCCGGCCAGCAAGCTGGTCTCGCCGGCCTCGATCGCGCACACGGCGTACACCCTGGTGGTCACCAACTCGCCGACCTACGGGACGCTGCAGGAATCACTGCTCGTGTCCTTCGAGCGCTGGGCGGTCGGCTTCTCGATCGGCATCATCATCGCCGTGCTGCTCGCGGTCGTCACCGGGCTCAGCCGCGTCGGCGAGACGGTCGCCGACCCGATCCTGCAGGCGCTGCGCAGCATTCCGCTGCTCGGGCTGATCCCGCTGTTCATCGTCTGGTTCGGCATCGGCGAGCTGCCGAAGGTGCTGTTCGTCATGCTGTCGGCCCTGTTCCCGATGTACCTCAACACGTTCGCTGGCATCCGCGGCGTCGACAGCAAGCTCGGCGAGCTCGGTCACGTCCTCGGCCTGCGCAGGTCCGAGATGATCCGGCACATCGTGCTGCCCGGCGCGCTTCCCCAGGCGCTGACCGGGCTGCAGCTGAGCGTGATCTCCTCCTTGCTCGCGCTCGTCGTCGGCGAGCAGATCAACGCGACCAGCGGCCTCGGCTTCATGATCACCCAGGCCCAGCAGTTCCTGGACAACAGCGTGATCATGGTGGCGCTCATCGTCTACGCGATCCTCGGCCTGTTCCTCAACGGCGCGGTGCGCCTGCTGCAAAGGAAGGCACTGGCATGGCGTCGCGACTTCGGGCAGTAAAGGAACAAGAACAGTCCGCCGAACGGCGCGTGGTATCTCCCCCCGATCCCCTCGAGCCGGCCACGGCGGCCTCCGTGCGGGAACTTAGCCGCACGTTCGGCCACCGGACCGTTCTGGACCGGCTGGACCTGGACATCGCTCCCGGCGAGTTCATCGCGCTGATCGGGCGCAGCGGCTCGGGCAAGTCCACGCTGCTGCGCGCGCTCGCNNCGGTGTCGGTCGCGTTCCAGGAACCACGGCTGGTGCCGTGGAAGAAGGTGCTGGCTAACGTCGCGCTCGGCCTGCGGGCCGCCGATCCGGAGGCCAGCGCCCGCACCGCCCTGGATGAGGTAGGGCTAGCCGAGCGAGCTTCGGCCTGGCCCGCCACACTGTCTGGCGGCGAGGCGCAGCGCGCGTCGCTGGCCCGGGCGCTGGTCCGCGAGCCACGCCTGCTGCTGCTCGACGAACCGTTCAGCGCGCTTGACGCGCTGACCAGGATCACCATGCACCGCCTGGTGCTCAGCCTGTGGACGCAGCACCAGCCGGCCGTGCTGCTGGTCACGCACGACGTAGACGAGGCCATCGCGCTCGCCGACCGCGTCCTCGTCCTGGGCGAGGGGCAGATTACCCACTCCTCGCCCATCACCGTACCGAGGCCGCGGGACCGTGATCACCCCGACCTCGTGGCGCTGCGGCTCCGGCTGCTGACCCAACTCGGCGTTCCTGCCGGGGAAACCGACTGAACAACCCTTTCGAACATTTAGGGAAATCACATGATTAAGAGACCAAGGCTCTATGCCGTCACGCTGCTCGCCGCAGCGGGGCTCGCCGCCGTGGGCTGCTCATCATCGTCGTCATCGTCGAGCAGCGGGACTTCCGCCGCGAGCACCAGCAGCCCGTCGGCCTCGTCCAGCTCGGTGAACCTGTCCTCGGTGACGCTGAACGTCGGCGACCAGAAGGGGACCGGGGCCGAGGCGGTGTTGTCCGCGGCTGGCCTGCTGAACTCGCTGCCGTTCCATGTCACCTGGTCCGACTTCACCTCCGGTCCGCCGATGCTGGAGGCCATGGCCTCGGGCTCCGTCGACATCGGCGGCGTCGGCGACGCCCCGCCCGTCTTCGCGGCGTCCGGCGGTGAGGCGGTCGAGATCGTCGGTGCCCGCCAGACCAACGGCGACCAGGACGCGCTGCTCGTGCCGAAGAACTCCCCGATCACCTCGATCCAGCAGCTGAAGGGCAAGAAGATCGCCTACGGGTCGGGCAGCTCGGCCAACTACAACCTGCTGACCGTGCTCACCAAGGCGAGCCTGACCCCCAAGGACGTCACCCTGGTGAACCTGCAGCCGGCTCTGGCCCTGGCCGCGTTCACGTCTGGCTCCGTGGACGCCTGGGACATCTGGCCGCCCTACGTCCAGCAGGCCGTCGCCCAGGACGGCGCCAAGGTGCTGGCCACCGGGTCCGGCTACGGCAGCCCGTACTCGTTCGAGGTGGCCTCGAAGTCCGCCGTGGCCAACCCGGACAAGGCCGCCGCGATCAAGGTCTATCTGGCCACGCTGGACAAGGCCTACGTGTGGGCGGCGACCCACCCGACGGCCTGGGGGGCGGCCTGGGGCAAGGCGGCCGGACTGCCGGCCAGCATCATGGACGTGGCCGCGAAGATCGACGGCACCACCCCCATCGCGATCACCAGCGCCACCGTCTCGTCCGAGCAGAACCTGGTCAACCAGTTCTTCGCGGCCGGGCTGATCCCGAACAAGGTCAACATTTCGGATTACATCACCGAGGAATTCAACAGCACGGTGGGCGGGTAGCCATTAGCGCGCCGTTGGCAGTTCACTTCGAGGTAGGGAGCAAACCACTCATGACCTTGACCTTCGACTGGTTCCTCCCTACCTCGGGTGACGGACGGACGATCGTCGGCCGCGGGCACGCCATCCCGCTGGCCGGCGCGTCCGGCGCGCAGCGCCTGCCCGATCTGGACTACCTGGGGCAGGTGGCCAGGGCCGCCGAGCAGCTCGGGTTCTCCGCGGTGCTCACCCCGACCGGGACCTGGTGCGAGGATGCCTGGCTGGCCACCGCCGCGCTGATCGGGGAAACCTCGCGGCTGAAGTTCCTGGTGGCCTTCAGGCCCGGGCTGATCTCCCCCACCCTGGCCGCGCAGATGGCGGCCACCTACCAGCGGCTGTCCCGCGGCCGGCTGCTGCTCAACGTGGTGACCGGAGGGCAGGCCGACGAGCAGCGCCGGTTCGGCGACCACCTGTCGCACGACGAGCGGTACGCCCGCACCGGGGAGTTCCTGGCCATCGTGCGGGGCGCCTGGACCGGGACGCCGTTCGACTTCGACGGCAAGTACTACCAGGTGACCGGGGCCACGGTGATGCGACCGCCGGAGCCGGTACCCGGCGTCTTCTTCGGCGGCTCCTCGGCGGCCGCCGGGCCGGTCGCGGCCAGGTACGTGGACACCTACCTGACCTGGGGCGAACCGCCGGAGCAGGTGGCCGAGAAGCTGGCCTGGATGCGCGGCCTGGCGGCCGCGGAAGGCCGGGAGCTGCGGTTCGGCATCCGGCTGCACGTGATCACCAGGGACAGCGAGGCCGAGGCCTGGGCCGTCGCGGACACGCTGCTCGACCACATCGACCCGGCCGAGATCGAGACCGCCCAGAAGATCCTGGGCGCCAGCGAGTCGACCGGCCAGAACCGGATGCGCGCCCTGCACGCGAGCTACCGTCACGGCGGCCGGGCCAGCGACCTGGAAATCTATCCGCACCTGTGGGCCGGGGTCGGGCTGGTGCGCGGCGGCGCGGGTACCGCCCTGGTCGGCAGCCATGCGCAGGTGGCGGATCTGATCGAGGAGTACGCCGCGCTGGGTATCTCGGAGTTCATCATGTCCGGCTACCCGCACCTGGAGGAGGCGTACTGGTTCGCCGAGGGCGTACTGCCCGAGCTGCGCAGGCGCGGGGTGTGGGCGCCGCCGGGAACTCTCGGAACTCTCGGCGCGGACGGCGCGCGTGAGCTGGCCGCGACCGGCGCCGGACCCAGCTGAGCAGCTAGGACACGCCGAACACGGCAACGCTCACCCGACGGCGTGGGCTGTCGGCTGGCCAAGGTCGACACCGACCCGGGCGCGGGCGCGAAAACGGCTGGCCGAGACGGGCGCGGCGTCGCTAGCCTGCTCGCATGCCAGTTGACTTCTCTCGGTTCGCCGCCGTGCTTCGCAACCTGGGCGTGTCCGGTGAGGTGAGAGAGCTGCCGGAGAGCGCGCCGACGGCCGCCGCCGCGGCCGTCCAGCTCGGCTGCGAGGTGGGCGCGATCGCGAACAGCCTGGTGTTCAGCGCGGACGGGGCGCCGCTGCTCGTCATGACCAGCGGCGCCCACCGTGTGGAGGTCGCCCGGGTCGCCCAGCTCATCGGCGCCGCTGTGGTGCAGCGGGCGGACGCGCGGTCGGTCCGGGCCTGGACCGGCCAGGCTATCGGCGGCGTGGGCCCGGTCGGGCATCCCGCCCCGATCCGCACCGTGGTGGACACCTGGCTGGAGAAGTACGACGTGATCTGGGCCGCCGCCGGGCACCCGCACACCGTGTTCCCGACGTCGTTCGCCGAGCTGGTGCGGATCACCGACGGGACGCCGGCCGAGATCGGCGAGTAGCGGACCGGAGGATACCGTTGGGCCCATGCGCGCACTGATCATCGTCGATGTGCAAAATGACTTCTGCGAGGGCGGCTCGCTCGCGGTGACCGGGGGTGCCGCGGTGGCCCGCGCCATCAGCGAGCACGTCGCCGGTAGCGGTGACTACGGGCACGTCGTGGCGACCAAGGACTTCCACGTGGACCCGGGCAGTCATTTCTCCGACCATCCGGATTACGCGGCCTCCTGGCCGCCGCACTGCGTGGCGGGGACGTCCGGGGCGGACTTCCACCCGGACCTGGACACCGGCGCGGTGCAGGCGGTGTTCCTGAAGGGGGCGCGCGCCGCCGCCTACAGCGGTTTCGAGGGCGTTGACGAGGCCGGGACGCCGCTGGCCGACTGGCTGCGCGTGCGCGGTGTCGACGAGGTGGACGTGGTCGGCATCGCCACCGACTACTGCGTGCACGCGACGGCCGCGGACGCGGCCCGGACCGGCTTCGCCACCCGGGTCCTGCTGGGCCTGACCGCGGGTGTCGCGCCGGATTCCACCGCCAGGGCCATCGAGGACCTGCGCGCCGCCAACGTGGAGCTCACCGGCACCGTCCACGGCGGGCCGGCATGACTCGACTGGATCCGAAGGCGGACTTTCACCTTTACCTGCAAGAAGCTCGTGAGGCCCTGCTGTGGAAGCTGGACGGGCTTGGCGAGTACGACGTCAGACGGCCGCTGGTGCCGACCGGCACCAATCTGCTCGGGCTGGTTAAACACGTGGCGAGCGCCGAGCTTGGGTCCTTCGGCGACACGTTCGGCCGACCGCACGGCGAGCCGCTGCCGGAGTTCGACCCCGACGAGCCCAACGCGGACATGTGGGCCAAGGCCGACGAGACGCGTGAGCAGATTATCGGGCTGTACCACCGGGCGTGGGCGCATTCGGACGCCACGATCGCCGAACTGCCGCTGGACGCGATCGGGCACGTGCCGTGGTGGCCGGCCGAGGAGAACGAGGTGACGCTGCACCACATGGTGGTCCGCATGACCGCCGAGACCCACCGGCATGCCGGGCAGGCGGACATCGTCCGGGAGCTCATCGACGGGGCCGCCGGGATGCAGGACGGCAACGACAACCTGCCGGAAGGCGACCAGGACTGGTGGGCGAACTACCGGAGTCAGGTAGAACGTGCCGCACAGGAGGCCAGCCGCCGATAGGGCGGGGCTCGGGTTAGCGGCCGGAGACGGCCCAGCGGCGGATCATGTCGATGCGGGTCTGGATCTGGTCGGCGGTGGCCTGGGGTAGCTGGGGGCCGCCGCAGACGCGGCGCAGTTCGGCGTGGATGACACCGTGGGGCTGGCCGGTGCGGTGGCTCCACGCGCCGACTAGGCCGTTGAGTTCCTTGCGCAGCGCGGCCAGCGCCTGACGGCTTACCGGGGGCGCGGCCACGGCATCCTCGGCTGAGGCGGCGGAAACAGCGGAGGTGGTGGGGGAAGCAGCGGGGGCGGGGGCGGCGGTGGAGCTGGCGGTGCGGGAGCTGGCGGTGGCGGAGCGGGTGGTGAGCTGGGCGCTCTGGCGCTGGCGGAGCAGGGTCCGGACCTGGTCGGGGTCGAGCAGGCCGGGCAGGCCGAGGAAGTCCTCTTCTTCCGGCGAGCCTGCCGTGGTCGCGGTGCCGAACTCCCCGCCGTCGTACAGCACGCGATCGAAATGCGCGGACGCGGTGAGCGCCTGGAAGGCGGGGCCGTCGAGCGTGTCAGGGGTATCGCGCTGGCGCTGGGCCTGCTCGAGTTCTTCTTCCTCGGGCGCGTCGCCGATGCGGTAGCGCAGGATGTGGTCCCGTTCGGCCTCGAGTTCGGCGGCGTAGGACAGGAGCACCGGAACCGACGGCAGGAACACCGACGCCGTCTCCCCCCGCCGCCGGACCCGGACGAACCGGCCCACCGCCTGGGCGAAGAACAGGGCCGTGGACACGCTGGTCGCGTACACCCCGACGGCCAGGCGGGGGATGTCCACTCCCTCGGACACCATCCGCACCGCGACCATCCAGCGGTCGCCGGAATCGGTGAACGCGGATATCTTCTTGCTCGCGGCCGGGTCGTCGGAGAGCACCACGACGGGACGCTTGCCGGTCTTGCGGCGGAGCAGCGCGGCGTAGGCCCGTGCGTCCTCGTGGTCGCCCGCGATGACCAGGCCGGCGGCGTCCGGCATGCCCCGGCGCACCTCGGTCAGCCGCTTGTCGGCGGCCTCGAGCACCCGGCTGACCCACTCCCCCGCAGGATCGAGCGCCGTCCGCCAGGCCTGCGCGATCTGGTCCTTGGTCATCGGGGTGCCCAGGGTGGCGGTGATCTCGTCCCCGGCCCGGGTGCGCCAGCGCATCTCGCCCGAGTAGGCCAGGAAGATCACCGGCCGGACCACGCTGTCCTCCAGCGCGGGCCCGTAGCCGTAGACGTAGTCCGAGGAACTGCGCTTGCCGCCGCCCGGCTCGTCGACGTAGGTCACGAACGGGATCGGGTTGGCGTCGGTGCGGAACGGCGTCCCGGTCAGCCCCAGCCTGCGCCGGGCCGGGTCGAAGGCCTCGGTGACCGCGTCGCCCCAGGACAGCGCGTCGCCCGCGTGGTGGATCTCGTCGAAGATGACCAGCATGCGCCGGTTCTCCGTGCGCTGCCTGTGCAGCGCGGGGTGCGCGGCGACCTGCGCGTAGGTGACCGCGACGCCGGCGAAGTCGGCGCCGGCCCGGCCCTGGGCGTTCTTGTAGGAGGAGTCGATCGCGAGGCCGAACCGGGCGGCCGCGTCCGCCCACTGATGCTTGAGGTGCTCGGTCGGGGTGACGATCGTGAGCATGGCCACCTCGCGCCGCGCGAGCAGTTCGGCCGCGACCGTGAGCGCCCAGGCGGTCTTGCCCGCTCCCGGCGTGGCGACCAGGAGAAAATCGCGCCGCGGCCGCTTGAAATACTCGTAGTAGGCGTCTTTCTGCCAGCCACGAAGACCTACCAGCAGATCATCCCGAACGGGCACGTGTTGATACTCGTCGGCAACCGGGGTTGCCGGGAGGGGGGTGTCCACGGAGCGGAGGCGGCTCTCCTGGCGGGGGGTTTGCTCGCTGCGGGGAGTGCTCACGAGGCCGAAATGTTACCGGGGTGGGAGGACGGCAGCGTGGCCAACACGCCGCGTGTGATGTGTCTCAAACGCGCGAGTCAGTCGTCGCCTTCGCCGCCGGACGGGAGACGCTCGTAGATTTCCTTGCAGGTGGGACAGACCGGATAACGCTTGGGATCCCGGCTGGGGACCCAGACCTTGCCGCAGAGCGCGGTCACAGGAGTGCCGGTCACCATGCTGTCGACGATCTTGCTCTTGTCCACGTAGTGCGCGAAGCGCTCATGGTCGCCGTGCGACGTATCGGGCCGCACATCCTCGTGGATGCGCGTTTCCTGCTCGGGAAGAACCTCGGTACCACTCACGATCGCTGAGTCTACGTGGTCCTGGCCCCGTCTGCCCGAGATCGCCGCGAGGTGGCTAATTCAGGCCCGGGTCGTCGGGATAGGTGGCCACGTAGGCGAGTTCGCCGCCCTGGCGGCGTAGCACCGCGGGCCACAGCCGCCCCGGCTCGGCGCTGAACGCGTCGGACGGCTCGGCGGTTACCACATACCACGCACCCTCGTCGATTTCCGCCTGAAGCTGGCCGGCGCTCCAGCCGGCGTAGCCCGCGTACACCCGCAGCGAGGCGATCGCGGCGGCGAGCAGTCCCGGCGGGGCGTCGAGATCGACCAGGCCGAGCCGGGCCATGGCGGGCGAACCGTCCAGCGGATGCCAGCCGACCGGCTCGTCGGTCCCCGGCACGTGCGCGAGTGCCAGCGCGCTGGTCGGCGCGACCGGGCCGCCGTTGAACACGACCGACGGATCGGTGGCCAGCTCGGTCCACGGCTCGAGCACCTGCCCGACCGGGACCTGCGTCGGCCGGTTCAGCACCACGCCGAGAGTGCCCTGCTCGGCCTCGTGTTCCACGATCAGGACGACGGTCCGGCGGAAGTTGGGATCCCCGAGCACCGGAGTGGCGACGAGCAGGCGGCCCGCCTGGGCTTCCGATGGCATTTCGTCCATTTCCTTATCATCGGTCAGGATTCTGGTCGTCCACATCCTTATCATCGGTCGGGATTCTGGGTCGCGACGTCCGCGACCGCGACAGCGACAGATGACGTCACGTCGGGATGGAACACCGAGGGGATGATGTAGTGCGGGCCGATCTCGTCCGGTGACACCACGTCCGCGAGCGCCTGCGCGGCGGCGATCAGCATGTCGTCGGTGATGAACCGGCTCTGCGCGTCCAGCAGCCCGCGGAACACGCCGGGGAAGGCCAGCACGTTGTTGATCTGGTTCGGGTAGTCGCTGCGTCCGGTGGCCACCACGGCGGCATAATCCATGGCCACGTCCGGGTCCACCTCGGGATCGGGATTGGCGAGGGCGAAGACGATCGCATCTGGCGCCATGGCCGCGATGTCGCCGCCGGACAGGATCCCCGGCGCCGACAGCCCGATGAACACGTCGGCGCCCCGCAGGGCCCCGGGCAGGTCGCCCGCGTAACCGTCACGGTTGGTGTTCTCCGCGATCCAGCGCAGGGATTCGTCCAGGTCCGGGCGGCCCGCGTACACCGCCCCCACCTCGTCGCAGACCACGACGTGAGCGGCCCCGCCGAGGAGCAGCAGCTTGAGCACGGCCGTCCCGGCGGCGCCGGCGCCCGCTATCGCGATACGCACCTCGCTGAGCTTCTTGCCCACCACCCGCAGCGCGTTCGTCAGCGCCGCCGTCACCACGATCGCCGTGCCGTGCTGGTCATCGTGAAAAACCGGGATGTCGAGCAGCCCGCGGAGCCTGCGCTCCACCTCGAAACACCGCGGCGCGCTGATGTCCTCCAGGTTGATACCGCCGAACCCGGGTGCGATGAGCTGCACGGTGCGCACGATCTCATCGGTGTCCTGGCTGTCCAGGCAGATCGGCCAGGCGTCGATGCCGGCGAACCGCTTGAACAGGGCGGCCTTGCCCTCCATCACGGGCATGGCGGCATACGGCCCGATGTTGCCCAGGCCGAGCACGGCCGAGCCGTCGGTCACCACGGCGACGGAGTTCCGCTTGATCGTGAGCCGTCGCGCGTCCTCCGGGTTCGCCGCGATGGCCAGCGCCACGCGTCCCACCCCGGGGGTGTACGCCATCGACAGGTCGTCCCGGTTCCGCAGCGGCACCTTCGAGCGCATCTCGATCTTCCCGCCGAGGTGCAGCAGGAACGTGCGGTCGCTGACCTTGTGGACGGTCACGTCCTGGATCCCGGCCAGCGCGGCCACGATCGCTTCGGCGTGCGCGGTGTCCCCGGCGGCGCAGGTGACGTCGACCCGCAGCCGCTCGTTTCCGCCCGCCGTCACGTCCAGCGCCGTCACCACGCCGCCGGCCTGCTCCACGGCCCGGGTGATCTCGCTCACCGCGCGCCCGCGGGAGGCCACCTCGAGGCGGACGGTAATCGAATAGGAGACACTTGGCGCCATGGCCACGTCGGTTCCCGCCTTTCCGCTGGACTCCAAGCGTACGGCGCGCACGGCGTAGGCTGAGAAGGTGAGCACGGAATCGCCATTCGGTGTGTTGGCGGCCGGCGCGGGGCCCGGAACCGGTGCGGGGCCCGGGGGCGGGACCGGCCCGAAACTGGCCCTCGCCGTCGACGCGGCGGAGGCCGACGGCCCCGTGATCGACGTGACCAGGCTGCGGGTCGCGCTGGCCCGGCTGTCCCGCCGGCTGCGCCGGCACCAGCTGGCCGGCCTGACGCCCACGCAGCTGGCCGCGCTGGCTACCGTCGGCCATTCCGGGCCGATGCGGCTTGGCGACCTGGCCGCCGCCGAGGGAATCGCGCCGTCGACACTGACCCGGCTGGTGACGGCGCTGGAAGACAGCGGCTACGTGCGCCGGTGCGCCGACCCGAGCGACGCCCGCGCGAGCACCCTGGCCATCACCGCGCACGGCCAGGACGCGCTGGAACGGATCCGCACCGAGAGCACCCTGGCGCTGGCCGCGAGCATGCAGCTGCTCGCCCCCGACCAGCGCGCCGCGCTCGCCGACGCGCTGCCGGCCCTCGAGCAGCTCGCGGAGGTTCTTGGCGCTCCGGGGTCGGCGGGGGCTCCGGGGTCCTCAGGGTCCGGCCAGGCGGGGGCGAAAGGGCGGTTACTTCGGGGTGATGCCAGTGCCCGTTCGGAAGATTTGGTCTTAAAGGAGTCCGGACAGGCGATGGGCCAGCTCGTCGCGCTGCCTCGTGACCTCGGCCAGCTGGCGTTCGAGTTCGATGATGCGGCGGATGGCCTGCAGGGTGATGCCGTCGTCGGCCATCGAGACGACCTGCTGGATGACGCGGATCTCGTACCGCGTGTAGCGGCGCTGGCCGCCGGGCGTCCGTTGCGGCGAGACGACCTGCAGCTCGTCGACGCGGCGCAGGAAGGCTTGCTTGACCGCGAGCAGCTCCGCGACCTGCCCGACCGTGTAGAGCGGCGCGTGCTCGTCGTCGAGCGGTGATGATGCCATAGCGTTCCCTCCCCACATGGTAAGCGGCCGGCCGGGCGCATCGCGCTCGGCCGGCCGCTCGTCGTGACGAGCTGATCAGGGTTAGCTGACCAGTTCGGCCTGCGCGTCCGCCTGGCGGACCTCAATCTTGCGCGGCTTCGCCTGCTCCAGGACCGGAATCCGGACCTGCAGGACGCCGTTGCGGTAGTCGGCCTCGACAGCCTCGGCGTTCAGGTTCTCCGACAGGCGCACGCGGCGCGTGACGGTGCCCGTCCTGCGCTCCCGCACGACGAACTTCTCGTTCTCGTTCTCGCTCCGCTCGTCGGTCCGCGTGACGCTGACCGACAGGACACCGCGGTCCACGGTGACCTCGATCGAGTCGGGGTCAATGCCGGGGACGTCGAACCGCAGCTCGACGTCGCCCTCGCGGCGTACCGCGTCCATCGGCATCGCGGCGGACGGACCGAACGAGGTCCGGGCCAGCCGGTCGAACTGACGCTGAAGATCCCGGGCAAACGGGTCAAAAGTTGTCAAATACATCCTTGCCTCACCTCCGAAGGGTTTTCTGGAGGAGTGCGGCCGACGCTAGCCGGCCTCACCCTCTATTGGCAAGGAACTTACAACTCGACTTTGATATTCCCTCGACTTCGGATTTGAAGTTACCGCGCGGTCGATGGCGGTCGATCGCGGTCAGAAGAGCAGGGCCGACAGGGTAGAACGGGCCCTGGTGACGTTCGGATCGCGCGGCGGGAGGAGCTCGAACAAGCTGACCAGGTGCGCCCGGGCTTGGTCGCGTTCGGCGCCGGAGGTACGCCGTACGACGCCGAGCAGCCGGTCGAACGCCTCCTCGATCCGCCCCGAAGCCAGGTCGATGTCAGCAACCTGGCTCTGGGCCTGGACGTCATCGGGATGTTCGGCCGCCTCCTTGCGGACCTTGGCCTGATCGTAGGAGCTGATCCGGCGGATCAAGTTGACCTGGGCCAGCCCGGTCTTGGCGACCGGATCACCGGGCGAATTCGCCAGTTCGGACTCGAAGGCCCGGGCGGCGCCGTCCAGGTCACCGCGCTCCATGGCCGCACGCGCTTCGGCATACGCCGGCGGCACCTGCGGACCGCCAGGACCGCCAGGACNNTAGCCGCCGGGAGGACCGCCCGGGGCTCCTGGGCGGCCCGCCGGGATCCCGCCTGCTCCGGGCGGGACGGCGCCCTCGCGGCCCTCGCCCCCGCGCCGTTCGCCCGCTTGGGCGTCGCCCTCTTGGTCCCCGGCCTCGTCCTCGGCCTCGGCCTCGGCGACCGCGGGCCCGGTCAGCTGCATGCCCGCCTTCTCCGCCGCGGCCAGGACCTGGCTGATCCACTGGCGGACCTGGGCTTCTGGCATCGCGCCGAGGAAGCCGTCGACCAGCTGGCCGCCGAGCACCGCGACCACCATGGGAATGCTCTGCACCTGGAGGGCCGCGCTGAGCTGGGGGTTAGCGTCGACGTCGACCTTGGCGAGAATCCACTGGCCGGCCGCCTCGGCGGCCAGTTTCTCCAGCACCGGCGAGAGCTGCTTGCACGGCCCGCACCATTCCGCCCACAGGTCCATGATCACGGGCGTGGTGCGGGACCGCTCCACCACGTCGGTGTTAAAGGTTTCCTCGGTGACCTCGATGACGGTACCGCCGTTCGAGGCGGCCGGCCCGCCGGACTGAGCCGTCTGCTGCCTGCGCTGCGCGGCCGCTTGCCGCGCACCCAGATCGACGGCCCCATAAAGCGAAAAATCTCGCGGCTGCATGATTCCATCCTGCCGTATTGGTGTCACTCTTTGATCCGGGACTCCCCCGGTAGCCCGGTGGCATAACTCCGTCCGGCCGGTTCTTATGCCGCTTCCGCTGCGTCCGGACTGCCTCTTCCGCTGCGTCCGGGTTGCCCCTCTGGTTGCCCTCGGGTGCCAGGTGGTAAGAGCTTGCGGCCGAGGTAGATGACCCCACCTGGCTCGTCTACCATCAGCGTGCCGAAGCCCAGACGGCGGTAGAAGCCGATGGCGTTGACGTTACCCGCGACGACGCAGACATGCACGCCGACCGCGCCGGCCCGGGCCGCCGCCGCCGCGAAGGTCTCGAGCAGCCTGCGGCCGTAGCCCGCTCCCTGGAAGGCAGGCAGCAGGTCGATGTGCAGGTGGGCCGGGTAGTCGAGCAGGCCCGGCCAGAGCAGGCGCTCCGGCCGGTAGTGCAGGGCGAGCATCTGATCCTCAGGGGTGACCGGGGGCTGCGGCGGGACCGGGTAGCGGCCGGCCAGCCGCGGGATCCACCGCTCGCGGTAGGCGCGGGCGAACGCGGCCGTGTCCGCGGTGCCGAGCACATAGCCGACCGGATGGTTCCCGTCGTCCAGGACGAAGGCGAGCTGAGGTTCTCCGAAGACGTAGGGACCGGCGAACAGGTCAGGCATCAGGTCATCGCTGCGGTACTTGCCCCGGGCGTCCCCGCCGCCGTCCGCGGTCTGCACGCAGATGGCGTAGACCGCGGCCAGGTCCCGTTCCTGATAGAAGCGAATGACCGGAGACGACTCGTCAGCTTTCCTGGCGTGCTCGGCGATAGGGCCTCCGGTCGTCATGACAGCATGATGCCATCGCCGCATCGATGCGGGCGGCAGGCACAATAGACGGATGGATGAGGCCGCCCGAGAGTACATCGACGGGATCGACCCCGGGAACCGCCCCCTGTTCGACCGGGTGCACCGGTTGATCCTGGCCGCCTACCCCGACGTGGCCGTGGTCATCTCCTATCGGATCCCCACCTACCGGGTCGGCCGCCGGCGCCTGCACGTCGGCGTGTGGCAGCACGGGGTGTCGATATACGGCTGGCCGCAGGGCAGCGAGGCAGGTTTCATCGCCCGCCATCCCGCGTTGCGGACAAGCAAGGGAACGATCCGGCTGCGACCGCAAGATGCGGCCGACGTTTCGGATGATGAGCTGCTCGACCTGGTGCACGCCGCCCTCGCAACCTAAACGCGTCCGCGTTTCGCGTGATCCCGGATTCTTGCGGTTTTGGATTGGTTGCTTTAGAGTAACGGTTGCTTATGAGTAACCAATCAGCTGATGCCGTCTTCGAGGCGCTGGGCGAGCCGGTGCGGCGCCGCATCCTCGAGTTGCTGCACGACGGGCCGACGCCGGTCGGGCAGCTCGCCGAGCGGCTGCCAGTCGGCCGTCCGGCCGTGAGCAAGCACCTGCGGGTGCTGAGCAACGCCGGGCTCATCGAGCACCACAGCGTCGGCACCCGCAACCTGTACGCGCTGGCGCCAGACGGGATGGCGGCCGCGCAGCAATGGCTCGTGCGGACCTGGGATACCGCCCTGGCCGCCTATGCCGCCGAGGTCAGTCGTCACGCCGAACGCCAGGCACGAACCCACCCGCACCAGGCACCTATCCACCCGCACCAGGCACCCGCCGACCAGCCAAGGAGCGACCCGTGAACACTGTCCCGCCGATCCGCAGGGAAATCCTGGTCGACGCGGACCCGGCCACCGCGTTCGAGGTGTTCACCGAACGGCTGGCCCACTGGTGGCCGCTGGCCCAGCTGAGCGTCTACGGCGCCGACGCCACCGTGGCGTTCACCGACGGCCGGATCATCGAACGTTCCGCTGACGGGCACGAAGCCGTGTGGGGAACCGTCACCCGGTGGGAGCCGCCAGAGGCGGTGGCCTTCAGCTGGCATCCCGGCCAGCCCGCCGAACCCGCCAGCCACGTCGAGGTCACCTTCGCCGCCGCGGCGGGCCAGACGCGGGTGAGGCTGGAACACTCCGGCTGGGAGGCCTTTGCCGATCCCGTCGCCGCCCGCGCCGAATACGACCACGGCTGGCCGATGGTGTTTGACCGGTACCGCGATGACGCCGCCAAACACGGCGAGCAGGGCGAGGACACGTGGGTGGCGCTGCTGCACCGCCCGGGGCCGGGGGCGCCCGCCCTCGGGACCCTGTTCGAAGACCCGCGGTTCGCCGAGCACATCGCGTTCCTCAACCGGATGCGAGAGGCCGGATACCTGGTCGCCGCGGGCCCGCTGCCCGACGCGGCGGGTGAGGGCATGACCATCTTGCGGCTGCCGGGACCCGGCCAGCTGAGCCTGGCGACCACGCTCGCGACCGAAGATGACACCAGCGTCTCCGGCGGCTTCCTGGCCGTCGCCGTCCGCCCCTGGCACGTCGTGTTGCACGCCGGGCTGTGAGCTGGGCGCTGAACCTGGAAACGCCCTCCGCCACGTAGCATCTGTTGTGCTACCGTGGCGCGATGAGTGACACGCCGGACGAAGACCGGGAACCGCTGCCGGTGAACCCGGGGCGCCGCGCCGGGGGCCGGGACGCCCGGACCCGTGAGCCGGGGCGGCCAGCCTCCCGCGCCGAGCCCACCGACCGGACCAGTCAGGGTTCGGCCCGGCGGCGGATAGGAATCAGGGAACTGCGACAGCACGCCAGCGTCTACGTCGACCTGGCGGAGAAGGGCTACACGGTGGACATCACCAACCGCGGACGGCTGGTCGCACAGCTGGTCCCGGTCTTCGAGCCGGGCAGCCCGCTGGAGCGCCTGATCGCGGCCGGGGTCCTCGAGCCAGCCGAGGAACCTGGCGGCGTCGGCGATATCGATCCGTACCCGTCGCCGGCCTCCGGGCGGCTGGCCGCCAGCAGGCTCCTCGGCCAGGCCGGGGAGGGCCAGGCACCGCCGGAGGAGGCACCGCGGGAGCAGGCACCGCGGGAGCAGGCGGAGGCGGAGGAACGACGGTGATCTACCTGGACTCCTCCGCGCTGGTAAAGCTGGCCCTGGCCGAACCGGAAACGGCGGCGCTGGCTCGGTGGCTCGCCGAACGCGCGGACCAGCCGCTGGTATCGAGCGCGCTGTACCGGGCGGAGGTGCCGCGGGCGATCTGGCGGGCCGAACCCGGCGCGCTGCCGCGCAGCTACCGCCTGCTCAAGCGCATCGCGCGGGTGGCGCTGACCCAGGATGTGCTCGATAACTCGGCCACCCTGCCGCCGCCGGGCCTGTCCGCGGCACAGGCCATCCACCTGGCCTCCGCGCTGGCGGTGAAGCGGGACCTGACCGCGTTCGTGGCCTACGACGAGCGCCTGCTCGCCGCGGCCAAGGACGCCGGACTGCCCGTGACCGCTCCCGGTTCGCCCCGGTGAAGGTCCGAAACCGACCCGCGTTCCCGGTCGGTTTCGGACAATCGGGAAAACGGGGCAGCGGTGGCGCGCGGGCGGGGGCGTGGGCGGAGGCACGCAGCGGGGCCGTTCAGAAAAAAAAGAACTTTCTGTGCAACCGATGGGCGGTCTGCATCGTCTCTTAAGAGCGCAAGGCGGCAAGCGGGTTTTGCGTGCAGCGGCGGCCCGGACGCCGCGGGGGCGCGCCCGGGCCAGACCCTAGGACCCCAGACCCTAGGAAACCAGCAGGAATCCGGCGATTCAGGTCGCCGGGCAGAAATGTGGTAGATGTTGCCGTATCACACGGGTGTTCTCGAGGACGCCCCGACCGGCCCCGGTATGGTGCTCATGCCGGGCGGCAGACCCACGGGGCGTATCGGCACGCCGTTCCCGTCGCCTGCCGCGGACATCATCGAGGGAGATCCGGTGGGCACCGCTGGTGAGGCTCTTGGGGGGCATGGGGCTCATGGGGACAAAACCGACGCCTATGCCGCCGAGGAGCTGTTCAAGGGCGTATACCCCAAGCTCGCCGGCTGGGTCAGGCGCCTGGTCGATGACGACGACACCGCGCACGAGATCGCGTCCGAGGCGTTCGTCCGGCTGCTGGCCCGGTGGACCCGGGTCGACAGCCCGCAAAGCTATCTTTACATGATCGCCACCAACTTGATCCGTGACCACTGGCGCAAGACCGAGCGGGAACGGCGGGCCATGCGCAGCGTCACCGCGGGCGCGACCGCCGAACCGCTGGCCTACCCGGACCAGGACGTGGACGTCCGCAACCTCATCGCGTCCCTCCCGCCGCGGCTGCGCGACCCGTTCCTGCTGCATTACTACGGCGGCTTCGGCATCCGGGAGGTCGCGGCCCTGCTCCGCAAGCCTGAAGGCACCATCAAGGCCGACCTGTTCGCGGCCCGCGCCAAGCTAAAGACGGCGCTGGGAGACCGTGATGCCTGACCGTCACGACGACGTCGACGCGTGGCTGACCGAGCGCATCGATCCGCTCCCGCCGCCGCCGGGCACCTTCGAGCTGATCAAGCGCCGTGCGCGGCGCCGCAAGTACCGCCGGCTGGCCGTTGGCGCCGCCGCCGCGGCCGTGATCGTGGCCGCGGCGGTGACCGTTCCGCAGGTGGTCAGCCTGCCGGTGGTGAACGCCGGCCGCCCGGACGCGGCCGCCGGTTCGCCCATCTCGGCTAAGCCCACCGGCGGCGGCGGCACCCCGGCGTCCGCGGCCGCATCCGCCGTCCCGTCGCCGACGGCACCGGCGCCCGTACCATCTAACTTTCGGCCCACGTCGGTGACGTTCGTCGGCACCGAGACGGGCTGGGTGATCGGCCAGGCCGGGGTGGCCGGGCACTGCGCCACTGCGTTCTGCACGTCGGTGGCACGCACCGACGACGCGGGAAAGACCTGGAGCGGAGTCCCCGCGCCGGTTACCGGCTCGCCGGACGGGTCTACCGGGGTGAGCCAGATCCGGTTCCTCAACACCGAAGACGGATGGGCGTTCGGCCCCGAGCTGTTCGCCACCCGCGACGGCGGACTGACCTGGACCCAGGTCGGCACCGGCGGGCTCCGGGTCACCGACCTGGAGACGGTGGGCAACCGCGTGTTCGCGCTGTTCGCGTCCTGTACCAGCAGCGGATCCGCGTTCGCAGCCGCCTGCACGAGCTTTTCCCTCTACTCCGCCTCCGCCACCGCCAGCAGCTCGGCCAGCGACTGGACGCCGGTGGGCGCCCCGACCTCGGGGCTGACCGACGGCGCCAAGCACGAGGCCGCCACCCTCACGCTGACCGGCAGCCGCGGCTTCCTGCTCGCGCCTAACCGGGCGCTGTACGCCGGGCCGGTCGACGGCAGCGGGCCGTGGACGCTGGTGAACTCGATCACCTCCGCGTGCCCGGTCGGGCCGGCCCAGGCGGACGGGCAGCCGGCCGGGGCGCTGTTCGGCGCGGTGAACGCGAAGGAGCTCATCCTGGCCTGCGCGTCCAGCGGCTCCGGGGGCTCTAGCGGCTCCGGGGGTTCTAGCGGCTCGGGGAGTTC
>PMST01000524.1 GCA_003168295.1 Actinomycetota bacterium
CGAGTGGCGCGAACGCGGCTGGTGATCTCCTCCGCTTAAGGCCGGGTCCCTTTCCGCAGCCTGTCCCCTTGAAATTACGCAACGTTACGTCAATATCGCTTACGGTGTAAAGTTTCGCGTGTCACTGGTGCGCCTGGTTAACAGCTGCATCAGCTGTTGCCGGGTGGGGGATCTCCCTGGCCAGCCAAGGGGGAAACTTGCGGAAATACGTCATCATGCTAGGGACGGCGGCCGGGCTCCTGGCGCTGTCCGCCACCGCCGCGCAGGCGGCGTCGCCCCAAGGAGCCCAGGCGGCCCACGGAGTGGGCGGGGTAGCGCCGCCGTCAGGGGTCGTATCGTACGCGCCGGCCACCGACACGCCGCACCTGAAGACCACGGCCGACAACCCGGCACAGCAGATCCGCCAGCTCGTGCAGTGCGGCAAGACGATGTACGCGGTGGGCTCCTTCACCACGATCGTGCGGCAGAACAGCACCTACACCCGCTCCGACATCGTCAGCTTCAGCGCCACCGCCCCCTACACGGTGACCTCGCTGGCCCCGCACGTCGTGGGCAGCGACATCAACTCGATCGCCTTCAACGGCAGCAACTGCGCGGACGCCTACATCGGCGGGGTCTTCACCTCGGTCAACGGCACCAGCGTCAAGAACATCGCCGAGATCAGCACGAGCACGGGTAAGGTCGTCAGCGCCTTCGGGCACAACGCCGCCGGCTCGGTACAGACACTGCTCGGCACCCACGGGCACATCCTGGCGGGCGGTTACTTCACCTCCATCAATGACAGCAGCGCCGACCCCTACTTCACCAGCCTGAACCCGGCCACGGGCAAGGACGACGGGTTCCTGAAGCTGAAGATCTCAGGGCACTACACCTTCTCCGGCGTGGCTGACAACCCGACCAGGGTGTTCAATCAGTCACTGTCCCACAGCGGCCGGCTCGACCTGGTCATGGGCGACTTCACCTCGGTGGGCGGGCGGTCGCGGCGGCAGATCTTCATGCTGAACCTGGCCACGAGCCCGGCCAGCGTGACGGCCTGGAGTTCGCCGCAGTGGGACGGCAGCGCCGGGGAGGCCACTCCGTCCGACCCCACCCACGGGTATCCCTTCGAATGCGCGAGCATCGAGCCGTTCTATATCCAGGCCGCGGCCTGGTCCCCGAATGACTCCGAGATCTACATCGGCACCACGGGCTACCACCCGAACGGCTGGCCGACCGGGGCGACACCGCGGAACGGGCTGTGCGACGTGGCCGCCGCGTTCCCGGCCACCCAGGCCGAGGTGCTGGACACCTGGATCAACTACACCGGCTGCGACTCGCTGTACGCGGCCGCGGCGGGCACCAACGCCGCGTACTTCGCCGGGCACGAGCGGTACTCGATGAACCCCAAGGACTGCGACGCGCTGGGCCCGGCCGGGTATAAAGCACCGGGCCTCGAGGGACTGCAGCCCAGCACCGGGCACCTGTACGTGAACTCGGCCCGCTCGGCCGGCTACTACAGCCGGGCTCGCGGGCTCGGCGCGGACGACATGCTCCTGACGAGCGCGGGCCTGTGGATCGCCAGCGACAACTACGACGGCAGCCAGTGGTGCGGCGACGCCGCGAATCTCTCGGGTATCTGCTTCCTGCCTTACAGGTAGAGATCACCCGGTCCACCTCTAAACTACGCAAAGTGACACTAATTTCGCTTATGGTGTATTGTACCCTCATTGGTGTATCTAGTTAACATCTGCATCAGCTGTTGCCGGGGTGGGGGGATCTTCCCTGGCCAGTCAAGGGGGAAACTTGCGGAAATTCGTCATGACGCTGGGGACAGCGGCCGGGCTTCTGGCGCTGTGCGCCACCGCGCAGGCGGCATCGGCCCAGGGAGTGGGCGGAGTAGCGCCGCCGTCGGGGGTGGTATCGAACACGCCGGCCACCGACACGCCGCACCTGAAGGCCACGGCCGATAACCCGACGCAGCAGATCCGCCAGCTGGTGCAGTGCGGCAGCACGATGTACGCGGTGGGCTCGTTCACCACGATCGTGCGGGAGAGCAGCACCTACACCCGCTCGGACATCGTCAGCTTCAGCGCCGCCGCACCCTACACGGTGACGTCACTGGCCCCGACGGTGGCGGGCAGCGACATCAACTCGATCGCCTTCAACGGCACCAACTGCGCCGACGCCTACATCGGCGGCTCCTTCACCTCGGTCAACGGCACCAGCGTCAAGAACGTCGCCGAGATCAGCACGAGCACGGGCAATGTCGTCAGCGCCTTCGCGCACAGCGCCGCCGGCTCGGTGCAGACCCTGCTCGGCGTCGACGGGCACATCCTGGCCGGCGGTTACTACACCTCGATTAACGGCAGCAGCGCCGACCCCTACTTCACCAGCCTGAACCCGGCCACGGGCAAGGACGACGGGTTCCTGAAGCTGAACATCTCNNCGGCGGGCTGCCGCGGCAGCAGATCTTCATGCTGAACCTGGCGACAAGCCCGGCCACGGTGACGGCCTGGACCTCGCCGCAATGGGACGGCAGCGCCGGGGAGGCGACACCGGCCGATCCCGCCAGCGGGTATCCCTACGAGTGCGCGACGGTCGAGCCGTTCTACATCCAGGCCGCGGCCTGGTCCCCGAATGACTCCGAGATCTACATCGGCACCACCGGCTACCACCCGAACGGCTGGCCGACCGGCGCGACACCGCGGAACGGGCTGTGCGACGCGGCCGCGGCCTTCCCGGCCACCCAGGCCAAGGTGCTGGACACCTGGATCAACTACACCGGCTGCGACTCGCTGTACGCGGCCGCGGCGGACGCCGGCGCCGCCTATTTCGCCGGGCACGAGCGGTACTCGATGAACCCCGACGACTGCGACGCACTGGGCCCGGACGCCTACAACGCACCGGGCATGGAAGGCCTGCAGCCCAGCACCGGGGACCTGTACGTGAACTCCGCGGCCACGGCGGGCTACTACAGCCGGGATCGCGGGCTCGGCGCGGACGACATGCTGGCGACGAGCGCGGGCCTGTGGATCGCCAGCGACAACTTCGACGGCAGCCAGATGTGCGGCGGCGTCGAGAATCTCGCGGGAATCTGCTTCCTGCCTTACAGCTAAGGATCGCCCCTTACAGCTAGAGCGCCGGTCAAGTAGGNNAAGGATCGCCCCTTACAGCTAGGGGTTCGCCGGTCGCTGGCCGGTGCCTCACCCGCTCCCGGGCGAGGCGCCGGCCAGCGGCTTTCCCCAGGTGCGAGGCCGTTACCAGGCGAGGCGGTAGCGGACTTCTGTGACGCCGCCCAGACGCTCGAGCACGTGGGTGGCGCCATCTGGCGTGAATCCGGCCCGCTCGTAGAAACGGCGGGCCCGGGTGTTGTCCCTGAGCACCCACAGCACGACGGACTGGTACCGGGCCGCGCAGGTCCGGGCCAGAACCCGGTCCATCAGCGCCCGGCCGGTACCGGTCGACCACCAGGCCGGCCGGACGTACAGCGCGTAGAGCTCGGCCGCGAGGCCGTCCCGGCCCGCGTCGGTCAGCGGAGGCGGCCACTGCCCGGTCAGCACATTCGTTTCCGGGCCGAAGGACGCGTAGCCGACGATGCCGGGGTCGCCGGGTCCCCGGGTACCGCGTGTCCCGGCCACCGCGACCATCATCCGCTGCCAGGGCCGTGTCCGGAAGGTCTGCCGGACCCGCGCGCCCTCGTCAGGCGCGGTGACCTGGTCGATGATCTCGCGGGGGATAATGCCCTCGTAGGCGGCGAACCAGCCGGACCGCTGCACCGCCGCGATCGACGCCGCGTCCGCCGCCGAACCCGACCGGATCACCACCATCCGGACAAACTAGCGAATATCGGTATACGTTAGCGAATCCGCAGGGCCAGGAAGAAATCCACCTGGTCATCCAGCGAGGACAGATCACGCCCGGTGAGCTCCTCGATCCGGCGGATCCGGTAACGCACGGTATTGACGTGCACGTACATCCGCGCCGCGCAGGCGTTCCATGAACCCGAGCAAGCCAGGAACTCCCGCAGCGTCGGCAGCAGCTCGGCCTTGTGCCGCTCGTCATAGACCAGCAGCGGACCGAGCATGCGCTCGCGGAACAAGCGCAGCACGCTGCCGGGCACGGTGGCGAGCAAGAGCTCGTGCGAGGCCACCTCGTCGCTGGTCACGACCGAGATGGCCGTCTGGCCGCGCAGCGCGGCGAGCCGTCGCGCGCTGCTGGCCTCCTGCAGCGCGCCGGAGAGCGCGACCATCCCGGTGGCAGGCGCGCTGATGCCCACGCTGAGCCGGACCCGGGAGCGATCGGACTCGAAGACCGGCTGCGCGTCACGCAGCCGGTCCGCGAACACGTGGCCGGCCGGGGTGCCGTCGCCGGAGTCCGGCTCGCCGCCGGCGCACGGCAGCGGGATAAGCAGGATGATCTCGTCGCCGAGCGGTCCGGCCAGCGTTGCGTCCGAAAGCGGCATGGCCAGTTCCTCGGCCAGCTCGAAACGCCAGCGATCAGCGCTCGGCCCGGGCACCCGGCCCGACTCCGCGCACATCGCGGCGACCAGATAACGGCCGTTCGGTGGCATCCCGATCGCCCGCATCAGGGAGGCGATCTCGACCGGGGCGGCGCCTTCGCCTCCTCCGGACGCGAGCATGGTGATGATCGCCTCGGCCAGTTTGCGGTCCCCGGTCCGGCTGGCCTCGAGCCTGGCCCGCTCGAGCGCGACGTCCGCGGCGAGTTCGGCGACGGATTCACGCAGCTCGTGCGGCCAGTCCTGCTCCCGCCCCGCGCAGGCCAGGAACCAGCCGGTGATCCGCGGCTCGCCGCCGACGCCGAACAGCGAGTACTCCCTGGGGCCGGTCAGCCGCGCGCCCGCCTCGGTCACGGCGGGCAGCCGTTCGGCCTTCAGGTACCCGCAGGCCAGCTCGAGGGCGAGCGGCGGGGGCAGGGACGCTCCGGTGCCGCCCACGACCCGCCCCGTTCCGGTCAGGAGCCAGCATTCCGTTCCGATCTCGTGGCCCATCAGGCGGAACATCGCGTCCAGCCCGGCCCCGTCGGCCACCGCCGACAGCAGCTGCCGGCGCCGCCCGAGCACCCGGGTCATGGCGGTCTCCTGGTCTCCGTTCAGCCGCCGCCCCACCTCGTCGGTGACGGCGGAGAACGAGGTTTCCGGCGGCACCGCAAGCAAGGTGACGCCGTGCCGTCCGCACGCCTGGATCACCTCGGGGGGCACCTGGCCCAGCGCTTCTCCGGCCCCCAGGACGACGGATCCCGCCTTGGCCAGCACGGTCACGAACCGCTCGGCATCTCCAGGCTCGCGGCACCACATCATGCCGGTCAGCACGAGGTCTCCGGGGGTCAGGTAACGGCCCGGGTCGGGCAGGTCGGTGGTGTAGACGTGCTTGATCGCACGGTCCAGGCCCGTGACGTCCGTCAGCAGCCGCAGACCCAGACCCGGCACGCTGAGCAGGTCCCGTACGCGCAAGGAATCACCTCCCGACGGTGGAGCGTTCCCGCGCACGATAACTGGCCATTGTTTAGTGAAAGCTACAAAACGCCTCGTGCCAGGTTACCGCTGTTTCATCTGGCTGCAGCTACCGGGCGTTCGGCTACCCCTGATTGGATGTTCGCATGGCGAACTTCGATCCTGCGGCATCCACGCTGGCCGCCTTCAACGCGGCGCCGCCCGAGACCGCCGAGCGGGACCTCCTCGCCTGCTGCGCCTCGGGGGGGTTCGCGAAGGCCATCGCCGGCGGCCGGCCCTACGCCGAACCGGACGCGCTCAGCGCCGCGGTTAGCGCCGCAGTCGCGGCTTTGAGCTGGGACGATATCGTCGAGAGCATGAACGCGCATCCGCGGATCGGCGACCAGCCGGCCACCGGCGACCGCCCGGCCAGCGCCGGCTGGTCGGCGGCCGAGCAGTCAGGCGCCGCCGCGGCCAGCGACCAGGTCCGGCGAGGGCTGGCCGAAGGGAACCTCGCCTACGAGAAGCGCTTCGGCCATGTCTTCCTCATCTGCGCCAGCGGCCTCACCGGGCAGGAGATGCTGGACCAGCTCCGGACGAGACTGAAAAACGATCCTCAGGCCGAACGGGGCGTGGTGCGTCGGGAACTGCTGAATATCACCCAGCTGCGGCTGGCGAAGCTGCTGGCCTCATGACGCTGTCCACGCATGTTCTCGACGCGATCACCGGGCGCCCCGCGGCCGGCGTCCGGGTGCGGCTCGAACGCGTCGGCGATGACGGGTGGGCGCCGGCGGGCGAGGGGACGACCGGCTCCGACGGGCGGCTGCGGCTGTCCGGCGAACCCGGCGTCTACCGCATGACCTTCGGCAGCGGGGCGTATTTCCAGGCGCGTGGATGCGCCACGTTCTACCCGGAGGTCTCGGTTACCTTCGAGATGACCGAGCGGGACGAGCACTATCACGTCCCGCTGCTGCTCAGCCCGTTCGCCTATTCCACCTACCGGGGAAGCTGACCCGGTGGACTTCCTGCGGCCAGCGTCGCTCGCCGAGGCGATCGCGGCCAAGGCCGAATACCCCGGCGCGGTGCCCATCGCGGGCGGAACCGACGTCATGGTCGAGATCAATTTCGACACGCGACGGCCGGAGGCCCTGCTTGACCTGAACCGGATAACCGAGCTGGCCTCCTGGGAGCCGGGCGGCGGCCAGGTCCGGCTCGGGGCCTGCCTGACCTACGCCCGGCTGATCGCCGAGGCCGGCGGCCTGCTGCCCGGCCTGGCGATGGCCGCGCGGACCATCGGATCGCCGCAGATCCGCAACCGCGGCACGGTCGGCGGCAACCTCGGCGCGGCCTCCCCGGCCGGGGACTGCCACCCCGTCCTGCTGGCCACCGGCGCGGTCGTGGAGGCGTGCTCGGTCCGGGGCACCCGGACGATCCCGGCGGGTGAGTTCTACCTGGGCCCCAAGCGCAGCGCGCTGGCCGCCGACGAGCTGATCACCGCGGTGCTCGTGCCGATCGCACGCGGGCCCCAGCAGTTCGCCAAGATCGGCTCGAGGAACGCGATGGTGATCGCGGTCTGCGCGTTCGCGCTTGACCTGCGCCCCGACACCGTGGGCACCGGTATCGGCTCGGCGGGGCCGACGCCGCTGCGGGCCCCGGCGGCCGAGGAATTCCTGGCCGGGGCGCTGGCCGAGTCGGGACTGCGGGAGTCGGCGGCCCGGCTGCCCGAGCCGGTCATCCGCCGGTTTGGCGAGCTGGTGGGACAGGCGGCGCAGCCGATCGACGACGTACGCGGCTCCGCCGCCTACCGCAGGCACGCCCTGTCCGTGCTGGCCCGGCGCACCCTGGCCTGGGCCTGGGATGCGTTCCAGCAGGATCAGCGGCGATGCGCGTGACCATGCTCGGGAGAGGGGCACGATGCGGGTGACGATGACCGTCAACGGCGAGCCGGCCACCGCCGATGGCGTGTGGGAGGGTGAGAGCCTGCTGTTCGTGCTGCGCGAGCGGCTCGCCCTCCCCGGCTCGAAGAACGCATGTGAGCAGGGCGAATGCGGATCGTGCACGGTCCTGCTCGACGACGTGCCGGTGTGCGCCTGCCTGGTCGCGGCCGGCCAGGCCGCGGGCCGCGAGGTGGTCACGGTCGAGGGGCTGGCCGGGCGCCAGGTTCCGGTCGCGCCGGATCAGCTGCACCCGGTCCAGCAGGCGTTTATCGACGCGGGCGCCGTGCAGTGCGGTTTCTGCACGCCCGGGCTGATCGTTCAGGCCTACAGTTTCCTGCGGCAGAGCCAGCTGCGGCCGGGCGCCGGCCTGCCCGGGGACCCGGACATCCGGGAGGCGCTGGCCGGCAATCTGTGCCGGTGCACGGGCTATGAGCAGATCCTGGACGCCGTGCGGCTGGCCGCCGCGCGGATGGCCGGAGACGCCACGTGACCGCGCCGGCCGGGTTTGGCGGGGCGCTGGTGATCGAGAACTGCGCGATCACGACGATGGACGGCCCGCGGGACGACCAGAGCGGCACCGAGCACCGCAGCGGCCACCTCGTGCTGACCGGAGGGCGGATCACCGCGGTGGGCCAGGGACCGGCCGCGGATGTTCCCGACGGGGCGACGCGGGTCGACGGCACCGGCTGCCTGGCCACGCCGGGGCTGGTCAACACGCACCATCACCTGTACCAGTGGCTCACTCAGGGTCAGGCCCAGCAGTCCGTCCTGTTCGACTGGCTCACCGAGCTGTACCCGGTCTGGGCCCGGATCGACGCCGGCCAGGTCCACGCCGCGGCCACCGCGGGCCTGGCCTGGCTGGCGCTGTCCGGGTGCACTACAAGTACCGATCACCACTACATCTTTCCCCGGGGAGGCGGCGGGGACGGCGACGCGCTGGCGGCGGAGATCAGCGCGGCGGCCCGCGTCGGCCTCCGTTTCCACCCGTGCCGCGGGTCGATGGATCTCGGCCGGTCCGCCGGGGGGCTGCCGCCGGACGAGATCGTGGAGGACACCGACGCGGCTCTCACCGCCACCGAGGATGCCGTGCGCCGCTTCCACGACCCCTCCCCCGGCGCCATGGTGCGGGTGGCGGCGGCACCGTGCTCTCCATTTTCTGTCAGCTCACGGCTGATGCGGGAAACCGCCGAGCTGGCCCGCGCGCTGGGCGTCCGGATGCACACGCACCTGGCCGAGACCCGCGAGGAAGACGCATACTGCCGGCAGAGCCTCGGCCGCACCCCCGCGGAGTACGCCGAGGAACTCGGCTGGCTCGGCGAGGATGTCTGGCTGGCACACTGCGTGCACCTGGACGAGCCCGCGATCGAGCGGTTCGCCGCCACCGGGACCTCGGTCGCGCACTGCCCGAGCTCAAACGCGCGGCTCGGCGCGGGTATCGCCCCGGTCCGGCGGCTGCTGCGGGCCGGCGCCGCGGTGGGCCTCGGGGTGGACGGCCCGGCCTCGAGCGAGGGCACCTGGATGGCCGGGGAACTGCGCCAGGCCCTGTTCGCGGCCCGGCTCAGGGACTCCTGCGGCCCGGCCGCGCTGACGCCCCGGCAAGCCCTGTGGCTGGGCACCCGCGGTGGCGCCCGCTGCCTCGGCCGGGCCGACGAGATCGGCGCCCTGCGGCCCGGGATGCTCGCCGACGTGGCCCTGTGGCGGGTCGACACGCTCGCGCACGACGCGATCGCGGCCGGAGCTGACGGCGGCCAGGCGGGGGGCGATCCGGTCGCCGCGCTCGTACTCGGCCCGCCCGCACCGCTCGAACTTCTCCTGGTCGGCGGCAGGCCCGTGGTCCAGGCCGGCGAACTGCGCACGGCCGACGTGAGCGCGGCCATCCGCGACGTCCGCGCGGCGCGGCTCCGGCTGGGGGCCCGCCGGTGACTCATCAGGTGAGGACCGCGGCCCCGAGCCAGACGGTTACCCGCGAGGCGCCCGTAGCTCCTAGGGGTCTTCGGGGCCAGGTGGGTGACAGTCCCGCTCGCCCGGACGGCAGGCAGAAGGTAACCGGAGAGTTCGCCTATTCCTCGGACCTGTGGCTGGACGGGATGCTGTGGGGCACCACCTTGCGCAGCCCGCACCCCCGGGCCCGGATCACCCGCCTGGATATCGCCGCGGCGCTGGCGCTGCCCGGGGTCGCCGCCGTGCTCACCCATGACGACGTCCCCGGGCACAAGACCTACGGGCTGGAACACAAGGACCAGCCGGTGCTCGCCATCGACCAGGTCAGGTACCAGGGCGAGCCGGTCGCGCTGGTGGCGGCCGACCACCCGGAAACGGCCCGCCGGGCGAGCGCCAGGATCACGGCGGACTATGCCGAGCTTGAGCCGGTGACCGACGCGCGGGCGGCGCTGTCGCCGGACGCTGCGCCGCTGCACGACGGCGGCAACCTCGTCCGCCATGTCCGGATCCGGGCCGGCGACCCGGCCGCGCGCGCGGACGTGGTGGTCACCGGGGAGTACCAGGTCGGCATGCAGGACCAGGCGTTCCTGGGGCCGGAGTCCGGCCTGGCCGTCCCGGCCGAGGACGGCGGCGTCGACCTGTTCGTGGCGACCCAGTGGCTGCACGTGGACCGGGCCCAGGTCGCGGCCAGCCTCGGGCTGCCCGAGGACAAGGTGCGCGTGACCCTGTCCGGCGTAGGCGGGGCGTTCGGGGCCAGGGAAGACCTGTCCATGCAGATCCACGCCTGCCTGCTCGCCCTGCGTACCGGCAAGCCGGTCAAGATGGTGTACTCGCGGGAGGAGTCGTTCTTCGGCCACGTCCACCGGCACCCGGCGTCGCTGCGCTACGAGCACGGCAGCACGGCTGGGGGCCGGCTCGTCTACGTCAAGGCGGACATCGTGCTGGACGGCGGCGCGTACGCGTCGAGTTCCCCGGCTGTGGTCGCGAACGCGGCCACCCTGGGCATCGGTCCCTACGAGGTGCCGAACGTCGTCATGGACTGCTCCGCCGCCTACACGAACAACCCGCCGTGCGGTGCGATGCGCGGGTTCGGCGCCGTGCAGGCCTGCTTCGCCTACGAGTCGCAGATGGACAAGCTCGCCGCCGCGCTCGGCATGGATCCGGTGGACCTCCGCGTCGCCAATGCGCTGCGGGAGGGGTCGGTGATGCCCACCGGCCAGGTCGTGGATTCGGCGGCGCCGGTGGCCGAGATCCTTCGCCTGGTCCGGTCCCGGCCGCTGCCGCCCGCCGCGGGACCCGACCTGCGCGCCTGGCCCGGAGGCGTCTCGAACACGACCCACGGCGAGGGCGTCGTCCGCGGTGTCGGGTACGCGGTCGGGATCAAGAACGTCGGGTTCTCCGAGGGCTTCGACGACTACTCCACCGCCCGGGTCCGGCTGGAGCTGGCCGGCGGCGAGCCGACCGCGCAGGTGCACACGGCCGCCGCGGAGGTCGGGCAGGGCCTGGTCACCGTCCTGGGGCAGATAGCCAGAACCGAACTCGGCATCGAGCGGGTGGTGATCCTGCCCGCCGACACCTCCATCGGCAGCGCCGGCTCCTCCTCAGCGTCCCGGCAGACCTACGTCACCGGCGGCGCGGTGCGGGCCGCCTGCCAGCAGGTACGCGAGCAGGTCTTCCGCCGGGCCCGCGAGCGCTTCCGCGGTCAGGTCCCGCCCGGCGGAGAGCTTACGCTGTCCGGCGGCAAGGTCGTCGCGGCCGGCGGGGTCATCGGCGAACTCGGCGACCTGCTCGGTGAGCCCGCCGAGCAGACGGTGACCTGGCGGCACCGGCCCACCTACCCGCTGGACCCCCAGACCGGCCAGGGCCAGGCCCACGTGCAGTACGCGTTCGCCGCGCACCGCGCCGTCGTGGACGTGGACACCGAGCTCGGCCTGGTGAAGGTGGTGGAGATCGCCACGGCGCAAGATGTCGGCAAGGCCATGAACCCGCAGGCCGTCCGGGGCCAGATCCACGGCGGCATCGCCCAGGGTCTCGGCCTGGCCATCATGGAGGAGATCCAGATAACGAACGGTGTGGTCAGGAACCCGTCCTTCACCGACTACCTCATCCCCACCATCCTCGACATGCCCCCGGTCCGGCTCGACGTCCTCGAGCTGGCCGATCCGCACGCCCCGTACGGCCTGCGCGGCGTGGGCGAACCGCCGACGATCTCATCGACGCCCGCGGTGGTCGCCGCCATCCGCGCCGCCACCGGCCTGGACCTGACCCGGGTACCGGTCCGCCCCGAGCACATCACGAGGACCTGAGACATGCCGTACATGTTCCTGAACGGAGGCGGGATGCGCGGCGGGTCGCTGCATCACCTGCTGGCCGGGGCACCCCTGGTCGCCGAGACCCGGACCGCGCCGCGCTACCTGCTGTACTCGGTCGGCGACAGGTATCCCGCCCTGCAGCCGTGCCCCGAAGGCGCCGGGGGTTCTGGGGGTCCTGGGGTTTCCGGAGGTGCCGTCGCCGGCGAGGTGTACGACCTGCCGCTCGGCCTGCTGCGCGATGCTCTCCTTCCGGCCGAGCCGCCCGAACTCGAGCTCGGCGTGATCGAGCTGGCCGACGGCAGCTCCGCCCTGGGCATGCTGCTGCGCCGGCCGTGCCCCGCCCTGGACGACCTCACCGACATCACCGCCTTCGGCGGCTGGCGCGCCTACCTCAGCCGTCACCCCGGCGACTAATGTGCCTGGCTTCCCTGACGCGGTCGCCACCGCGTGCGACGCGGTCGTGGACATCAGGAGACGCGCTTAACCGGCTTCGGTGACGTGGCCGTTGGCGACCGCGATACGGCGGGTGACCGCGACCGCCTCCAGCATCCGGCGGTCGTGGGTGACCAGGAGGAATGTGCCCGGATAGGTCTCGAGGGCGCCTTCGAGCTGCTCGATCGCGGGCAGGTCGAGATGGTTGGTGGGCTCGTCGAGGACCAGCAGGTTCACGCCCCGGGCCTGGAGCAGCGCCAGGGCCGCCCGGGTCCGCTCGCCCGGCGACAGCGAGCTCGCCGGGCGCAGCACGTGGCCGGCCACCAGTCCGTACTTGGCCAGCAGTGTCCTGATGTCCTCTGGGAGCAGGCTCGGGACCTGCGCCGAGAACGCCTCCAGCAGCGGGACCTCGCCGTCGAACAGGCTGCGGGCCTGATCCACCTCGCCGACGCCGATGCCGCTGCCCAGTGACGCGCGACCCGATACCAGCGGTAGCCGGCCGAGTAGCGCTCCGATGAGGGTTGACTTGCCGGCCCCGTTCGGGCCAGTGATGGCGATCCGGTCGGCCCAGTTGACCTGGAGGCTGACCGGGCCAAGGCGGAAACCGCCGCGTTCGATGACCGCGTCGCACAGCGTGGCGGCCACCGTACCGGACCGGGGCGCGGCGGCGATCTCCATTTTGAGCTGCCACTCCTTGCGCGGCTCGGCGACGACGTCCAGGCGGTCCAGCATCCGCTCCGTGGCCTTGACCTTGCCCGCCAGCTTTTCCGAACGGGCGACCTGCCGGTGCACGATGTGCTTGTCGTTGTCGGTCGCCTTGGCCCTGGCCTGCCGGACGCCCTTGTCGGCCCAGCCGATCTGGGTCCGCATCCGTTCCTGGAGCCCCGCCCGGGTGTCGGCGTACTTCTCGTAGTCCTCGCGGGCGTGCTCCCTGGCGATCTGCCGCTCCTGGCGGTAGGCGAGATAACCGCCGCCGTACAGGCGTATCTGCTGCTGCGCCAGGTCGAGTTCCAGGACCCGGTGCACGGTGCGCTCGAGAAACGCGCGGTCGTGGCTGACCAGGACGGTTCCGGCCCGCAGGCCCCGCACGAACCCTTCCAGGATCTCCAGCCCGGCGATGTCCAGGTCGTTGGTCGGCTCGTCGAGCAGGAAGACGTCGTAGCGGGACAGCAGCAGCGAGGCGAGGTTGACACGGGCCGCCTGGCCGCCGGACAGGCTGGTCATCGCCTCGC
>PMST01000256.1 GCA_003168295.1 Actinomycetota bacterium
ACCCGGTACCTGGACAACCTGTACGAATACGGCGTCTGCGTCGAGCTCGACGGAGCCGCGGCCCACCCGGCGGAAGGCCGCTGGAAGGACACGCACCGCGACAACGCCAACCTGGTCCAGGGAACCGAGACGCTCAGGTACAGCTGGCCCGACGCCACCGTGCACCGGTGCCAGACCGCCCTAGAGATCGCCACCCTCCTGCGCCGTCACGGCTGGAAGGGCACTCTCCGCCCCTGCAGCCCCACCTGCCCCGCGGCAACGGGGGCCCGCAGTGGGGACGGCCGCTAGGAGCGGGCGGCGTGGCGCTTGGCGCCTCGCTTGGATCGCGCGGTCACTTCGGCCTGGGACACCGCGGGCTGGGCGGCGGGCTTGGCTGTCGTCACCAGGGCCTCGAAGAGCCGCAGGTCATCGCCGTCTTCCGGGTTCCACTGCACGCCGAGACCGAACTTGTGTCCTGGCAACTCGACCGCTTCCACCACCTGGTCATAGGTCCACGCCACGGCAACGAGCCCGTTGCCGAGGGTGTCGACCGCCTGGTGATGGGCGGCGGGTACGTGCGCGGAGTCGCCGAGCAGCTGCCCGAGCTTGCTCGTGGCGGTGATCTGCAGGTCGTGGGTGGTCATCTTGACCGGATCCGGCTTATGGGTCTGGTTGCCGAGGCGATCGGGGAGGTGCTGGGTCAGGGTTCCGCCGCGGGCCACGTTCAGGATGTGCATGCCGCGGCCGAGCGCGAGAAAGGGAAGATCTGCGTCGATGGCCGCCCGCGTCAAGATCAACTCGAACCGGTCCCGCCTGTGGTCGGGCAGGTCAGTCTGCTCGTGCGGCGCCTCGTTGTACAGCGAGGGGTCGACATCGCGCCCGCCGGTCAGCAACAGGCCGTTGAGCCCGGCGATCAGCACGGGTACCGAACTCGCGGGGACCGGCGGCAATATCACCGGGGTTCCCCCCGCCCGCTCGACGGCTCGCGTATAGCTCACCGGCGAGACAACGGCCTCGCGAATCCAGTTGCCCCACCGAGCGGCTTCAAGCTCGCCGGTGATGCCGATGATCGGCCGGCCCATCCGTCCTCCTGCACGTAAGGTTTCAATGCCCATAATGGTCCATCACGCCCACGTCAGGCCCGCCCATCGCGGAAATCTCCAGCGCCGGTTAGACCCGACTTGCCGGAAATTAATTGTAACATTTTGTTTCTAGTGCGACACTGTGAGTGTGGTGATGCCAGCAGGCAACGAACCGGCGGACCAGAGTGAAGGCTCTCCCAGCCCTGGCGATGCCGTCCGAAATCCTGCTCAGGTCTCATTCTGGCTGCTCGAGCCGGCCGCTGATGCGGCAATGACATACTTCTATGCCCAACTCTTCGCTATAGACAGCGAAATCGGGGCAATGTTCCCGGCCGCCATGGATGTCCAGCGCAAGCGATTGTTCCAGGCCCTGGCCCGAATCACCGCTGGCCAGGATGATCCGGACACGCTGACCGGGTACCTGACCGAACTGGGACGTGCGCACAGGAAATTCGGGGTCCGGGAGCGGCACTACAAAATCTTCCGGCGCGCGCTCCTCGCGACGCTGCACCGGTATGCCGCGCGCGGCTGGGACGAGGCCACTCAGCGGGCCTGGGAAACCGCGTTCGACCACGCCGCCGCGATCATGATCGAGGCCGCCCGGCGCGACGCCGAGGAGACCCCTGCGTGGTGGATCGCGACCGTCACCCGGACGGAGCTGCGCGGGCCCGATATCGCGGTGCTCACCCTGCAGCCGGAGCAGCCGCTGAGCTACCTTCCCGGTCAGCATGTCAGCGTGCAGACGCCGCGCTGGCCCCGGCTGTGGCGCACGTACTCGATCGCGAACACCCCGCATCCCGACGGTTTGCTCCGCCTGCACGTCCGGGCGGTCGGCGGCGGCCTGGTCAGCTCCGTACTCGTGCATCAGGTCCGGGCCGGAGATCCGCTCGTGCTCGGCGCGCCGGCCGGCACCATGACCGCGGACATGCGGTCGTCCAGGGACGTGCTCTGCCTGGCGGGCGGCACCGGGCTGGCCCCGCTCAAGGCGATCGTCGAAGGGATCATCGGCGCGCCGTCGCCCCGGCACCGCGAGATCGTGCTCTACCACGGCGCGCGGCGCCACGAGGATCTCTATGACCTGGCCGAGCTGCGTGCGATGGAACTGGCGTATCCGTGGCTCCAGGTCATCCCGGCGGTAGCGGACGAGCCGGCCCGCGATGTCATGTCCGGCACGGTGCCCGAGCTAGCCGCCAAGGCGACCTTCGCCGAGCGCGACATCTACATCAGCGGCCCCGACCACATGATCGTCAAGACGGCACGGGTGCTGAAGGAACGTGGCGCAGAAGACCACCTCATCCACTACGACTTGGAACCCTAAAAAGCCCCTGAGGCCGAGGAAACCCCTGAAGCCGCGGAAGCCGTCTAGGGCCTTACCGCAGGTACTGGCTGAAGAAAGCGAAGATGCGCCGCCACGCGTCCTGCGTCGCCTCCGGCTTGAAGTCCACCCGCGCCAGCACGGCCACCGGCGCGAGGAGCGGCGGCTTGCGGCTCATGAAGCTATGCCCGGCGTCCGGGTACACCTTCACCTCATGCGGAACGTCGAGCGCAGTCAGGGCGGCCTCCAGCCGCTGGGGATGGCTGACGCCCATCGGGTCCCTGGCGCCGTAGCTCGCGACCACGGGGCACGAACCCGCGAGCACCCGCTCGGCGTCCTTCGGGACCTCACCCGTAGTTGACCGCCGCGGCGGAGAACTCCCCCCGCGGCGCGCACAGCAGCGCGAAGGCGCCGCCCAGGCAGAACCCGATCACCCCGGTCTTGCCCGTGCTGTCCACCCGTGCGGTCAGCAGTTCACGAGCCGCGTTGATCGCCTCGAAAGCCGACCCCGAGCCCGCGTGCAGCTGCCGGAACGCACCGCGCAGGCAGCGCAACCACGGTCGGCCGCTGTACAGGTCCGGCGCCAGGGCGAGATAACCCTGCTCCGCCAGCCGGTCCGCCTGGCTCCTGATGTCGGCGTTCAGCCCGAAGGCCTCGTGGATCACCACGACACCCGGCCACGGGCCGGTCCCGGCGGGAATCGCCAGATAGCCTCGCGTCGGCGGGATGGAGACCTCCGGCACCGGTTTAGACCTTGCGCCAGCGGGGCACCCAGGTGCCGTCGGTCACCGTGTAGTCGCTGAACAGAGCCGGTGCTTCGGCGAGCATGAGCTCGCCGATCTTGCCGAACACCAGGCGGATCTCCTCTTCGGCACCCGGGTCGGTCCGCGCCTCGATGGTGTGCCTGAGCGTGCGGATATTGGCTGTCCACACCAGTCCGGTGGCCAGCCCCTCGGGTGCGAACCGCCGCATGAACGAGGTCTTGTGCTTCTTCTCGTGCATCTTGGTGTCGTCGTCGTCCAGCCCGAAGTGCCCGCCCATCCACTGCTGGAACTGCTCCAGCTCGGCCAGCAAGGCGGTCGCACGCTTCATCAGCTCGGGGTCCTCCTGCGCCCAGTCAGGAAACCAGAACGGCAGCTCATCAAGCCGTACGTAGCGCAGCGACTCCTGGGACACAGCCGTCCCCGGCCGATGACGCACAATCTCATGAGTAAAAACCCGTGACACATTGTGCAGGACGAACGTGAAGCTGGCGTGCTCGAGCACCGAGCCGTGCTGCTGCTTCAGGATGTTCTGCAGGTAGGCGTCCTGGTCGTCGCGGACCTTCCGGACGTTGGGGTTAAGTCCTGGCTCCCAGGAGCGGTAGCACATCTTGCCCGCGAACTCCGCGAGGTCCTGCGCGTCGTGGTCGAGCTGCTCGCGGTCGAACCGCTCCAGCCATCGCTCGCCGCCCACCTCGCGCAGGTAAGCGGCCATGGCGTCATAGTCGACCTTCGGCCGGGCGACCAGGAAAACCTCAGGCTCAACGCTCCTCATGGAACAGCACGATAACAGCGCATCGCTCGCTGACAGCGCACCACGCGATAACCGCGGACCACCGACTTTCTCCCTCACACGGCACAGGTCCAGGACGTTGCCGATGATCTGGTGGCCGGACCGGCCGGACGCGGTCAGGATCGAC
>PMST01000201.1 GCA_003168295.1 Actinomycetota bacterium
GCGGCGATCTCCGGGTTGGACAATCCCTCCTGCACGAAGGCGGCGATCTTGATCTCGGCCGCCGTGAGGCTGTCCCAGCCGCTCTGCGCCCGCCGGTGTTTGGCGTGCGGTCCGCGCCGGATGCCGTGGGCGCGGAACGTGGCCTGTACCCGGGCCACGTCCGTCGCCGCGCCCAGGGAGGTGTAGACCTCCACGGCCCGGGTGAACGCGTCCCGCGCCTGACTCCGGTCGCCGGCGTCGACGAAGTGCTCAGCGGCCGCCTCCAGTGCCTTCGCGCTCAGCAGCGGCCGGCCGGCGTCGTCATAGCGCTCTGCGGCTGCGAGCAGCCGGGGAGCATCATGGTCCAGGAGGCCGCGGCAATACAGCGCGTTCGCCTGCCGGTGCGGGATCTCCGATTCGGCGGCGAGCGCGGCGGCCTGGTCCGCGAGAGCCTGTGCGGTGCCCGTTCCGTCGGTCTGGACGGCGATGCGGACAGCGTCAGGAAGCAGGTCCTCGATCTCCTCGACTTCTTCTGTACTGCTGTCAAACGCATTCGTCAGCGTGGCCAGCGCCTCAGGTAGAGCGCCGTCATGCTCACAGTTCAGGCTCCGGGCGAGGGCCAAGGAGGTAATCAGCCGGTGTCCGAGCCGTTCGGCGTGCGGGACGGCAGCGGCGAGGCGGTCACGCGCCGCGTCGACCTCGCCGCGATGGAAGCTGATCACGGCGGCGATGCCGAGATCGCAGCAGGCCCCAGCGGGTTCCTTTAGGTCTTCGTGCACCATCTCCACCTCGGCCAGCGCGTCGTCCCATCGCCCCGTCTGGAAGAGCAGCTGGCCCAGGACGCAGTGCGCCTGTGCCAGCCGGAACGTCGTGCCGACCTGGTCCGCCAGGTCCCGGGCCTGCCTGGCCGCGGCCAGTGCCTCCTCGTACCGGTCAAGATCGCCCAGCGTGACGGCCTTATTGATCTGCAGCAGCAGCCGCAGGTCGGTCAGCGCCGGCTCGGCCTGGGTCACGGCCAGCGCCCGGTCGAACAGCGGCAGTGCATCGGCCATACGCCCCTGTACCGAAGTCACCAGCGCCAGCACGTGCAATGCCCAGCCCATGGCCCAGTTGTCGCCGGCCTCCGACGCCGCCGCGAGCGCGCTGGCGGCGACCCGGCCAGCTTTGTCGAGCTCGCCGAGGTTGCTGTGCGTCCGAGCGGCGAGCACGAGCAGCCTGGCGCGGTGCCGGGCCGAGATCCCCGGCGAAGCCAGCGCCCGGTCCAGCGTGGCCAGGGACTCCGCGGACAAGCCCGCCAGCATGCGGCACTGCGCCAGCGTCCAGTGCAGGTCCACGAGGAGGTCGGGCTCGGTGACATGATCAAGCGCGCGGTTGGCCACCTGCTCGGCCGCGGGCCTGTCACCGATACGGTAGAGAGCGTCGGCGAGCCGGCTGGCCAGCCAGCCATGCGGGGCCGAGTCGGCCGGGGAACTGGCCACTGCCTGGGTGAGGAGTTCGGCTGCGACCCCGGGCGCCTGGGCGACCAGCGGGTCCGCGGTGCGGGCCAGCCAGCTCAGCATCCAGTCATCCACCGGTTCGGTCCTGTCCCCAGGCTCGCCGACCGCCCGCAGCATCTGCCGGGCCACTCGGTCCGCCGATGCACCCGCCTCCGCCAAGGCGCGCCCCGCATCGAGGTGCCAGGCCGCGCGCACTGGCGCCGGCATCTCGTCGTACAGCGCCGCCCGGATCAGCGGATGCCGGAACCCCAGACCGTGGCCGGACTCGGCCAGCACCCCCACGGCACAGGCCTCGTCGACCGCCGGGATCAGGTCCGCCACATTGCGCCCGAGCACGATCGCCAGATCAGGGACCGCGAAATCCGTGCCGAGCAGGGCCGCCGCCCGCAGCACTTCGCGCACCGGCCCGGCCACGAACCCAAGGCGGTCCGCTATCGCCGCCGACAACGAGCTTGGCGCGGAACCGCTGGCCAGCTCCGCACCGCCTGCCTCGGTGAGGGTGAAACCGGAACTACGGGCCAGCGCGGCGACAAGCTCGGTGACGTAGAGCGGGTTGCCTGCCGCCCCGCCGGCGAGCCGCAGCAGGTTACCGTCAGGCTCGCCGCCAGCCAGGGCGGCCACGAGGTCAGCTACCGCCGCCCCGGTGAGCTCGGTGAGCTGGAGCCGTGCGGCGCCGTCCACCGCTCGCCGCAGCGCCAGCAGGTAATCCCGCTGGGGTGCCGGGCGCATCATCCCGACCAGCAGCAGCGGCACCTGCCGCGCCGACCTCGCCAGCCGGCCCCACAAGGTGATGCTGGCCTGGTCGGCCCACTGCAGGTCGTCGATCACCAGGATGGTTGGCTGCACCGCACACTGCTCGGCGACAAGGGCCAGCAGCTGCTCCGCCAGCACCGCCGGCACGTCCGTGCCGCGGTCAGCGGCGGCCTCGCCGCGCAAGAGCCGGACGATCGTGGTCCGCCGGGGATTCGTGGAGGGCTCGCGGACCCGCAACCCGTCGAGAAAGGGCAGCAGCGGCAGCGCCTGGCCTAGCTCGTCGCCGGCACCCCAGAACACCTGGCAGCCGGCCTCTGGTACCTTCGCCACCGCCGCCCGCACCAACGCAGACTTGCCGATACCCGGTTCGCCCTCGATGAGCACCGAACTACCGCGTCCCCGAGCAACCTCTCTTATGAGCCCGGTGAGCGTCGTTATCTCACTATCGCGGCCGACCAGCGTGTCGGCCGTTGTCCCCGGGGGCATGGGACAAATCTTACTACCAGAATATTTACTGAACAAGCGGACTATTTTCGTACATTAATTCGGTATCCGAGCACCCTTGAACGATAAAATCTCAGGTTTCTTTACTGATGCAATGCAAATTTCATAGAATCTTGCACTGCATGAAAAACTAGCATTTTCCGGTCTGGGAACATTAAATTTTGCATGACAGAAAACTGAAATATTTAGTATTTGATAATAGTGTAGTCGGGGATTTACTCTAGGTCATGTAATAGCCAAAACCGGTTATTACTCCTGGTAGCTCAGATGTGCCTCGTGTGCCGCCGGCGCCATGTACGGGCCGCTGACCTCCGTAGATGCCATGGAGGAATCATGACCATAAGGCGAACCATCATCGTTCCCGCTATTCTAGCACTCAGCGCAGTCGGGTCTATTGTAGCTGGCTCCGCGGTATCCGTGACGGCGGCGCAGGCCTCCAACGTCCACGTGGTGGCAGCGGCCCCGCTCACTCACATGCACGGGTGAACTAACCGGGCGCACGACTAACGGTCTGCCGCCGATTCGCCGAATCCGCGGCAGACGGTCAGGCAATTACGGCAGGCGGCATGTCCGTGACATAAAGCCTGACCGACGCCGGAGCCGCCCGCGCGCGCTGGCCGGCCCAGCAACGTGAGGCACATTCCTTCACCACAGACACTTTTGCCATATAGCTTTACATCAGCCGCATCGCTAGGTATTTTCCGCGGTAGTCCCATCAAGACCGGTGGGACGTGGCGTATCAGGGTCCAGTTCATGAATCGGCCGCGCCAAGATGCCGCAAGCCGACCCGGTTGCGGGACCGGTCAGCCGGCGGATCCGAGCTGACGATGGCGAGATCGCTGTTTCCGGGTTCGTCCGGCGGCCCCGCGAGGGCCATGACCGCATATGGCCAGGGCATTCGCCGACGGGTGTCGTTGTTGCCCGCCCTGGCCCGCGCCAGCAGGCAGTATGCGTCCACCTAGGTAATTGGAGGCGGGATAGCACGGTTCGTTCAGCCGGGTGCGGGCTGAAGGTTGTTGCGATGGGCGAGTGTACGGTGTACTAAGGGTTTCACAAATGGTTTCGGTGAAACTTCGAACCGTCCTAGTCCGCCTGCGCGGCACCGAGGAGGAGCGACGCCCGATGATCGCGCCAGGAAGTCCCACGGTGCGGCGACGTCGGCTTGCCGCCGAACTGCGCGGGATCAGGGAAAGCACGGGCAAGAACGGCGACACGGTCGCCGCCGCGCTGAAGTGGTCGCCCTCCAAGATCAGCAGGTACGAGCGGGCCAGGACCGGCTTGCGGCCGCGGGAAGTCGAGCGGCTGCTCGACTACTACAAGATCACCGGGTCTCGCCGTACGCTCCTTCTCGCGCTCGCCGAGGACGCGGCTCAGAAGGGATGGTGGGAAGAATTCGCCGACACCCTCTCCGAGGACTACCAGCAATTCATCGGCCTCGAGCATGAGGCAACCTCCATCGCCGTATGGCACGTTGATGTGGTAGCTGGCCTGCTCCAAACGGAAGCTTATGCCCGGCACATAATCAGCAGCTACAGCCGGGTCGAGCCCATCGCGCCGGGCATGATCGGACGATTGGTGAAGGTCCGTATGCAACGTCAGCAGGTGCTGAGTCGCGAAGAGCTGCAGCTTTCGGTAGTGCTCGATGAATCGGTCTTGAAACGCCGGATTGGTGATGATTCGGTGATGTATGAGCAGCTTCAGCGCCTAGCGCAAGAGGCCGAACGGCCAAATATGGTTTTGCGGATTCTCCCCCTTGACGCGCAGCACACGGTCTTCGGCGAGTCTTTTGTCATCTTCAGCTTCGGGGAAGACAGCGACGCGATGCTGCAAGACGTGGTTAGCACCGAGCATCTCAGGAGCGGCTTCACGCTGGAGGGGGAGCGGGAGACGTACTTGCACCGGATCGCATTCCAGATGCTCGCCGAAGCGTCCCTGCCCCCGGCGGCGTCCAGGGAACTCATCCTCGAAACAGCGGAGTCGCACTGGTCAGGCGCCCAGCGGCGCGCTAATGCGTAGCTGCTAATGCGTAGCTGACGCACGTCGTTTTATCCCCAATCGTTGCGGTGACCGGCCCGCTGGCGTGGCCGCTCCCAGGCCCCCCGGCTGCGTCGGCGGAGCCTGCCGTGTTTGCGCGCGTTTGAGGTGTGCCGTACGCCGTGGGAACAACGGGCATTTACTGGACCGCGGCGCTATTTGAGGCGAGAGCGACGCGGGGTGCCGGCGAGGTCTGCTAGTCTAAGAGTTAAGCGATTACGTTGAGTAATAGATACTCTACACTCCGCAGTCGCGCACCATAGGATAACAGCCAACAAATCAGTGAGGTAGTAGCGTGGATAAACCTATGCTCGAAAAGCCAGGTTCAGCTTCTGGCTGGGTTAAGAGCTCTCTGAGTTTCTCCAACGGTAACTGCGTCGAGGTCGCGAACCTGCCCGGTGACCAGATCGGTGTACGCAACAGCAGGGACTCCGAAGGGCCGGTTCTCCGATTTACGCCGGACGAATGGCACGCTTTCCTCGGAGGCGCACGAAACGGAGAATTCGACGGTTTCGGCAGGAAGTAACCGCACCAGCAAAGTGCGGCAGGTTCGTGCTTCGCGATAACTGTCGATCAGGACACAAACGGAGGGCCCCCCGGAACTCCAGGGGGGCCCTCCGGCTGATACGGGCTGTCTTACCGGGTCGGGCCGCCTCAACCGATGGCGGAGGAGGCCTGGATGCGGAGATGCATCTCGTCTGCTCAGTCGTCTGCTTCGTCGCGTCGCAGACCTATCTCTGCGTATTCGACCAGCAGGTCGCTGACGGACAGACCACGCTGGCCGGCCTGGGCGGCGAGCCGTTCGGCCAGCACGACGGGGATGACCACCGTGCGGCGGACGCAGTCGTCCTCTTCCCAAGCCTCCTCAGGCGTCGCGGACAAGATCCCTCCTTTGCGAGGCAAGACGGCCCGGCTCATTCACGCCGACATAGCGGCGCAGGATGCGGTCGCTCAGCAGGCCGAGGCAGCTCAGGTTGGGGAAGCCCGGCCCCTGAGCGAGCCCGGCGACCAGCGGCAGGTGAATCGGCGGGCTCAGGCCAGCCACCGACAGATCAAGCTCGATCCGCCGTTCGAGTTCGGCCCCGGCAAGCCCGCTCTGGAGCCGGCGGCGGGCCTCGCCGCCGAGCAGCCGGGAGAACCAGCGAGTATCGAAGCCGATCGCGACGACGACCAGGTCGTAGGCGAACCGGTCGCGCTCGCTGCCGTATTCGATCGTGACGACAACCTGCTGCTCACCAGCCTCGATCGCCACGGCCCGCCCGGCGAGGGTGCGAAAGCCGGGCGAGGCGTTGAAGACCGCCTCGGCCTGCTGGGAGAAGACGCCGCGGTCGGTGCGCTCAAGGAACTCGCGCCGGTGCGACTCGGCCAGCGCCGGCCAGTCGCCGGGATCGGAGTAGTACCGGTTTTCCTCATAGCTCTCCCCGCGCGAATAGAGAACTCCGCGGCTGGTCAGGACATCGATCGTCGAGCGCTTGTGCGACTTTGTCAGCAGGCTGATGACCACCGAGGCCGCTGTCTCGCCGCTGCCGATCACGCACACGCTCTGAGCCACCTGGGCTTGGAGCGCAGGCTCGGCCAGCCAGTAGCTGCGCCCGTCGAACACCCGCGGGTGCTGTTGCGGCTGGCCGGCGACGCTGATCGGCGGGCCCGGGCCGGTGAACACCACGCCGTCCGCCCAGATCGTCTGCCCTGGCTCGAGCGAGAGCCGCCACCGCTTGCCGTCGGCCTCAAGGCCGACGGCCTCGCCGGCAATGATTTCGGCCTCCGCCTTGTCGGCGACCTCACGCAGGTAGGAACCCCACTGCCGGTGAGTCGGCCGCAAACGGCCGCGATCGACCCAGTCGGCATACGTGCCACGGGCGATCAGATGCCGCTGCCAGCTGTAGTCCGCCATCGCCGCGGTGACGGCAGGCGAGGCAACGCCCCAGCTGTCAGCGTACGGGAAGCCGATATCCTTCTCCGAAGGCGTGCCCAGGGGCAGCAGGCCATTGGTATAGCCCTGGCGCCCGGTCCAGTTCCCGGCGACGGCACTGCGGTCGATAAGCACCACCCGCGGTGCGCCGAGGCCCGCCGCGGCCAGGGCACGCGCCTTGGCGGCGATCGCGATCCCCTTCGGGCCGGCGCCTATAACAGCCAATGTCGGCATGACGACGAGAATAACCTCAGCCGGTTATGATTCTCAGCCGCCCGCCGCCGGAATCGGGCGCGGGCCGTTTTTGTTATCGATATCAGTATCCGGCCTTGTTTCGGACAGGCCCCCGCTTGGAAGCGGCAACGTCCCCCTTTGGAGTGCTGAACACTGTTGGCTGATCGTCTTGTGGTCCGTGGCGCGCGCGAGCACAACCTCAAGGATGTCTCGCTGGAACTGCCCAGGGACGCGATGATCGTTTTTACCGGCCTGTCGGGCTCGGGGAAGTCGAGCCTGGCCTTCGACACGATCTTCGCCGAGGGCCAGCGCCGGTACACCGAGTCGCTGTCGGCGTACGCGCGGCAGTTCCTGGGCCAGCGGGACCGGCCGGACGTGGACTTCATCGACGGGCTCTCGCCGGCCGTGTCGATCGACCAGAAGACGGCCAGCCGGAACCCGCGTTCCACGGTGGGCACGATAACCGAGGTGTATGACTACCTGCGGCTGCTGTTCGCCCGGGTCGGCCAGCCGCACTGCCCCGTCTGCGGCCGGCGCGTCGCCCGGCAGAGCCCGCAGCAGGTCGTCGACCAGGTGCTGGAGCTGGCGGAGGGCGCCAGATTCCAGGTGCTGGCGCCGGTCGTGCGCGGTCGCAAGGGGGAACACGCCGAACTGCTGCGCGGCCTGGCCGCCAAGGGCTACTCGCGGGCCAGGGTCGACGGGACCGTGATCCGGCTGGAGTCGGCGGTCACCGGTGACCTGCCTATGCTCAGCAAGAACGCCAGGCACGATATCGAGGTCGTCGTGGACCGGCTGCAGGTCAAGCCGTCGGCGCGGCGCCGGCTCACCGACTCGGTGGAGACTGCGCTGTCGCTGTCCGGTGGCGTCGTCATCCTGGACTTCACGGACCTGCCCGACAGTGACCCGCAGCGGGAGCGGATGTTCTCCGAGCATCTGGCCTGCCTGTATGACGACCTGTCCTTCGACGAGCTGGAACCCCGCTCGTTCTCGTTCAACTCGGCGTCAGGGGCGTGCCCGGACTGCACCGGCCTGGGCCGCCGGGCCGAAGTAGACCCTGAGCTGATCGTGCCGGACGAGTCCAAGTCCCTCGAAGAGGGCGCCATCGCGGTGTGGAGCGGCGGCCACAGCGACTACTTCGCCCGGCTCGTCGAGGCGCTCGGCCGGACGCTCGGTTTCACCATCGACACGCCGTGGTGCAAGCTGTCCCCGGCGGCCAGGCAGGCGCTGCTCTACGGGCACGACCAGCCCGTACATGTGCTGTATAGGACCAGGAACGGCCGGGAGCGCTCGTATGACGCCCGATTCGAGGGCGCGATCCCCTACCTTGAGCGCAAGCGCGCCGAGGCCGGGAACGAGACCAGGTTCGCCGGGTACCTGCGGGAGGTTCCGTGCCCGGCCTGCCAGGGGACGCGGCTGCAGCCCTTTGCCCGCGCCGTGCAGGTGGACGGCAGCTCCATCGCTGACTTCTGCGCGCTGCCCGTCAGCGAGCTGGCCGAACGCCTGCGCGAGCTGAAGCTGTCCGGGGCGCAGGACAAGATCTCCGGCCCGATCCTGGCCGAGATTGCCTCCCGCCTGCAATTCCTGCTGGATATGGGCCTGGATTACCTGGCGATGGACCGGGCGGCGGCGACCCTGGCCGGCGGCGAGGCGCAGCGGATCCGGCTCGCCTCCCAGATCGGCTCCGGCCTGGCCGGCGTGCTGTACGTGCTGGACGAGCCGTCGATCGGGCTGCATCAGCGCGACAACCGCCGGCTGCTTGAGACGCTGATCCGGCTGCGGGACCTCGGCAACACGCTGATCGTCGTCGAGCACGACGAGGACACCATCCGGGCCGCGGACTGGGTCGTCGAC
>PMST01000251.1 GCA_003168295.1 Actinomycetota bacterium
CGGGTGCCGCCTGCCTGCTGGCAGCCACCGTGACCGCCTTCACCGGATTCAGGACCCGGCCAGGGCGCTGCGAGCCCGGCATGCCAGCGGCGGATGCTCCCTAGCTCTTCCCCGAGCCCGGCCGAGGACAGCCCGTCCCCGGTCGGCGGTGAGTAGCCGATGGCGATCATCGGTCCCGTCATGCGGTCACCCGCCGACGTGGCCGTCGCGGGGTACTGGCTGGCCGCCATGGGCACGCTAGCCCTCCTATAGTGAGGAGCGCGCCTGGATCCATCTGGACCCTGTGCTTCTGTGGCGCTCACCGTCTTCGCCTTTCTAAGGTCGCGTGAGCCATGCCACCATCACTTCTCCCCGCGCCCCCGCAGGCGCGGGATCCCACGATGCCTGGCGCCCCCGCCGGTGCCGCGGCCGGGGTGCTGTCGGCGGCGTTCACGGCCGCCGTTCACGCCAGGCCGGGGCGCGGCGGCGCGGGCGGTCAGCAGGCATCTGCCGATCCGCGTAACGGTATCGCCTTCGGCTCCGCCCCTCGGCGCTTCCCGTTCCTGCCGGTCCAGGCCGGAACTGCGACCGCCGGATCCCGCATCTACGCCGCAGCCAACGCCCGCAGTTGAGCGGCAACACAGTCACGCTGACCCTGAAGATCGCGCGGTTTGCTGACGACCGGGAATTCATTCCGTTCACGGTCCTTGCCGCCGTCGCGGAACATCATCGTAAAAGACCACTTCAGGAGGCCCTTATGGATATGTCACCTTCTCCGTCAGAACTATCGATCAATCCGCGAGGAGACAGTATGCCTATCAAGACAAGACAATCGTGACGTCGTTGGACCCAGAAGAAGCCTGCGCGCCCTCGCGCACTAGCAGCGCCGCCAGCTGCTTGGGATGCCTCAGATCAGCTCCGCCTCACCCCGCCAGGCGCGCACCGGGCCAAGAACGGCGAACCGCACATCACCCTGCATCGGGATACTCCCAGCCGAGATTTGCAAGCACTCCCGGGCCGCCTTGGGAACGCATCACCCCATACCAAATCTACATAAGAAATCTATTTCGTCGCGTAACACTAAACCTGTTTCCGCAACTCGGCGTGCATTCCTCACAAACATCACCGGAGACGAAGCCGTTATTGGACGGGTGCTCCGCACGTGCCTTCGGTGATTGAGGGTCGAGGACAGCTCGAGCAGAGACCAGAGAAAGTCGGAGCTTGGCTTATGAGAATGATGTGGAAGCTGAATACTGGAGCCGCGATGGCCGAACGGTCGGTCATGTGCTCCGGCGCCCGATCGCATGCTGCCCTCCGCTGCTGGCGGCGTGGAATTGCGGTGCTTGGTGCGACCGCTCTGCTCGCTACGCTGTCGATCGGCGCCGCCTCCGCTACGGCGGGCGCCGCGACCTCCCCTTCGGGGGGTGTCCCGACGCCGGGTTCCGGCAGCCTCGGCGACCGGCTCTACCCGACCTTGGGTGACGGTGGTTACGACCCCCTGCATTACTTCCTGAATCTTCGGTACGCGACGAGAAGCCCGGCGCAGGCTGTCGACGGGACCGTCACGATGACCGCGAAGGCGACTCAGGCGCTCTCCCGGTTCGACCTGGACTTCAGCGGTTCGGGGGTCGGCGCCGTGCAGGTCGACGGCCGCAAGGCACACATGGTCTGGACCGGCCAGAAGTTGGTGATTACTCCTGCTGCGCCGATCGCCCTGGGGCAGCGCTTCACGGTCGTGGTGCACAACTTCACCGCCAAGCCGACCACTCCACTCGCCGGCGAGGAGGGGACCACCGCCTTCTTCATCACGCCGGACGGATCGGCAACTGCCGGTCAGCCGAACCTGATGAACTCCGTCTATCCCTGCAACGACTACCCGAGTGAAAAGGCCACCTTCTCGTTCCGGATGAATGTGCCGGCGGGCGAGACCGCGGTCGCGAACGGTGACCTGACCAGCGAGCGGACCGCAGCGGGCCGCAGCATCTGGACCTATTCCGAGAACCAGCCGATGGCCACCGAACTGACCCAGCTCGTCGCCGGCAAGTTCACAGTTATTCCCCGCGGGGAGGTGGACGGCGTCACGGTTCGTGATGTGGTCCCGACCCGTCTGGTCGGCCAGTACCAGAAGCTGTTGTCGGTCGAGAAAAGTCAGGTGGCCTGGATGGAAAAGCGGGTCGGGGTGTATCCCTTCGACCAGTTCGGCTCGCTGATCACAGACGCGCCGCTCGGATTCGCGCTCGAGACGCAGACCCTGGCGCTCTACGGCAACACACTGATCACCGACCCGGTCGCCGTCAGCGCTCCGACGATGCTGCACGAACTGTCTCACCAGTGGTTCGGCGACAGCGTTACACCCTCGTCCTGGAGTGACACTTGGCTCAACGAGGGCCAGGCGACCTGGTACACGTACACCTACGCGGCCGATGAAGGCTACATCAAGCAAGCTAGCGGCGAACCTAACTTCACCGCCCTGATGAAGGACTGGTACGCGCAGGGGGACCAGTTCCGGGCCAAGTACGGCCCGGTGGCACTGCCGCGCGCGGGAGGCGGGGCCCACGAGGTGGAGAACGACTACAGCCTGCAGGTCTACTACGGCGGCGCACTCACGCTGTACGCGCTGCGCCAGCGGATCGGCGCTCGGGACTTCGATCGGCTTGAGCGTGCGTGGGTCAGCAAATTCGCAGGTCGTTCAGTATCGACCGCCGACTTCATAAGCCTGGCGTCGGCGATCTCCGGACATGACCAGAATGCGTTCTTGCGTTCCTGGCTTTACGGCACCAAGACACCGCCGATGCCCGGCCATCCTGATTGGACCGTCACGCCGGTCAGCTGACCCCAGCGCTGTCGGCTTCGTGACCGGCGCTGCTTCCCCATAGACGGTGGCATCACCGCGGCGTTCACCGCGCCGGACTGACCTAACCGGATGGTCGAAACGAGACCCTCCGTCAGAGCTATCGATCACCCTGCCGCTTCCCGGTAAATCCGCACCCGTCAATCCGCGAGGAGACAGCATGCCTAGCAAGACAGGGAAAATCGTGACGTCATTGGACCCAGAAGAAGAAGGCACCCGCCGGCGGCCGTTCAGCCGACGGAACCTGCTGCGAAGCGGCGTCCTGGGCGCGGGGGCGGCCGCGGTCCTTGGCACCGGCTTGCCCGGTGCGGCGGCCGCGGCGGTTCCGGGTGCCTCGGCGTCCGCAGCCGCCCCGTTCCAGCTATTCAGCCAGGCCGATCTGGATTTCGAGACCCTCGTCGTCCTCGGGGGCGCCGCTTACGGGGTCTCGGAGCTGGGCGAGGTCGTCACCGCGGTCAACGGCATCAATGCGGCCGGGGCGACCTACCAGGCTTACTATGACCAGTTCCAGGCCCTGGCCCAGCAGGTAAGCCAGCTCGGCGGCCAGGAACTGAAGGCCGGGCACCGGGCCAGTGCCCGCGGCGCCTATCTGCGGGCCGCCGCCTACTACGACCTGTGCCTGTACTTCGTCCTCGCCACCACCGCCCGCGCGCAGGAGGCCGGCGTCTACGCCGCCGTGCAGGCCTGCTGGGACCAGGCCGCCCAGCTGTTCGACCCGCCCTTCGAGCGCGTCCGCATCCCCTACGAAGGCAGCTGGCTGCCCGGATACCTGCTCAAGCCCGACGCCCGTGACATCCGGCGCCCGACCGTCATCCTCAACGGCGGGAGCGACACCACGAGCATCGACATGTACGTCTTCGGCGGGGCGGCCGCCCTCGAACGCGGCTACAACGCCCTGATCTTCGACGGCCCGGGCCAGGGCTCGATGCTGTTCCAGCGTCAGGTCCCCTACCGCGCCGACTGGGAGAAAGTCATCACCCCCGTCGTGGACTACCTGCGCTCCCGCCCCGACGTCGACCCGGACCGCATCGCCCTGCTCGGCCTGTCCATGTGCGGGGAAGCGGCGGTACGCGCCGCGGCCTTCGAGCACCGGCTGGCCGCGGTGGTGCCCGACCCCGGGGTGGTAAACGCCTGGCTGGCCTGGCCCGCGTCCATCCGGGACCTGTTCGCCGGCGGCGCCACCAAGACCAGGGTGAACCGCATCTGGCAGCAGGACATCGTCCCACACCTCGACCCCGCTAACTGGTTCACCATCGCCAAGCGCGCCGAGCTGTTCGACATCGCGTTCATGCTCGCCAGCCGCGCCGGGAAGACCTCCCCCGACCTGTGGGACCTCGGCCAGGCGATCATGAAGGTCGACTGCAGCACGGTCGCCGGCCAGGTCACCTCCCCCACGCTCGTCACCCAGTACCAGGACGACACCTTCTACCCCGGCCAGGGCACCCAGCTCTACGGGCTGCTGCGCTGCCCCAAGACCCTGCACGAGTTCACCACCGCCGAGAGCGGCAGCGAATACCACGACGCGCCCATGGCACCCCAGACCCGCAACCAGGTCATCTACGACTGGCTCGACTCGCTCCTCGCAAGCAACTAGCAAAGGCCCGGCAGCATCAGTGAGGAAACCGAATAGATATGTCACATTCTCCGTCCGAACTATCGGTCAATCCGCGAGGAGACAGCATGCCCAGCCAGCCCGTGCCCGTGCCGCCCGACGATCTGTCTCGCAGACTGACTGTCGCCCGGCCGGACCACGACCAGAGCCTGCCGCACATCGGGCTCGTCGGCGATACCTACACGATCCTGGTCACCGGGGAGGAGACCGCCGGGAAGTACACGCTCATCGACATGCACGTGCCGCCGGGCGGCGGGCCGCCGCCGCACCGGCACGACTTCGAGGAGATGTTCACCGTCCTTGACGGCGAAGTGCAGGTGACCTTCCGCGGCGAGACGCTCGTCGCCCGCGCGGGCGAGACTATCAACGTGCCGGCCAACGCCCCGCACTCGTTCACCAACGCCGCCGATACGCCGTCGCGGTTGCTGTGCATGTGCGCACCCTCGGGGCAGGAGGAGTTCTTCACCCTGGTCGGCCAGCCCGTCGCCACCCGGACCCAGGCGCCGCCGCCGCTCGACGCCGCCGCGCGGGCGGCCTTCATCGCCAAGTCGAGGGCGCTCACCCCCGAGTACAAGACCGAGCTGCTCCCGCCGCCCGGCGCGAAGTAAAGGACGGGTGCCGGGATGACCTTCGCGCCGGACGCCCAGGTGGCCGCGGTTCTTGCCGCGGCGATTGAACAAAACGGTCCGCCGCCGGCCCTGCCGGCCGGTGACGTCGCCAGCCGCCGCGTCGCGCTCGACGCCATGCTGGGGTACTTCAACAACCAAGCGCAGCCGGTCGCCGGCAAAGCCGGCATCTCCGACCGCAGTATCGTCACGCCCGACGGGGCCATGCTGCTCGCGCGGTGGTACCGCCAGCCGTCGGGCGACAGCAGGGCAGCGGTGCTGTACTTGCACGGCGGCGGGATGATCGCCGGCTCGGTACCGATCTTCGACGGGCCGGTCTCCCGGTACGTGGCCCGCACCGGCGTGCCGATGCTCTCCCTGGCCTACCGGCTCGCACCGGAACATCCTCATCCCACTCCGGTCGAGGACGCCTACGCCGGGCTGGTCTGGCTCGCCGGGCACGCGGCCGAACTCGGCATCGACCCCGGCCGCATCGCGGTCATGGGCGACAGCGCCGGCGGCGGGCTCGCCGCCGGCGTCGCGGGGCTGCCTGCCTGGGCG
>PMST01000644.1 GCA_003168295.1 Actinomycetota bacterium
GGCCAAGCCGACCGGGATGCCATCGCTCAGGCATTTCGGATGCCACCATCATCAGCTAACGAGAATGGCCGGATAGCCAGCAGACCCCGGCGGGGCCGGGGCGGGCATTGACGGCTCGAGCCGAACTGCGGCCGATAACACGAACTAGCCATCTGTGACCGCCTCGTACGTACCGTCCGGGTATGAACCACACACGAGCCCCAGTGGATCGGAACCCGTACGCGCCAACCGCGGGCGCCGCTCGGCAGCCCGGGCCCGGATAGCGCCTGGCCGACCCGGCTGGTCGGGCACGCGATCGTCCGGCCTGAGATCCCAGTGACCCTTGTTCCCCGCTCAGGCCCACTTGGCTCGCGGGTACGACCATGACGATCCGAGTATCTTCCTGATGGCCGCAGTGTCGTCATTTAAGGGCGGGGCGCATAGGATGGAAGCTGCAGGGGGTCACCATTGTTCTCCTCAGAGCGTGCCATCGAGCGGCTCAGGTCGGCGCGGGCGGCCAGACGGCCGCCAGCCGGGCGTTAGCGCAGCTGGACCATCTTCTCCGGACTCCCCGGGCGCCGCAGCAGCAGCTGGGCGCCGGCGGTCAGTTCCTCGTCGATGAAGTCGTAGAGCGATATGGCCCGGTTCACGATGTCCGTGTCGCTGAGTCTGGCTCGCTTGCGTGTCCTGGCCAGGTCTCTGGCGACCTTCGGAACCAGCAGTACCGTGATGCTACGGTCGGTCTTTCTCCTCGTTGACGTTCTCATCTTCACCCCCTCCTGGTCAGGTGCATCGTCTGCGGGACCCGCGGAGCATGGCAGCGGGCGCGGCGGCGCAGCGACCAGCAGAGCTAGCAGCACACGCCTCTTGCGCATCTGTCACACATAGGTAATATGCTAGTTCCTTTACTATGACACACTAGAGCACTGCTAATTATGCTCTAAATTGCCAGTAATGAAACATTCTCGGGGAGAAAACCAGCCCGGCGAGCCGTCCGGCCGGTCGTCACGACGTTGACCCGATCCAAACATGACTGGACCTGCTGAGGTCGGCATGCGGTCGCTCGACGACCTGAACAGGGAACATCGCATGCCCGGAGAGGAGATTCCGCCCCGTGCGCCATGATCCGGCGAGCAACGCCACGCCGGAGCGCGACCGCGGGCAATTTGGCTGGTAGGCCCGGCGTTTTCGCAGGCCACTCACTTCCCGAGCTAACGGCCAGGCTAGACCGATCCCCGGTTTCCCGTTCACGCTCGACACGATCCTCCTGCCTCGCAGAGAGTTCGACCGCGGCGGACCGGCTCGGGCGATTCCCGGTACATCGGTGCCGGGTGGCCAACTGCGGTCAAGGTGCAGACCCGAAGCCCGAACCGTCACTCGTGAATACGATAGGTGCTGCGCGAGGCTGCCGGTCGTACCGCCGTTTCGCGCCTGAGCAGCGGGGGACGCGAGGTCCAGGATGCGAAGGCTCCCCCCACCGAGGCGCTCCCGGCTGGTTCAGGCGGTCCAGCCCGGGGCGGCTGCCAGTTATCACTGTCAGCACGTTACCTGCATATGAGCATTAAATCAACATCTTTATTGCATCTTTTCAATGCTACTGGAGAGTAGCTTTACGGATCGGCGTCAGCCGACTGCGTCCCGTGCATGAGGCCCTGGCACTATTCGCGCATCGGTGCCCCCGCCTGTACCAGTAATGGAGCCAGCGATACACCAGCCCTTTCGCCCGATAGTTACAAGTGCCCCTTAACCGGGCAGCCCTAGAACGGGCCAAAGAGGCCAGACAGGCTGGTTCCAGGAAGACTTGTTTCGCGGAGGGGAAGAACATGTCGTTGAGAGGGGACCCAAGGGACGAGGCTGGCACACCGCCGGCCTTCCGCTGGACGACGTTCGACCTGACCGGCCAACTCCCCGCTGACTGGCAACAGGCTGTCCGTGCTGTCGCCGACACCGCTGACTTCGGCAACTTCCCGCGTACGCCCGACTTGTCGCGGGAAGCCGCGGATGTGGAGCACATCTATCGCGGGCGGGTTCGCGCCGCGCAGGTGCGCGAGCTTCTTCCGTGGCTCGACGACCTTTACCGGAAAGACTTCCTAGCCCTGGCCAACGAGGCAAGCTCCGAAGACGCAACACCGGCGGACGACGACCGATATGGCCTGGTGCTGAATGTCCAGCGCGGGATCGACATGAGATTTGAGTGTCATGTCGATTCCAACCCGCTCACCGGCCTGCTGTTCTGCACGGAGCATCAGGCGGGTGCGGGCGGCGAGCTGGTCTTCGGACGGGATCCGTCGGCCGCGGACGTGGCGGCGGTAGACCGCGATTGCTCGGTTATCCGGCCGTACGCGAGTTACCTGATCTTCTTCGACGGCAGGAAGAATCCGCACTACGCCCGCGAGCTCACCTCCGGGTCCGATATGAGGGTCGTCGCGGTCATGAACTACTACACCGAGTCCTGCCCCGAGTCAACGCGCCCGCGTGGCCTGAACCGGCATCTGTTCGGCGCCGACTAGTGTCCCGATCCGGAGATGCGTGAGCAGTAACGGCAGATGCGGCCGGTGATCTGGGTCAGCGGTCGGTGTGAGTAAGTCGAGTCATGGCCGATGTGCCGATAATCGTCGCACTGCCGAGGACCGTACCGTTGTCGTACAACACGGCGGCCTGGCCCTTGGCTA
>PMST01000467.1 GCA_003168295.1 Actinomycetota bacterium
TTAACCAGGTAAGGCCCCCAGCCAGACTACTGGGTTGATAGGCCGGAGGTGGAAGCACGGCAACGTGTGCAGCTGACCGGTACTAATAGGCCGAGCGGCTTGGCTTCTACTCCATATTCTTGCTTTGCGTCCACTGTGCGGTTCCCGAGATGCGGTCGCGCCTCCTTCGGGGGATCCGGGGACTTTAAGGGTTCGTCTCCCGGGTGAACACAGCAGGCCTCTCGGGGCCGGTGACATCTCAATAGAGTTACGGCGGTTATAGCGAAGGGGAAACACCCGGTCCCATTCCGAACCCGGAAGTTAAGCCCTTCAGCGCCGATGGTACTGCGCGGGGGACTGCGTGGGAGAGTAGGACGCCGCCGGACATGTTTGAAGAGGGTCGCTCCCTGTATGGTCGAGCGGCCCTCTTCGCTTGTCTGGGTATGGTTAAGGCTGGAGGCTGGTAAGCGTGGCGGATGGTCGGGCAACAAGTGGTGGTCGTGCAGGTGGCGGGAAGCCGGCCGCGAGGAATCCTGGTAGGGCCGGCGGAGCGAGCGGGTCGGCCGGCTACGGGCGGGGTAAGCCCACCCCCCGTGGTGCGGCTCCCCGTGGCGCGGGTCAAGGCACGCGGACTGGCCGCGGCGGTGCCCCGGGAACATCCTCGGCTTCTGCGCCGAGGGTACCGACGACCCCGGGTTTTACGCCGGCCGACGGGCCGCGGCGATCGAGCCGCGCGCCTGCCGCCGAAGGATTTCGCGGGCCCGGCAACGCCCGCAGCACCTCATCGGGTGACCAGGCCCGCCGCGGCCCGGACCCGCGCGATGGTGCAGGGGCACGCAGGCCCGCGCGCCCGGCGAGCTCAAGCACGGCGCGAGCAGGCTCGGCGAGCGGCGGGGCGCGCTCGGGCCGGAACCCTGCGAGTACCACCGCCGATGGCGATCTCCGGGATGGCAGCAGGAGGACCCCGGCCGGCGGCCAGTTCCGCACCTCGAGCAGGACCTCGTCCGCGGGTGAGTTCCGCGGCGGCACCCGGGCCGCGTCGGGCGGCGACTCCCGGACCAGCCCCACCGGCGGCGGCTCCCGGACGACCGACAGGAATTCCGCCGGCAGCGCCGCTCGGGGCGCGGCCAGGACATCGACGGGGGGCGCTTCCCGCGACCGGGCCAGGACCCCGTGGGAGGACAGGTCCCGGCCGAAGAGCAACGGAGACGGCGAGCGTGACCGTGGCCGGGCGTCAGATCGCTCCGAGCGGCGTGATGACGGCCGTTCGGCTCCTAGTCATGGTGCCCGTCGTCCAGACGCCCACGATGGCCCCTCAGCGGGCTACGGGCCGCGTCGTGTCGGCGGCCGGGATGGCGCCGCACACGAGCGCGGCCAGCGTCCTGACGACCGCGGCATGACCCGTGACCGCGGGCCCGCCCGTGACCGGGGTCCGCGCCCGGATGCTTCCGCTGACAGGCCCGCCCGTGGCCGCGGTCAAGATGGCGCGCCGGCGCGGCCTGCCCGCAGTCGGTCCTGGGACGGCCCGGCCCGCCCCGGCGTTAGCCGTGACCGTGCCCCGTCGTCGGCCCGTGGGCGTGACGGAGACCGCAGGCAGGAGCGCCCGCCCTCCGGGCGGCAGGCGGCCGGAGCGGGGGACAGAAGCGGCCCCAGAGGCCCGGTGACCCCCAGGGGCCCGGTAACGGAGTACCAGGCGCGCCCGTCCGGTCCGTCCGTTCCTGACGGAATCAGCGCCGACCAGTTCGATCCCGAAGCACGATCGGCGCTCAATAGCCTCCCGAACGACCTCGCTGACAGCGTGGCGCGTTACCTGGTGGCCGCGGAGCTGGAGGAGGACCCGGAGAAGGGCTACGCCTACACCCAGGCCGCCAAGCGCCTCGCGGCCCGGGTGGGCGTGGTCAGGGAGGCATGCGGCATCGCCGCGTACCGGACCAGCCGATGGGCGGAAGCGCTATCCGAACTCCGCGCCGCGCGGCGGATGACCGGACGCGATGACTATCTCCCCATCATGGCCGATTGCGAGCGTGCCCTAGGGCGCCTTGACCGGGCGCTCGCCCTGGTGCACGAGGCGAACGCCGAAGGACTCAACCGTGCCATGCAGATAGAGCTGCGCATCGTCGAATCGGGTATCCGCAGGGACCAGGGCCACGCCGATGCCGCTGTCCTGGCCCTGCAGGTTCCCGAGCTGACCAGCGGCCGTGTGCGTCCGCGGTCCGCCCGCCTGTTCTACGCCTACGCGGACGCGCTGCTCGCGGCCGGACGTGCGGAGGAGGCCCGCGACGCATTCGCCCGGGCCGCCGCAGCCGATACCGGTGGCGAGACCGATGCGGCGGAGCGTCTCGATGAGCTGGACGGCATCGAGTTCGAAGACCTGGCCGAATCCGAGGACCTAGAGGCTCTGGAGGGTCTGGCCGAGGCCGAGGAGCTCGCAGCCCCGGAGGCAGCCGCAGACCCGCAGGACGCCACCGGGTAAGCCCGGGCACGTGCCGCCGGTGATGCGATGAGCGGTCAGCTCCGGCTGCCCGGCGGAGCACTGCCCTGCTCCGCCTTATCCAGCCAGTACATGATGCCGCCGACGTTGGTGGCAGCGCCGCTGAGCCGGTCGAATCTCTCGCCGATCGCCGGATCGGTATCGGGGTGAAACGCCGCGTACCGGTCCTTGGTCCGGTCCCGCACCATGGCGACGGCGTGATCGAGGCCCAGGCCTGCCGCCCGGGCCTGGCGTGTTTCTTCCACCCAGACCCTGATTTCCTCGGCTGACCGGTCCAGCGTCTCGGTGACCGGGGTGACCGGCCCGTAATGGCTGAACAGCAGGCGCGTGGGCCGTAGCGAGGCGAACTTTCGCAGCGAGGCGAGCGCCATCTCGAGATCGAAATCCGGTGGCGGCGTCGCGGGCCGCTGATCGCCGGTTTCCGGGATGTACACCCCCGCCGCATCACCAACGTACAGATCCCCGCTGTCAGAATCGACCAGGCCGACGTGGTGCTTGGCGTGACCAGGGGAGTAATGGCTGTCCAGGCGGCGGCCGCCACCGAGATCAATGGTTCCGGTGTCTTCCAGGGCCACGATGCGGCCGGCCGGCACCGGGGCCAGCACACCGAAGAGCCGCTCCAGGGCGTCACCGTAGACCAGTCGGGCGCCGGCCATCAGCCTGCTCGGGTCGGCGAGATGCCTCGCGCCCAGTTGGTGCACGACGATCTGAGCCGCCGGGAACATCGCGGCGATGTCGCCCGCACCGCCCGCGTGGTCGAGGTGGATGTGCGTGACCACCACGGTGGCGAGGTCATCCGCGCCGATCCCGAGCCGGCCGAGGGCGTCGCGCACTACCGGGGCGGACGGCGCGGTTCCCGTCTCGACCAGGCACGGCCGGTCGCCCTTGATCAGGTAACCTGCCGTGATTCCCTGGTAGCCAGCCATCCGGGTGTCGATCTGGAACACCCCGTGTCCCAGATCGGCGATGTCCGTTCCCTGCCCGCCCGGCGCCGCGGTGTCACCAGCGATCTCATCTCGCACACCGCCATCATCCCAGACCGCCGCGGCTGATCGTGGACCGCTACCTCAGCTGTCGCCCGGGCCGAACGTGCGCAGTACCAGGCCGGTGCGCGGCTTAGGGCCGAACGACGTGGATTTACGCGGCACCCGCTCGCCCCGCGCCGCGATCTCGATGACGTCGTGGAAAGAGACCGGGTTCGAGATCACGGTGGTACCCCCGGGGGCACTGGCTCCGGGGTCGCAGGAAACCGCTCGCACCGCGTCGCCCGCATCGTGGTCTATCAGCACATCGCCTTCGCTGTCGGTGATCCCCCACAGCCGCCCGATCAGCAGTTGCTGCAGCACCGACGCGTCCAGGCTGCGCCAGGATCCGGAGACTCCGGCCGGCATCGACGCCGCGACCTGCACCGGGTCCGGGTGGCTGACCAGGCGAAAACCCGGACCGCCGGCCAGCAGGAACGCGGTTCCCTCCTGACCGGCCGCGGCCAGGCGGCGCTGCGCGTCGTCCAGGCCGAGGCCAGCGGGCAGGTCTTGCACCGTGAACGCGGCCTTGGCCAGCTCGGCTGCGCGCTCCGGCGGCAAGCCGGGCAGCACGCGGTGGATCGCGCCGAGCCGGGGCGGGTAGGCCGCGGAGTCGACGAGAAACGCCAGCCCGTAGTCCCATGGCCCAGCGCCCTGCCCCGATGCTCGCATGTCGGCCTGCATGCCCATATAGGCGGCATACCGGTGGTGGCCGTCGGCGATAAGGGCCCGGCGTCGGGCCAGGTCTGTGGCGATAGCGGCTTGTTCGCGGGGATCGCCGAGCCGCCAGAGCCTGTGGGTCACCTCGTCCTCGGTGGTGATGGTCACCAGCGGCGCGCGTTCGGCCGCGACACGATCGATGACGTCGGTGGCGGTATCCGCGTCGCCGTCACGGACGTCATCTCCGTCGTAAATCAGGAAGATCGGCTCCAGGTTGGCCTGGGTGGCCTCCATCAGCTCGCGCCGGCCTGCCACCAGGCCCGGCATGACGGCCTCGTGCGGCAAGATGGCCGCCGACTCGGGCGAACCCAGCCTGACCAGGGCGACGATCCCGCGCTGCAGCCATGAGGCAGCGTCGCCCGGCCCGTCAGGACGGTATTCAGCCAGGCTATGCCGGTCAGGAGGGTGCCAGCCGTGACTCTGCTCGTACAGGTAGAGCGCCGGCGTCCGGTCCCGGATGAGGACGCCCGCCGATAGCCACTCACGCAGCAGGCTGGCGGCGGCCTCGCTTGCGTCGGCGTCTTGGCCTGGCAGGATAAGACGGACAACATTGTGCGGATCTGCCGCCCGCAGGTGATCGAGGATGCCGTCGGTGATCACGTCGTACGGTGGTGAGGTGACGTTTGCGATGCCGCTCACCCGGTCACGGGCATAACGGATACCGCGGAAGGGTGCCAGCACGAGACCGGAACCAGAGTCGGACGGAAGGGTCTGCACATCATGTCAAAAGGATCGGGCGGGAGCAGGGATTCCCATCCGGAGGAAAACTTCCCTGGCCAGGCCCTTCCGGAAGGATCAGAAGATGATGTTCACGCCTGGTACCTGCGCGGCATGGACCTGCTCGGCCGGGGCAGCCCGGCGGCCGCGGCTCAGGTCTTGCAGCGCGCTTCGACCGCTGAACCGCAATCCCGCAGCGTCCGGGAGGCCCTGGCCCGGGCTCAGTTCGACGCGGGCCGGTATGCCGAGGCAGCGGACAATTTCCGGATGATCGTCGAGGCAAGCCCGTCTGACGACTACGCGAACTTCGGCCTCGGGCTGGCCCTGGCCAGGATGGGCGAATCACGCCGCCGCGGCCGAGTACCTAGCGCTGGCCGCCGCCATGCGGCCCGACGACGTCCACTACACCGAAGCGCTCCGCTCCGTGCGCGCCACGCTGCGCGCCAGGAATGATGCCCGCAAATCCGACGAGAGGAACGCCGAGTGACCAGCACCTCCCAGCCCGACGCGCAGGCCGGGCCGCAGTCCCCGCGGGGCTGCGCCGATCCGCTTGATCACGCCTACGACGTCGCCCTGCTCGACCTGGACGGCGTCGTGTACCTGGGCGGCACCGCGATCCCCGGCGCGGCGGAGGCACTGCGCAAGGCCGACGAGGCCGGCCTGCGGCTGGCGTACGTGACGAACAATGCCTTCCGCACGCCGGCCGCTATCGCCGCGCTGCTGACCAGCTTCGGCGTTCCGGCCGGCCCGCAGGATGTGGTGACCTCAGCTCAGGCGGCGGCGCGCTTGCTCGCCGAGCGCCTCCCGGCGGGCGCCCCGGTTCTCGTCGTCGGCGGCAGCGGCCTGCGGATGGCGCTCCGCGAACGCGGCCTGCGGCCGGTCAGCACCGCCGCCGACAAGCCGCAGGCTGTGGTCCAGGGCTACGGGCCCGGTATTGATTACGCGATGCTGGCCGAAGGCGGCCTCGCGGTCGGCGCAGGTGCCCTGTTCGTCGCGTCCAACGGTGATCTTACGATCCCGAGCGGCCGCGGCCGCCAGCCGGGGAACGGGTCGCTGATTCAGGTAATCGCGACCGCGACCGGCGTCCATCCGCTGGTGGCGGGCAAGCCCGAGCCGCCGTTGCACAAGGAGTCGGTGCTGCGCACCGGGGCCAAGAACCCGCTCGTGGTCGGGGACCGGCTGGACACCGACATCGAGGCCGCGCACCGGGTGGGCGCGGACAGCCTGCTCGTGCTGACCGGCGTGACCAGTCCCGCCGAAGCGGTGCTGGCGCCGCCGTCGCAGCGTCCCACCTACCTGGCCGAGGATCTCGCCGGCCTGCTCGAACCGCATCCCGAGGTCAAGAGCGCCGATGGCACGTTCAGCTGCGGGGGCTGGACGGCGGCCACGGCCCGGGACCAGCTGGAGCTTTCCGGGGACGGGGAGCGAATCGACGGTCTCCGCGCGCTGTGCGCCGCGGCCTGGGCTACGGAAGGCGTCACCGCCGAATCGGCCCGGTCCGCGGTCCAGCGCCTCGAGGGCACTGGTTGAGATCGATCCGCGGCTGTGCCGACGTTTGGTAACCCGCCGTGTATGCTGTTCCGCATGCCAGGCCGCGTAGTCCGTCGTCACGGTGACCACTCAGGTGTCGCCTTGATGATCACGCGCGTGCTCTGTCCTTCGTGTTGTCGTTGACAACGACCCTCAGCTGACCGTTGTCGCCTGGGCCGCCCCCCGGGGGCCTGCCCGCCAGAAGCCGCACACGAAGGAACGTCCGATGATCGTAGACATGTCCGTGGCCCCGGAGATCGCCAGGCTGGCCGAAACCGTCATGCTGGTCTCCCCGCAGCCGGGCGTCGGCCCGCACCCGGACGAACCCGACGCCCCGCAATCGCAGGGTCCGCAGGGTCCGGACGCCGCCGCGGCCCGGCCGACGCTCGGCACCCTGGCCCGCCAGCTCCGGATCATCGCCGCCACACCGGAGCGCTGGTGGGGTCTGGTCCGGTTCGAGCCGGACCGCCCGGTGCGGGTCAGCATCGAAACCCATCCGTCGTACCATGCCTGGCTGGTGGTCCTGCCGCCCGGCGATAGCGGTCAGTCCTGTGATTGCGATGTGGTGACGATGATCGCGGGCGAGGCGGCTGAAGGCACGTCTTCCAGCGCGGCCTTGCGTCCCGGTCCGCTGCGGGTGCACGGCCAGCGGCACTGGCTGCGCGGCCAGGGCACCGGCTATTCGATAAGCCTGCACGCTCGCGCACGCTAGCCGGTACGCCTTCCGGCGTTCACGGTTCCG
>PMST01000580.1 GCA_003168295.1 Actinomycetota bacterium
TCCCGGTCGCCTTGCCGTACACGACGTTGGAGGTGATGGTCAGCACCGACTGGGTGTGCACCGCGTCCCGGTAGGTGGGATACTGCCGGACCTTGCCCATGAACCGTTCGACGAGCCAGACGGCGAGCTGGTCCGCCCGGTCGTCGTTGTTCCCGTACGCCGGGTAGCCGCCCTCGATCTCGTAGTCCACCACCAGGCCGGCGTCATCGCGGATCGCCTTCACCCGCGCGTCCCTGATCGCGGACAGGCTGTCCGCGACGACCGCGAGGCCGGCGATCCCCATCGCCATCGTGCGGCGCACCGGGTAGTCGTGCAGCGCCATCTCCAGCCGCTCGTAGGCGTACTTGTCGTGCATGTAGTGAATGACGTTGAGGGCGTCGACGTAGACCCTGGCCAGCCAGTCCATCTCGGCGTCCAGCTTGGCCCTGACGTCGTCGTAGTCGAGGTACTCCCCGGTCACCGGCGTGCTCGGCGGCGCCACCTGCACACCGCTCATCTCGTCCCGCCCGCCGTTGATGGCGTACAGCAGTGTCTTGGCCAGGTTGACCCGCGCCCCGAAGAACTGCATCTGCTTGCCGACCGGCATCGCCGAGACGCAGCAGGCGATCGCCGTGTCGTCCCCGGTCACCGGGCGCAGCAGCTCATCGGACTCGTACTGGATGCTGCTGGTCTCGATCGACATCCGCGCGGCGAAGTCCTTAAAGCCCCGCGGCAGCCGCGGCGACCACAGCACCGTGAGGTTCGGTTCCGGCGCGGGCCCGAGGTTGTTCAGCGTCTGAAGCATCCGGAACGACGTCCGGGTGACCAGCGTCCGCCCGTCATCGCCCATCCCGCCGATCGCCTCGGTCACCCACGTCGGGTCACCGGAGAACAGCGCGTCGTACTCCGGGGTCCGCAGGAACCGGACGATCCGCAGCTTGATGACGAAGTCGTCGATCAGCTCCTGGGCGCCAGACTCCCCGATCCGGCCCTCGTCCAGATCCCGCTGCAGGTAGACATCGAGGAACGTCGAGGTGCGGCCCAGCGACATTGCCGCACCGTTCTGCTCCTTCACCGCGGCCAGGTAGCCGAAGTAGAGCCACTGCACGGCTTCCTTCGCGGTCCGGGCCGGCCCGGAGACGTCGAAGCCGTAACTGGCGGCCATCTCCGCCAGTTCACCCAGCGCCCGGATCTGCTCGGCCAGTTCCTCCCGGTCCCGGATGACGTGCTCATCGGACCGCACCGCGTCCAGCGAGGACTTGACCGCTCGCTTGCCGGCGATCAGCCGGTCCACCCCGTACAGCGCCACCCGCCGGTAGTCACCGATGATCCGCCCGCGCCCGTAGGCATCAGGCAGGCCGGTGATGACGTGCGCCCGGCGGGCCGCGAGTATCTCCGCGGTGTAGGCGTCGAAGACACCGTCGTTGTGAGTCTTGCGGTACTTGGTGAAAATCTCCTTGACCCGCGGGTCCACCTCATAACCGTAGGTCCGCAGCCCCGTCTCGACCACGCGCCACCCGCCGTTCGGCATGATGGCCCGCTTCAGCGGCGCATCGGTCTGCAGGCCGACGATAAGCTCCGCATCCTGGTCGATGTAGCCCGGGCCATGCGCGGTGATCGACGACGGGGTACCCGCATCAACGTCGTACACGCCACGCTCCCGCTCGACCGGGAACATCGCCGTCAGCCGAGCCCAGACGCCCTTCGTCCGCTCGGTAGGCCCAGCCAGGAACCCGGCGTCACCCTCATACGGCGTGTAGTTGTCCTGGATGAAACCGCGGGTGTCAATCGAATCCCGCCACACCCGCCCCCCGAAGCCCCGCCAGGGGTCGTCGGAGGGGACATCACCAAGGTCGCGGTGCGTCTCGAAAATCTGCGTGCTCATCAGCGCCACCTATGCACATGCCGCGGCCGCCAGGCAGGAAGCCGTTCCTGAGGTTGCTGACGCTACCCTTTCGGCCCTACCAGGAATACGGACGTTAGGGGCCATCGATCAGGACCAAAGACACTTTCAGCCCACCGCGACCGGACGCATGCTTCGCAGCATCCTATTAGGTCGGAAATGTCAGGAGACATTCACATGGCGCCCATTGTCCAGTCCCAACAGCCCGTCATCGAGTTCGGTGAGCCCGCCGTAGGCTTCGCAGCAGAGGACAAGCCCTCGGCCGCCAGCCAGACGTGGGGAAACACCGCGCCGCTCGCGCTGGTCGCATTCGCGGTCACCACCTTGATGCTCAGCCTGATCAACACCGGCCTGTTCAACGCGGCGACCCTGCCCGTGGTCCTCGGCGTCGGGTTCGCCGTCGGCGGAGTCACCCAGCTCATCGCCGGGCTGCTCCAGTTCCGCATTGGCGATACCTTCCACGGCGTACTGTTCAGCACCTTCGGCGCCTTCTGGGTCGCCCTGTACTACTACCTTCAGTTCTACTCCAAGGAAGTGCCCAAGGCCCAGGCCGGCCACGCGCTCGCGCTGATGCTGATCGCCTTCGGCGTCGTCGCCGTCGTGCTGCTCGCCGCTTCCTTCCGCACCTCCCTCGTGACAGTCCTGGGGATCTCGCTGCTGGTCGCCACCCTGTTCGTGCTGGCCGCCGGCAACTACTCGGCCAGCGTGACCACCGTCAAGGCCGGCGGGTGGCTGGGCATCGTGCTGGCGGCCGTCGCCTTCTACCTCACCCTCGCCACCGTGGGCCAGGCCTCCTACGGACGGGAGATCCTGTGGGTCGGGCACCTCGCCAAGAAGTAGGAACCAAAAGCAAGGCAGCTCCAGGCCCCCTGGACAAGACAGCGCGGTTACGGCCCTGGCCGCCCCCGCGCTGTCTTGTCGTTAAGGGCCGACCAGGATGACCTCGAGCGTGCGGGGGCCGTGCACTCCCTCGACCCGCTTCAGCTCGATGTCGCTCGTTGCTGACGGCCCGCTGATCCAGGTGAGGGGGCGGTCGGCCTGCCCCGCCAGGCGGCTGATGGCCTCGGGGACAATCTCGACGACCTGGGCTGCGCGGACGATGCACAGGTGGTAGTCGGGCACGAGGGTGATGGCCCGGCGGCCCTGATCGGGCGAGCCGTCAAGCACGATGGTCCCCGTCTCGGCGATCGCGACGGCCGCACCGGTTATCACTCCGTCGAAGCCGTCAAGGTCCTGTGCGGACAGGCCGTCGTCGGTCACGATCTCGATTCCGTCGGGCAGCACTGACGGGTCGAGGCCGGGCGGCACCACCATCCGCCGTGCGCCGCGCTCGGCTAGCGCCAGGCTGGCCGTGGCGGCCAGCTCGGCCGGCGATGCGCGGCGGACCAGGGCCCGGTAGTCGGCCAGGCGCTCGGCCAGCAGGTCAAGCAGCTGACCGGGGTCAAGGCCGCCCTGGGTCCGGAACGCGGTGTCAGTACCCGCCCCGGCGCCGTCCGGTCCTGCACTAGCCGGTTGGATAGGCTCGCCGCCGTCAGCCAGCGCGGCGCGGATACGGGCCAAGACCTCCTCGCGCGCGCTCATGACGGCTTCTCATGCTCGTCGCGCCACCACTGGCGGAAGGTCTGGACGGGCGGGACAGGCAGGTCGCGAGCTCGCGTCCAGGCGGAAAGCGGCGGCGGCAGCTGGCCGATGCGGCCGCGGCGGCGGCCAAGCACCCGCCCAAGCCGGCTCGCCCGCTGCGCGGTCGCGAACCGGCCAGACCCGGCCATCACCCACGCCGCCGCCGACATCGCGATCGCCTCGGAGCGCGGCAGCCGGTGATTCCCGCGCGCCTCGTCCACATGCCTGGCCCGCAGGTGGACCA
>PMST01000600.1:0-528 GCA_003168295.1 Actinomycetota bacterium
CGCCGGTGCTCGTGCAGGCGTACCTGTCCGCGCGGCATCTTCCGGTCGGCGCGGTGTCCCGCATACGGGCGGGGTCGCTGCGGACGGCTTTGGTCGCCGGGACGCAGTGGGCGATCGCCGATTTCACGCCGTCGGCCTCGGCCACACTGGGGGTGCAGAGTGAGTTCCAGGACGGCGGGAGCACGGGCATCTTCAGCCAGGCCCCGGGTCAGCCCTGGCAGCTCGTCGAGACCGGACCGTACGGCTGCGGCCNNGCGAACATCGCGCTGGCCCAGGTCGGGGTCAGTGATACCCCGGCGGTGACGAGTTTCGAGGGCGTGGACTGTGACCCCTACACCCCGATGGTCGGGGCCCTGTCACCGAACGCCGACGGCTGCGGCCTCAACAGCAACTTCAATCTCGAGAACGAGAACGAAGAGTGGTGCTCGGACTTCGCCAAGTGGGTCTGGCAGCAGGCCGGCGTCACCACGGACATGAGCGCGATCAACGCCGGAGCCGGGTCGTTCTACAACTGGGGCGCGGCCCAGC
>PMST01000600.1:554-52624 GCA_003168295.1 Actinomycetota bacterium
ACGGTCAACCTGGTCAACGGCGACTTCCTCGGGACCTCGAACATCAGCGTGCAGTACAACACCAAGGTCAGCCTGACCAGCTGGGCCGCCGAGGTATGGGGCCCGGGTGAGCAGTGGGTGCTGATCGCCCCGCCGGCCGGGACGCAGCAGCACGCCCCCGCCCCCGTCATCTCCGGCTCGCACGCCGGCGTGACCGGAACGGCGGCCGCCTTCAGCGCGACCGGGACGGTTGCGGGCGGCTCGGTCACGCAGTACCAGTGGACGTTCGGGTACGGCAGGAACGCGAACCAGGCCGGAGCGGACGTGAGCACCGTCTTCCCCGGCGCCGGGATCTACCCGGTCACCGTGACCGCCACCTCGAGCCTCGGCACGGTCGCCACCCGCACCTGGGAGGTCGACGTCACCGGCGCGTCGTCGGCCGTGACCTCGATGCCGAGCGATGCCGTGTGGTACTTGACCACGCCGATCGGGCAGTACCTGTTCCTGCCCACGGCCGCCGGGGGGCTGGCCGCGGAAACCTCGGACGGGCTCGTCGGGTCCGGCTGGCTGCAGCAGGCCATTCCCGGGCAGCCGAGCTCCGGGGAGCGGCCGACCGCCCTGGCCTACCCGGACCCGGCCGTCGCCGACGCCATGACCCCGCACGCCTACTTCCGCTCCTCCGCTGGCACGCTGGCGGAAACCTACCGAGGCCAGCTGGGCTGGAGCACGAAGACCCTGGCCGGCCAGCCGGAGCCGGGCTCCGCGCTGGCGGCGACGACTGCCGCCACGGCGGGCGGCGGCGATGCCCCGGCCGTGTTCTACTTCGCCGCGGGGGGTCAGCTCAGCGAGACCGCCGAACAGGGCACGAGCTGGGTGACGAGCACGCTGCCCGGTCCGGACACCACGGACGCCGGATCGCTGGCGGCGGCCAGCACCACCGCGGGCGCCGATGCCTTCTACCTCGGCTCGTCCGGCGCGCTCACGGTGGCCGCCAACACCGGCCAGGGCTGGCGATCGACCACGATCTCATCGCCCTATGGCGTCGCCGCCGCCAGCCCGCTGGCCGCGATCAGCACCGGGGCGGACCAGGCCAGCGTGTTCTTCGTCGATGGGATGGGCAGCATCGCCGAGGCGACTTCGGCCGGATCGACCTGGGTGGTGCACGCGCTGGCCGGGACCAGCCCGACGGCCGCCGCCACCTCGCTGGCGGCCGCCACCGAGGAGCTCGCATCCGGCGCGCTGAGCCAGGAAGTGTTCTGGCTCAGCGCTCTGGGCCAGCCCGCGGTCACCTCAGGGAGCGGAACGCAGTGGCAGACCGCCACGCTGCCGGGCGTCGCCACCAGCATCCTCGCGGTCAGCACCTACCCCGGACTGCCCCAGGAGCTCTTCCTGGCCGACGGCACGACGCTGCACCTGGACGCGAGCACCGGCTCGGGCTGGACGGCCACGACGCTGCCCAACACCCCGGTCACGTTCGCCAGCCGCGTGCTGCTGTACGCGGCCACGCCGGGCGATGAGGTCAGCGCGAGCGCCGCGGCCTCGGCCGCGGGCCTGCCCGCCAGCGCCGTGACCGAGGACTTCGCGACCGCGTGGGCGGCCGCGCTGACCGGGAACTACCTGGTCATCGCGGTCGGGCAGGCCGCGGACGACGCGCTGTACTTCAATACCTGCGGATGGTCCAACCCGTCCGGCGAAGGCGCCGGCGGAACGCCGTTCGACCTGTCCACCGAGCCCTTGGACCAGCTGCCCGGGGTGGACCTATATGAGAACGCGGCCGCGACCACGGCCGCGCAGACTCCGTCGCTGGCGGTCGATCTGGCCGACTACGCCGCCCACGGCACGCTGCCGGCCGGCGTGACCGGACTGCCGGCCCAGGGCACCCCGGCCCGGATCTGTGCCGGTTCGCCAGGGTGACGCGGCCCGGCCGTTCAGACCTTATTGGCTTGTGCTACGAGGGCAGCGCGGTTAGTCGGCAGCCTGGACGGTAGCTATCCCGTCGGCGGCTACGCGCGAGATGACCCCGTCCGCCTGAAGTTCCGCGAGCTCATCGGGGGTGAGGCCCAGCTCATCGCTGAGCACCTCGCGGGTATGCTCGCCGACCGCCGGAACCCCGTCGTAGACCGGGCCGTCGTAACCGGCCATGTGCAAGACCGGACCGGGCACGAGTGCGTCACCGAGCACCGTGTTCACGAGCGAGGTGAGCGTGCGCTCCTTGAAGTGCGGATCTTCGCTGATGTCCTTGGCGTCATTGACGGCGGCCGCCACCACCTCGAACCTCTCGAGGATCGCCAGCACCTCGTCGCGGTCATGGGCCTTGATCCAGGCGATGACGATCTCCTGCAGCGACGCGTTGTTCGACATGCGAGCCACGTTCGTGGCGTACCGCGGGTCGCTCTTGAGATCGGGACGCCCCATCGCATCGAACAGACGCATGGCGATCGTCTGGTTCGACGCCGCGATGGCGAGCCATCCGTTATCCGCAGTCTGGTAGATACCACGTGGCGACGCGGCACCGGATGAGTTGCCGTGCCGCTGCATGATCTCGCCGGACGCGGTGTAGTTCAGAACGGCGTCGCCGAGGATGAACATCAGCGGCTCGTAGAGCGCGATGTCGACCACCGAGCCCTGGCCCGACAGGCTGCGGCGGTACAGCGCCATCGTCGTGCCGTAGGCGGCGGAGATGCCCGCGATCGAATCGGCGAACCCGAAGGGCGGTGCGGTGGGCGGTGTTTCCGGCCACCCGTTGAGGAACGCGTAGCCCGCGGCGACCTCGGCCACCGTCCCGAATCCGGGCTTCTCGCGGTACGGACCTGTCTGCCCGAAGCCGCTCACTCTGGTCAGCACCAGGCCTGGATTCGCCGCGCTGAGTTCGTCGTAGCCGAGCCCCCAGGCCTCCATGCGTCCCGGCCGGAAATTCTCGATGAGGACGTCGGCCCGCAGCGCGAGCCGCTTGATCAGGTCCTGGCCTGCTACCTGGCGGAGGTCGACGCCGACGGAACGCTTCCCGGAGTTGAGCCGCGCGAAGCCAATGGACATGCCCTTATGGGCCGGCTGCCACTGCCGGGCGAAGTCGCCACCCGCGGGATCCTCGACTTTGATCACATCCGCCCCGAAATCCCGCAGCATGCGTCCTGCGGTAGGCGCGGCGTACATCGATCCGAGCTCGACCACACGGATGCCATCAAGGGGTGCAGTCATCCCGCGCTCCTCCGTCGTTGAGTATGTCTAACCATTATAAGGGATTCGGCTGTCTACAGGTCGGCGGCCGCCTTGTTGAATCCATCGAAATCTGAGTATCATGCATATAAATAGGAGGCACAGATGCGCAGGTTGGAAGGCAGGGTGGCGTTGATCACCGCCGCCGGGTCGGGTATGGGCCGGGCGAGCGCAAAGCGGTTCGCCAGCGAGGGCGCACACGTCATCGTCACCGATATCGACGAGAAGGCGGCCAACGAGGTCGCTGCCGCCATCGTGAGCGCCGGCGGCGCCGCCACCTCGGCGGCCTGCGACGTGGGCGATCTCGACCAGCTCAAATCCGTCATCGCGGACATCGAACGGGACCACGGAGTCCTGCATGTGCTGTTCAATCACGCGGGCATCCCCGGCCAGTCCGGCACGGACATCGCCGTAGAAGACTGGACCGGGACGGTCGAAGTCAACCTGCGGAGCGCCTTCTACGCGACCACATTCGCCCTCCCGCTGCTACGCAAGGCCGAGGGGAAGGGCTCGATCATCTTCACCGCCTCGGTCTCCGGCGTGGTCGGATCGCCCTTCAGCCCGCTCTACTCCATGACCAAGGGCGGACTCGTGCTGCTCATGAAGTCTCTCGCCGTGCGGCTGGGCCCGGAGGGGATCAGGTCGAACGCCATCCTTCCGGCGATGATCGATACGCCGATGCTGTCGCAGTTTTTCGGTCGCGAGAACGGCGCGGACATCGAAGACCTGAAGACCGCTTACATGTCCTCGGTGCCCATGGGGCGCGTCGCCGCGCCAGAGGAGGTCGCGGGTGTCGCCGCCTTCCTCGCCAGTGACGACGCCAGCTGGGTTACCGGCGTGGCACTTCCCGTCGATGGAGGGTTCCTCGCGAAATGACTGTGACGCACAGCCCCGAGCGTGCGATGGGTGCCGCTGCGCGGCGGCTCATCGAAGGCCCCACCTGTTACATCGACGGCGGATGGGAGACGGGTGCGGGCGATCAGGTACTGACCTCGGTCAACCCCACCACTACCGCGACTATCCGCGACATACCGGTAGCCTCGGTCGGCCAGGCCGAGCGGGCGGTGCTCGCCGCGCGGCGGGCGTTCGACGAAGGACCCTGGCCCAGGGTGACGCCACGTGAGCGTTCGGACCTCCTGCTCGAGCTGGCCGACGTGATCGAGCGCAATGCCGAGGACCTGATCGAGATCGTGGTGACCGAGGTCGGCGCGCCGGTGACGCTCACCCGGGTGATGCAGATCGGCATGCCGATCGCCAACCTGCGCTGGGCGGCCGAGATGGCGATCAAGGGACCGCAGGGCGGGTACGAGGAAGCTCTCGTCCCGAACCTGGCCGAGCCGGCTAGCTCCTCACTGCTGCAGCGGGTGCCGGTCGGCGTCGTATCCGGCATCACCGGCTACAACTTCCCGATCAACTCGGTGATCTGGAAGCTCGGGCCAGGAATCGCGGCCGGCTGCACGCTGGTCTTCAAGCCATCCCCGCGCACCCCGCTGTCGACCATGGCCCTGGTGAAGATGGTCGAGCAGGTGGGCCTCCCGCCGGGCGTCGTCAACTTCATCATCGGCGACACCGATGCCGGCGAGGTGCTCGCGTCCCATGACGCGGTGGACATGGTCATGTTCACCGGATCGCTCGCGGTCGGACAGCGGATCATGCAGTCGGCGGCGCGGACGACAAAGCGGCTCGTGCTTGAGCTCGGCGGCAAGTCGGCCACCATCTTGCTGCCCGGCGCGGACATCGCCGAGCTCACCGGGCCCAGCATCATGCGATGGGCGCGCAACTCCGGCCAGGGCTGCGGCGCCACCACCCGCACGCTGGTCCCGCGCGCCGCTTACGACGAATACGCCGCCTCGGCGGGCGCCTACATCGAGAACCTGCGCATCGGGTCACCCTGGGATGAGACGACTGACCTCGGGCCGCTGATCCGGGCCGCCCAGCGAGACTTCGTGGAAGGCCACGTGACGCGCGCGGTTGAGCGCGGCGCGACCATCATCGCCGGCGGTGGCCGGCCGGACGGGTTCGACGGCTACTTCATGAACGCGGCGCTGATCGGCAACGTCGATAACTCCGACGAGATTTCCCAGGAGGAACTCTTCGGCCCGGTCGGGGTGCTGCTGCCCTACGACGATGTCGAGCAGGCCATCAAGATCGCGCACGACTCGCCGTACGGCCTGCATGGCGCCGTCTACGGACCGCCCGTCGAGGCGTACGAGGTGGCCAAGCGGCTCCGGGCCGGGGCCGTGTCCATCAACGGCGGTGGCTTCATGCGACCGGAGGGCCCGTGGGGCGGCTTCAGGCTGAGCGGCATGGGCCGCGAAATGGGCGACGACGGCTACCGCGAGTTCTTCCAGGTCAAGCACATCCAGTGGCCCATTAGGTAGCCAGCCCAACGTCGCTTAGAGCCCGGTGTCGACGTGCAGGTTGCCGTACTTGTCGAACGACCCCGACATCCCTGGCCGCAGCGCCACCACCGTGTCCGGCAGCTCGATCAGCGCCGGACCCGCGATCGTCCCCTTGAGGGCGCCGCCGTCGAGCCGGATGACCGGCGTTTCGACCAGGCCGCCTGTCTCGGACCAGTAGACCTCGCGCGTGGCGGGCTTCGCGTCCCGCCAGTCATCGCCGGCCAGCTCCTTCAGCTGCGGCTTGGCCGTCACGCCCTGGTACTGGACGTGCAGGCTGGTGATCTCCGCACCACCTTCGCGGTAGCCAGCGTCAGGACCGAAGAGCTCCGCATAGATCGCGTTGAAACGCTCTCCGATGTCGCGGGCGTCCTCGGCCGAGATCGAGCCGGGCATCGGCACCTCCACGTCATGAACCTGCATCTGGTACTTGACCCGCAGCGAGCGCGCGATCGATGTCGGCAGGCCAGCGAGCCCCTGCCGGTGGCTGGTGTCGAGGGCGTGCGCCTCGAGATCGCCGAAGATGGCTTCAAGCGAGGCCGACTCCACCGGCAGCTGGAACCTGCGCGGCACCTGATACACGTGCGTGACATCGGCGACCGCGGCACCGAGCGCCGACCACATCGCGGCAATCGCCGGAAGCGGCACGATGACGTGCTTGATGCCGGCCTGCCGGGCCACCTCAGGCGAGTGCACGGGTCCGCCGCCGCCGAAGGCATACAGGGCGAATCTGCGGGGATCGAGGCCGCGCAGGACGCTCATCCGCCGCAGCAGGTCGGCCATCTTCGAGTCGACGATGCGGTTGATGCCGGCCGCCGTCTGGTAGAGGCCGAGCCCGAGCTTCTCCGCCAGACGCGAGATCGCGGCCTCGGCCAGCTCGCGTTTGATGTCCATGCGCCCGTTGAGAAACCGATCAGGGTCGATGACGTTGAGCACGACATCGGCGTCGGTAACCGTCGCCTCGGTACCGCCGTGGCCGTAGCAGGCCGGGCCGGGTACCGCGCCCGCGCTCTTCGGGCCCACGTTCAGCCGGCCTGAGCCATCGACCCAGGCGATGCTGCCGCCGCCGGCTCCCACCGACTCCACGTCAAGCATCGGCAGCGCAAGCTCGTACCGCTGGAAGGTGGAGATATTGCGGCGCAGGCCCGAGCCGTTCCGGATGACGCTGACGTCGAAGGTCGTTCCGCCCATGTCCGCGAGCAGCACGTCGCTCGTGCCGATCTGCCGCGCGAGCATCTGCGAGCTCACGATGCCGGCCACCGGCCCGGACTGCACCGTGCGGATCGGCGCGAGCTTCGCCTCTTCGCCGGTGATCGCCCCGCCCGCACACTGAGCGAACAGCACCCGGTGGGCAAACCCGTGTTCGGCCGCGCCCACCTCGATGGCTTCGATGTAACGGACCATGAGCGGTCCGATGTACGCGTTCATCACGGCGGTCGTGGTGCGCTCATACTCGCCGACCTGCGAGACGAGGTCCGAACCACAGCTGACGAACACGTGCGGCGCGATCTCCGCGGCGATTTCGCGAATTCGCCGCTCGTGCCGCGGGTTCTGGACGGCCCACAGCAGGCTGATCGCGAGCGACTCGGCACCCTCGTCCTCGACCAGGTGACGGATCGCCTCGCGAGCAGCGCCCTCGTCCAGCGCGACGACGACCTCGCCGTCGACGTCGATGCGCTCAGGCACGGTCGCGATCAGCCTCTTGGCGACGAGCGGATCGGGCTTGTTCGTCGAGGGCACGTGCAGGGCCTCGTCCGCGGCGAGCCCGGACGTGCGGCCGCCGCCGCCCATGAGGAACATCGTGTCGCCGTGACCGGCGGTCGTGATCAGCCCGGTGACCGCGCCGTCCCTGGAGACGATCGCGTTGGTGCCGGCCGTGGTGCCGTGCACGATGCGCTCGGTCTGCTCCATCAGGTCACGCAGCGGCATCAGCATCTTCCCGGCGGCGCGCTCGATCGAGTCGAAGAATCCCTGCGCGCGGTTTTCTGGTGTCGTCGGCGCCTTGGCCGCCGTCATGGTGCCGTCCGGCGCGTACACCACGCAGTCGGTGAACGTCCCGCCGATGTCGACCCCGATCACGTACCCGGCGGGACCGCCATGGCGCTGCGCTGTGGTGCCGGTGCTTTCTGCGGTCATGACGCTTCTCCCAGCCGAGCGCGTAGTTGTCGCACGCCGTCGCTCGTCAGCGTGATCTCCGGCGCCGGAGGATCGTCTTCGCGACAGCATTCGATGGACAGGCTGACGCCGCACGTGGGACAGATGAACTGGCGCAGCACGAACTTCACGTCGCAGAAGTCGCCGGGCCTCGGGTACATCAGGCCGTCGATCATGTCGGGAGAGTCCTGCAACATCGCCGCGCCGAGCTTGTAGTTGTCCTTGACGCTGGCTAGCTCGTGACGGCACTTGGTGCACACCCACACCGCGTCGTTCGCGACGAAACCGACGCCGAGCGCAGAGGAGACCGAGATGATGGCGCTCGGATCGATGACGGCCTCGGGCCGGTCGCCGCTGGGCCGGATGGCCTCGGCCAGCCGCTGCGAACGCAGGGCGATGCGCACTTCGGAGGTCGCGGTCTCGTCGGCGCTGCCGTCCTCCGCGAGCACGACGCCATAATGCTGGCGCGCGGCCCGCGGGGTAATACGATGCGCCGCGACATCAAGGGCCACCGACTCGGCCGGCCGCTCGAGCGCGTCGCCGAAACCGCCGCCGGCGCTGTAGCTGATGCAGAAGACGTCGGCCGGGGTGACCGGCTCGCTCGCCTTCGGCGACATCCGGTCGATCACGCCGATGAGGCTCTCGAGCTCACGCGGCCCAGCGGGCATCTTGCCCTCGGCGAAGCGGTCACGCAGATGAGTCTCGCGGGCAAATTTGTAGTTACCCGAATGTCCAGGCATGCCGCCCGCGAGGCCGGGCGTCGTGTTGATGGCCGGGTCGCTCGAGATGATGAGGCACGACAGGTCGGTCGTCTTGTGCGGCACGATCGCGACTTCAAGTCCGTTTCCGCCACGCCACCGGCCCGGTCCGCCGCTGTCGATCTGCTCTTGCCGGTAGAGGTAGAGAATCGGCAGCGCGGTCTCCCACTCCTCGGCGTTACCCGACTTGCTCCGAGGCCACCACCAGGCGCCGCCGGTGTCTACGCCGTCGCGCCAGGGAAAGGCGCCGATAGCACCGCAGAGCGAGTCACCGGTCAGGTCGGCGACGAACTTGCCGTTGCGGTCGTACCCGGCCGCGACCCACCAGCCAGGCAGCGATACGCCGCCCGCCGCGTTCGACACGTCATGCACCTCGGGGGGGCCGGCCAGCAGCATCTTGCTGATGACCTGGCTGGCCAGGTAGACGCTGATGATGGACGCGGTGCCCGGCGAGACCGCGCCCGGATACTTCGCGACGTTCATCGTTCCGGGAACTGGCTTGAACTCCAGGTGGTCGGCGACACCAGCGGGACAGTACAACTGGTCATACGCCAGCAGCGTGGCGGCCGCGCACACCGCGCCGGACCGCCAGCCGGCCAGCGTGCCGTTGGCGGCCGAGTACTGCGGATCGGTGCCCTGATTGCTGAATATCAGCCGGTCACCGACCTTGGTCAGGGTCGTGACCAGCCGGTGGACGTCGCGATCGCCAGGTCCGGCGCTGCCGATGTAGATCGCCTGGCGCCATTCACCGTCCGGGACCTGGTCCAGGCGGCGGCCGACGGCCTCCGAGCAGTCCCGGATCATCCGGCGCATCGCGCCCTTGACGACAAGCGGGCCGAACTCCTCGAGCATCTGGCCGAAGCGCTCGCGAGTGGCCCGCAGGCCGGCGATCTGACTTCGCAGCTGCAGCGCGATCATCTCCGGAGTCCGGCTCTTGCGCACGAACATCTCCGCCACGTCACGCTGCATCACGCCGGCCCGGACCAGCAGCATGGGCGGTACCGGTGTGCTCTCGTGGAACATGTCGGGTGCACCAGGGCAGAAGCTGCCGGCGTCAACGCCGCCGATATCGCCGACGTGGGCATTGTTCATGATCCAGGAGAAGAGCCTGCCCTCATGGAACACCGGCTGGTAGATCATCACGTCCATCTGGTGGGTGGTCGCGATGTACGGGTCGTTCTGGATGAACACGTCACCCTCGTGTATGCCGGGATTGGCGCTACGGTTCTCCAGCGTCCACTTGACGGCCATATCGCCGTGGCCGGTGAAGTACTGAATCGAGGGGCCGCACACGATCGTGTCGCCGCATTCGGTCAGCAGGCTGGTGTTGAAGTCATCCATGTAGACGATGAGCGGCGACCCGGAAACGCGCTTCACGGTATCGGAGTGGTCCAGGTTCAGGTTCCAGAATCTGGACCGCAGCACCTGGTAGGTGACGGGATCCACGTCATGCTCGAACTCCTCGTGCAGCGTCACCGAGGGGTCGATCTGCAAGTGCAGCGGCGGCGCGTAGCTGTACCGTTTGCCGTCCCAGGGACCCTCGGGCAGGGCCGGGATGTCGATCTGCGCGTTCCTGATGACACCGTCCACGGTGCTGGACGACCGCTTCGTGCCGAGGCCCTGCGAGGTCATGCGTGCTCCTTTGTCGGTACGAGATCTCACCGGCTGCCGGGACGGAGTCGCACGGTTTTCCGGTGAGGCGGATGACGATCATCACGGCCCCACACCCAGGCAGATGGCTCTCAGTGTCCGAGTTAATTTGCACAACATTATCATGAATACGCTCGGGCATGCGAGTGCCGTCAGCCGATCGCTGATGCCACATCCGGTGCCGCGCGCCGGAGGCTGCCGAAGTGCGTCCGGCATTGCGTCCGGTGTGCGCCCTGCGGTAATTTCGATTAATCATGATTACAGATTCCGTTCCAGCGAGGCGAAACCCATGAGCACCTCTACCGTCAGCCGCACCGCCACCGACATCGTTGAGCGCCCGCAGATCTTCGTCGACGGCGCCTGGGTCGACTCCGAGGGCGGAGAGATCATCGAGGTGCGCAGCCCCGCCGACGGCCACCTCGTCGGCCGGGCCGCGCTCGGCACGCCCGCGGACATCGCCAAGGCGGTGCGCGCGGCACGGACCAGCTTCGACTCGAGAGTCTGGCAGGACACGCCGCCCACCGAACGTGCCGCGGTGCTCGCTCGCGCCGCCGACATTCTCGAGGCGCGCTCGCAGCACCTGGTCAACCTGATCACCAACGAGCTGGGGTGCACCCGCGTCTTCAGCGAGCGCGCGCACGTGCCCAACCCAATTCGGCACATCAGGACTTATGCCGACCTGATCAGCTCGTATGAGTTCGAGGACCGGCGCACCGACGGGACCAACACGAGCCTGGTGGTCAAGGAGCCGATCGGCGTCGTGGGCGCGGTCACGCCGTGGAACGGGCCGCTGAGCAGCCCGGCGATAAAGATCGCGCCAGCGCTGGCCGCGGGTTGCTCGGTGGTCGCGAAGCCGTCGCCTGAGACACCGCTCATCCTGCACGAGCTAGTGGATGCCCTGATCGAGGCCGGCTTGCCCGCCGGCGTGCTCAACGTCATCCCGGGCGGTCGCGAGACCGGCATGGCGCTGGTGGCCGATCCCGAGGTGGATAAGGTCGCCTTTACCGGCAGCACCGCGGCCGGCAAGCAAATCGCGAGGGCGTGTGCGGAGCGGATCGCGCGGGTGACGCTCGAGCTGGGCGGGAAATCAGCCGCGATCGTCCTGCCCGGCGCGGACATCGAGGCCACCGCCAGAGCGCTGGTGCCGATGGCGATGGCGGTCAACGGGCAGCTCTGCATCTCGCAGTCCCGTGTTCTCATCCATGAATCCATCTATTCCGAAGTCGTCGAGGCCGTGGCCGCGGTGCTGAGCGGCCTCGTGGTCGGTGACCCGATGGATGCGAACACCGACATCGGCCCCATGGTGAGTGACGCACAGCGCAACCGGGTGGAATCCTTCATGCAGATCGCCCGGGACGAGGGAGCGCGAGCCGCGGCGGGCGGCGGGCGGCCGAGGGGGCTCGATACGGGCTGGTTCGTCGAGCCGACGCTGTTCGACAACGTCACAAACTCGATGCGAATAGCCAGGGAAGAGGTCTTCGGCCCGGTCATGGCCGCGATTGCGTTCACTGACGTCGAAGACGCGATCCGGATCGCGAATGACTCGCCCTACGGGCTGTCCGGATCGGTCTGGGGTGACGCGGGCGAGGCACTGGGCGTCGCGCACAGGATCAGGACCGGAATGGTCAGCATCAACGGCGCGCCGCAGGCCTGGGGCACTCCATTCGGCGGCTACAAGCAATCGGGCATCGGGCGCGAGATGGGCCCGGAGGGACTCGAGATCTACTTTGAGGTCAAGTCCATAGCGGTCGGCGGCTGATCCCCGTCCGCACCCCTGGCCCCGCAGATAATCCGCCTATTGCTACTACCCACGAGGTGACCGCGAGATGACCGTCCCGACGACTGCCCGGGCCGCGGTGCTGGCCAAGTACCACGAGCCTTTCGAGGTACGCGAGCTACCCCTGCCATCGCCCGAGCCCGGCGCGATCCTGGTCAAGAACGAGTGCGCCACGGTGTGCGGAAGTGACGTGCATATCTGGGAAGGCGGCCTGGAAGGCGCGGCCATTCCCATCACCCCGCCGCTCATTCTCGGGCATGAGACGGTCGGCAGGATCGTCGAGTTCGGCGACGGGCCGCGGACGGACTCCGCAGGCGCGCCGCTGGCTATCGGCGACCGCGTCGTCTGGACGCACGAGTCGTGTGGTCACTGCGATATGTGCAGCGTCCACGGCCATCCTGAGATGTGCCGCAAGCGCCGCGTCGGCATGCTGATGAACTGCGAGAAGTTCCCCTACGTAACGGGCGGATTCGCCAGTTACGGCTATGTGTGGCCGCGCGCGGACCGCATCCGCGTCCCTGACGACGTGAAGAGCGAGTGGGCGGCCGCGGCGAGCTGCGCCGGACGTACCGTCGTCAATGCGGTGGAGCGGGCCGGGATGATCGACTACCGGCACGCCGTCGTGATCCAGGGCGCCGGGCCGCTGGGGCTGCTGGCCACGGCCATGATCAGCAGGCACGGACCGAGGCGGCTCATCGTGGTCGGTGCGCCGGACCAGCGGCTTGAGCTCGCGCGCGAGTGGGGAGCCGACGCCACGGTGTCCGTCGACGAATTCGCCGACATCGAAGACCGGCGCGCGGCCGTGCTGGCCGCCAATGACGGGAATCCGGCCGATGTGATCTTCGAGCTGTCCGGCGGGCGCACCGCCTTCAGCGAAGGCGTCGAGCTGCTGGGCAAGGCCGGACGGTACGTCGTCGTGGGAACGTTGACGCAAAGCCGGCAGGACGTCCTGGTGAATCACATCGTCGAGCGAGGCCTGTCGATCCTCGGCGCGTACAGCGGAGTCGGCGACTCCTACTGGAAGGCCATGGAGTTCATGCGGCTGAACCAGGGTCGTTTCGACTGGGACCGGCTGTTCGGAGCCAATCGCTACCAGCTCAGCGAGGTGGATCTCGCGGTCTCGAGCATGCGCGCCTTCGAGGCGATCAAGCCGGTCATCATTCCCGGCTGACATCTCCGCAGCGATTAGACCCCGGCCGCAGCGCCGGGGTCTGGTCATCGTTACATCGATGGCTGGCGCTCAGGGACAGGCGGCGCCGCACCTCAGAGGGCGGTTACGTGCTGCGGTCCCGCTTCCCCACCACGGTGAGCCCGACGGCGAAGATGAGAACCACGCCCTGGAACAGCTGCGGCGTCCACTGCGGTGCTCCGGCCAGCAGAAGACCCTGGCTGCCGGTCCCGATCATGAATACGGCGANNGCGCTCGGGTCGGCGGCCTGGACTCGGGAGGCCAGCGCCACGCCGGCGAAACCAGCGAGTATCCCGGACATGATCAGCGCGAATGTGGTGATGCGACCGACAGAAACCCCGGCCAGTCGGGCCGCATTCGGGTTGAAGCCGCTGGCGTAGACGCGCCTCCCCATCACGGTTCGGGACAGCAGCAGCCAGATCAAGATCGCGATCACGAGCATATAGAAGAAAGGCAGCTGGATATTGCCCACCGCAGTGCTGGCAAACTTGCTGAATGGCCCGGACAGGCCCGCGGTCAGGATCACCTGGCCGGACGCGCCGAGGGTGACGGCTGCGATGATCGACCCGGTGGCCAGCGTGGCGATGAAGGAATTGAGGCCGATCCCGACGACGACCAGTGCGTTGAGCAATCCGGCCGCGGCGCCGCACAGGACCGACAGCAGCACGACCAGGACGACCGGCAGACCGGTATGGCCGAGCAGCGCTCCGGCCACGATGCCGGTAAGACCCATCACCGAGCCGACGGACAGGTCGTAGACGCCCGCCGACAAGGGCAGGACCAGGGCCAGGGCTACGATCGCGGAAATGGAATACTCATCGAGGATCTGCGTGACGGTATTGGTGGTGAGGAACAGCCCTGGGATCCAGATGCTGAACAGCACGATGATGGCGATCCATACGTAGATGGCCCCGATGCTGCCGAAACCCAGCACGGAGCGAAGCGCCCGCGCCGACGTGGCCTTGGCCGGCGGCTTTGGGTCCGCCGTGGGTTGTAGGTCTGTTCCCAGTTCTGTCATTTGTGGACTCCTCCAGGCGACAGCCTGTTCTCACTCATAATGCTGTTCAGAATGGCCTGCTCGGAGATATCCGCGCCCTGCAACTCCGCGACTATCTGGCCGGCCACGAAACACAGGACCCGGTCGCAGATGCTGGTCAGGTCCTCGATGTCGGAGGAGCAGAGGATCACCCCCACACCGTCGTCGGCCCGCGCCCGGATGATCTCGTAGATCGACCGCCGGGCACCGACGTCCACGCCGCTGGTCGGATCGTCCAGGACCAGGACCGCGGGTCGTTGCTCAAGGGCCTTCGCGAGCGCGACCTTCTGCCGGTTTCCGCCACTCAGCTCCTGCAGCTGCTTGTCGGGCTCGCGGGGACGGATATCCAGCTGCGTGAGCCAGTTGGCCGCCACCCCTTTTTCCGACCGGTCCGAGATGAACCCGCGCCGTGAGGTGGCGCGCAGGATCGGGAGGCACAGATTCTCGCGGACGGTGAATTCGGCGATCAAGGAGGCGGGGTGGGTGTTCGGGAAGACCAGTCCGATGCCGAGGGCGCGAGCCGACGCGATGGTCAGTTTCCCGTTGCTGCCGCCTGCCGCGGTGGTCAGCTCGACCTTCGCCCTGCTCGCGCCGCCGAGGACCCCGGCCAGCTCATCGCGGCCCGACCCGTCGAGCCCGGCCACCCCGAGAATTTCCCCGGGCCTGGCCTGGAACGCCGCATCACGCAGAAACCGGCCGGTGATCCGCACCACGTCCAGGCATGTCGCAGTTCCAGCGGGGTCAGGGACCCGGTGCGCGGCCGGCGGTGCCTCATCCTGATCGGCACCGAGAATTCTGCCGATCAGCTCCGAGCGCGAGACCGCGCTGGTCGAGAAGTGGCCCTGCATGCGGCCGTCGCGGAGCACGGTAGCGGTGTCGGCCAGGCGGAGGATCTCATCGATCCGGTGCGAGATGTAGAGCACCGATGCCCCGCTGGACTTGAGCTCGCGGATGATCGCGAACAGTCGCTCGACCTCGGTGGGCGACATGGCGGCGGTGGGTTCGTCAAGCACGAGAAGCCGCATCTGGCCGTGACTGTCGTCGATAGCGCGCGCGATCGCCACGGCGGCCCGCTCGTCCGGCGCCAGGTGGCCAACCTGAGCGTTGAGGTCAAGCGTGACCCCGATGCGCTCGAGCAGAGCATGCGCTTCCCGGTCGCGCGAATGGCTCGTCGGCGCGAGCGCGCGCTGGTCCAGGTCCGAGGTCAGACGAAGGTTCTCAAGCACGGTCATCTCGTCGATGAGCCCCAGGTTCTGGTGGACGAACCGCAGGCCCGCAGCGGCGGAATCAGTCGGCGATCCGGTCGGTAGGTGCACGCCGTCGACCAGCACGACGGCGCCGGGATCGGGCGGGTGGAAACCGGAAAGAACCTTGATGAGCGTGCTCTTGCCTGAGCCGTTCTCGCCGATGAGGGCGTGTATCGAGCCGGCTTCGATCGTGAGCGACACATCGTCGAGCACGAGCACGTGCCCGAACGACTTTGACACATGCTGCGCATCCAGCACTATCGATGGCGTCATCGTGCTCGCCTCAGGGTCCGATGCGGATGACGCCGCGAGCCGGCAGTCAAGACGGCCATCGTGACCTCGCTCTCCTCATTGGGCACGCAAGCGGGGGGGTGCCCCCTGGCGCCCGGCCGGCGGGTCATGCCGGGCGCCAGGGGGCCAGATCTAAGAAGAGATGTGCCACAGTTTCTCGAACTGGGCCTGATAGTTCGCCACCAGCGGGAAGAGCCCGTCCGTTTGAGGCGGAAGCTCCGAGGCGTTGGTGATCATCCAGGCCGGCAGGGGCGCCGTGTCAACGGCCGTGCTCTGATTCGTGAACGACCGGATGAAGAAGTCGATCGACCGCCACATCATCTCGGCCGCGGGGTAGGCGTCGAACGCAGTCAGTTCGCCATTTTGCATGTAGGAGATCGACGCTGTGCTGCTGTCCCACGTGACGAGGTGGTCGCTGCCCTGCCCGGCGGCCTTCATGGCCTGCGGCAGGCCCTCGATGAAGTCGTCGTAGTTCGGCCACACCCACTTGATCTCCGGGTGCGAGCTCAGGAAGGTGGTGATCCGGCTCGGCAGGTCCGACCCGATGCTGCTCAACGGCACGTTCAGCGTGTAGACCTTGCAACTCGGGCAAGCCGAGCTCATCGCGGTCGTGAAGCCGCTGAGGGCGGCAATTTCGCTCGTGTACTCAGACGTATAGACCGCGAGCGAATCGAACGCCTTCCCCCCGTTCTGGCTGAGCATGTAGTCAGCGATGCGCGTCCCGACGCCGGGAGCCGTGGATGTGCCAGCAAGGGCCGGCGGCCCTAGCATGACCAGCGAGAGCCCGTTGCCTGGCGCGTCTCCGACCGACTGGTCGACGACCGGGATTCCCATGGCCTTGAGCTTCGCGAGCGCCGGGTTGAACAGAACTCGAGGCGATCCGGATGTGACCACGCCGTCTGGCTTGTTGGCCACAGCCTGCGCCCAGGCCGCCGCGGTCGACTCCGCCGTCAGCCCGGCATTGATCCGGTCGACCGTCCAGCCAACCGCACTGGCCGCGGTCACCAGGTAGTTGCCGGCCGCCTCACAGGCAGGCACGCCGCACTGGACGAGATCGATGCGCTTGCCCTTGGGAACCGAGCCCGTGATGGGCGTGGTGACGCCGATGGAAGTAGGACGCGCGGTGAACGCCGCCACTTCTTTCTGGGCGGTAGCCAGGCTATAGGCCGTCCCCGAGGCCGATGTGCTCGCCGCGCTTGCTGACGAGCTTGCAGTTGAGCTTGCTGACGAGCTTCCTGACGACGAGCAGGCGGCCAGCGCAAGCAACGCACCCGCGGCAGCGAGGCTCAGTGCGACTGAGCGTGCCCTCCGTGGGCGGAAAATCCGGTCTGGCTTCAATGCCACTCCAAGATAGAGGTAGAGACAGTGAGGCCGGGTAGGTCACCGACCCCTGTGGTTCCACAAAGCATAGCAATCATATTCATAGAATCAAGGCCCGTTAGATCACAAACTTCAGCCGCGCCGCGCTCGGGCTGTGGTCGGCTCTTGGGCCAGCAGCGGCTAGATACCGAGGCCAGGGGCGGCGCGGGGGCAGAGCCGGAGCGTCGGCGGCCATCACACCCATTGACAAAAGGTCCGAATCATCATCATCATAGGATGGAGGCGTGATGTCGCTCGACGAGGCCGACCGATACCCAGGATGACGCCGGCAGTCGCTCGCCGAGGCTCACTATGAACCTGAATGTGGGACAGCAGATCATGGATACCGCGCCTGCCAGGCAGTGCGGCTCGTGACGGCGGCTGACGGCCAGCCCTCCGCCGCCGGATCCCTGCGCGATGCGCGCCTGTCGGCGGAGGACCAGGCCGCATTGCTCAGCGCCCAGAGCCAGTGCGTGCTGTCCTTCCATGACCCGGCCGGATGGCCGCGCGCGGTCGTGCTGAGCTATATCTACGTCCGGGAGCGATTCTGGCTGACCGCGGTCTCCGGACGGCCGCACGTCGAGGGCCTTCGCGCAGATCCCAGGGTCACCGTGGTGGTGAGCAATCTGGGAACCGCCATCTCCGGGCGCCAGATGCTGGCGCAACGTGGCACGGCGACATTGCATACCGACCGGCCGACGCTCGACTGGTTCTTTCCCTGCTTCGCCCAGCGTCATGAACCGCAAACGCCAGAGTCATTCGCGCGACATCTGGACACGCCGAACCGGGTCGTCATCGAGGTGGCACCGGTCGGCAGGCCGACCAGCCACGATTCCCGCCGTCTGTCCGGCGACGGCCGGGGCGGACCAGGCGGCTCTTGAGCGAGGTCATTCCCCGGCCTGGCTCAGCGTCGCTGTGCGCCCAAAGTGACGAATCCTCCGACGGCCGGCTTGCCGCTACGATTGCGCCACTTGTGGCGGGTGCCATTTTGGACGATCAAGTCGCCGGCCGTCAGCCACTGGACCGAGCCGTCGTCCATCTCGAGGCCGAGTTCGCCCTCGATCACCCAGCCGATATCCAAGCTCTCGGTCTGGTGCATGCCGTCGCCTTCCGCCATCACCGCATCGAGCACTCCCCCCTCAGCCTCGGTCGCCTCGTCGTCGGGCAGGAAGACGATATGGGTCATGCGGACCCCGTCGGCGGGCGGGAAAAGCTGACCGTCATGCTCCGGCGTCTCGGCGGTCGTGGGCAACGCCATGGGCAGGCCGTCCTGACCCCACGCCAGGCGCATGACAAAACCGTGGCTAGCGACAGCCTCGACCTCTCCGACATGGGCGAAGTAGGACCGGCCGTCCTTCTCACCCGTGATAACGCGCTTCATCGCGTGCCTCCTTGATCAACGTCGTGGCCTGCTTCTGGAATACACATCTGAGCTACATAGCGCTGGATAAGACCGTGGTCTCCGATGGCGACACACGAAAGGAACGTCGCGGATTTTCCCGCGGGCAGGCCAGTCACCCGGCCCCAGACGGCAAAATCCGCGATCGCGGTGCTTCCCGCTACCGTGGCGATACGATGCCGTGCGTCATTGACCCCGCGGGCTTCGAAGACGGACCTGATGGCCTCCCTACCCTGGACGGTGCCCCGGGGGCCAGCGGGGGTGCGTGGCGGGAAGCTATAAATACCGTCCTCCTCGAAGCAGTCGACGGCCGCGGCCGCCCGGCCGGCTTCGAGATGATCAAGATAACGCCGGACTACTGACTCCGCCGCGGCCACAGGCACTTCCGCACCAGGGCGCCTCGCCTTCGAGACCGGGACGAAGTCGTGCCGGAAGGCTACGACGCTCGCAACTGACCGTGCTCTGGTCGCCACGGCCACCGCAGCTGACTGCGGGATCCCTCCGCGAGTGTTCTCCAGGAACTCGAGGAAGACCGTGTTGCCTGCCTCGCACCGCAGAACAGGAACACGTGTCTCGTACTGACACGCGTCCAGCGCCAGGGCGGACGCCGCCGCCTGCCTGCCCGTCGTGACGAGCCTGGCTTCGCTCTCGGGCCGACCAGGATCTGGAAGGGCCACCGTGACATCAGACGACAGCACGTCCGGCCGCTCACCCCGCAGGGCGTCGAAGATCCAGTCCCTGTCACTGGGCGCAGGGTCACTAAGCGCGGGCAAATGTGGTCGCCGCCTGCGTCTGGGAAGTCTGCCTGTCTTGTTCCGCATCGCTGCCTCCGGGTCGTATGGTACAAGACTATGCATAGGATTACTATGATTAATATGGGCTAGCGCTCTCGGCGCACGTAGCGAGGAGGACACCGTGGCCATCAGCAAGGTTGCCGTAATCGGGGCCAGCGGCCGGCAGGGACTCGCCCAGATCCGCCAGCTGCGACGGCAGGACTACCAGGTCCGAGGCATCACTCGGCGTAAGCCGGTGGCCCAGGGTCCCGAGTTCGAGGACGTGCAATGGGCTCCGGCGGATCTCGACGACGCGGCGTCGCTGGATGGGGCCTTCGCGGGAATGGACGCCGTCTTCTTCACGCCACCGGCCTTCGCCGGCTCCGCGCATCGCCTGGACCAGGCCCGGCAGGTGGGCGAGGCGGCCAGGCGCGCTGGTCTTGACCGCGTGGTTTACAACACGAGCGTCTATATCCCGCAGGCACTGGGGAGCGAGCCGCCTTATGACTACGTCCTCGAGGGAATACTGGCGCTCGAGGGCACCGGCGCACCGGTCGTAACGTTCGGACCAGTGCTCTTCATGGACAACCTGCTGGCCGACTGGTCCAAACCTGCGCTGCTGAACGGGAAATTCCGGTACCCGCACAAGCCGGGCTTCCGGGCGAGCTGGATGTCGCTCGACGATGTCGGGGCGTTCATGATCGAGGGCCTGCGTCGCGACGATCTGCTGGGCGAGCGAATAGTGCTAGGCGGCCCTGAGGTACTTAGCCCCGAGATAATCAGCGCCACGCTGAGCGGTGTCCTGGGCATCCAAATCACCCACGATCCCATTACTCCGCGTGAGTTCGGCGAGATCATGTGGGAAATTTTCAAAGACGTCGCCGGGATTGATCGTGAGTCATTTGTGAGCCAGCTAGATCAATTCTATACCTACAGTAATCAAGGGCCAGCTGAGCCGTTTAACGTCGATATGGCGCCGGTCTTGGAGAGGATTGGAGTCCCCCTGACGAGCCTGGCGAACTGGGCCGAGCTTCAGGACTGGACTCTGCAGGACGAACGGCCACCCGGCGGCTAAAAGATCGGCCGGGGTAGTCCGAGCCCTCAGGAACCGGTGTAGACGCCCGGTATGAGCAGGTGGCCCGCTTCGACGGGCAACGCCACACCGGTGACGGCGGCGGCAGCGTCGGACGCCAGCCATAGGGCGGCGTCAGCGATGTGCTGCGGGTCGAGGTAGGTCAGGTCGCGCGTCGGATGGTAGGACCGCCCGGCATGCTCGAGGTCGGCCTCGGTGCCGCCGGGGTGGCCTGCGTACCTGTCCAGCTGTCCCTGGAAGGTCGTCATGCCCGACTTGACGAAGCCCGGGCAGATGGCGTTGCAGCGAATGCCCAGCGGCGCCGCCTCCAGGGCAATGGTGCGCATCAGACCGATGACTCCGTGTTTGGATGCGGCGTAGTGACTGTGCCCGTTGGCCGGCTCCAGCCCGTTGGTCGACGAGATCATGACGATCGATCCGCCACCGGCCTCGATCATCGCCGGGATGACCGCCTTGGCGGTTCGCCAGACCCCGCCGAGGTTGGTGTCTATGACATTCGACCACTGCTGCTCGGTGAGTTCCCACGCCGGACCGTCGTCGAACACCGCGGCGTTGGCGATGGCGATGTCGATGTGCCCGAAGGCGGCGATACCCGCCGCTACCACGGCGTCTATCTCTTCCTGTGATCGAACGTCGCCGAGCTGCCAGACCACCTGCCGGTCGAGCGCTTCGACCGCCTGGGCGGTCTCCTCCAGTTCGGCCTTGGTCCCGAGCTCGTACTGGACGCCCTCGACATCGTGACCGATGTCCATCATCACGATGTCCGCGCCGTGCTGCGCCAGGGTGACCGCGTGCGCGCGGCCCTGCGCGCGAGCCGCCCCGGTGACCAGCGCGACCTTGCCGCTAAGCGTTCCCACGTCGACTCCTCTACGTCAGACGGTCATCCACTCCTGATCACAGGTTCTGATCTCTAATCATGTTATACATGATTATCCTGAGCGAAGTCGAGCGGTGGGCCGGTGTCCGGCGGGAGCTAGGCGGCAGGGGGCCGGGCCTTCGAGGCCTCCCGCGATCGAGTCGGTGCCCGACCTACGTGAGCAGGCGGTCCCATGGGATTACCCGGTCGAGTACTTCGGGAAATTTCCGCTCCGCATAATTGACATACTGGTTAATGTGCTCCAGCATGAGCGCTGCTGAAGCATCGGGATCACGTTCGCGGATGGCAGCGAAAATATTCTCATGAGCCTTGAGGATTGCCGAGCGACGGCGGCTCGGGTAATCCATGCCGATAAGAGTTCCGTCCATAATACCGAGCAGCGAGTCGATAATATAGCCAAACAGCGGATTACCTGATGACCATGCGATTATTTCGTGAAACTCCTTGTTCGCGTCCAGAAATATGTGCTGGTCATCGAGATTGTCGCGCATCTGAACAATTGTCGATTTCAGGCGGTCCAGCGCTTCCTCGCTGATCCGCTCCGCGGCCAGAGAACTGATCACGGGCTCCAGGGCAGAACGGACCTCAATTATGGTCCGGAACGGCGCTTCCTTCAGTTGCATGAGAAGCACCACGGTGTTGCCTAGGTGCGAGGCGTCCGGATCCAGGAGCACGGGTCCGCCCCGGGGTCCTGGCTTGAGCGCTATGACGCCCTGGAATTCCAGCAAACGCAAAGCCTCTCGGAGCGTGCCGCGCCCGGTCGTGTACTTTTCGAGCATCGTACGCTCGGCCGGCAACACATCACCTGGCTTCAGGCTGCCGCGGACTACGTCCCGCACGATGCGTTGCGCCACGAGCATGGCTGCCTTGGGCGGGCGACTCCCGTTCATGCTAACTCCTGGGCTCACAATGCCGGCAGCAAGAAATCTTGAGGTTCGGCATCAAATCGATGCTATATAGATATTTTAACTATACATTACTTATTGACTGTATACATCGATTCGAGGTGGACTGCGACCGTCAGCCGTCCGGAGCCAGGAAATCCCGCCACCTGGCTCCATCACGGCCGCCCCGGCAGCCGAGGCTCAGCGATAGCTCGTCCAAGTCGAAAAACTCTCGGGGAAATCGGCCTCGGCGTAGGGCAACTGCGGCCAGCGGATTCGCCTCCGGTCGACAAACGCCGACGACATTTCCTGGAAAGGTACGACATACATGAACTTCAGCGCTCGGGTCTGGAACATCCAGCGACCGTCGATTCGGGAATAGATGTCGTCGTACCGATATGCCGCCATCATCAGCGTGCCCTCGAAAGAAAGCTCAGCGTGGCCGGTCGTCAGGCCCGTCGCGCTGTCCCGGCCGTTCATCGCGACGACGTGCGAATGCGGCGTGTGCAGCGTCGTGAAGTACCGGTCCATCATCTTGACGAAGAAGGCGCGCAAATCCCGCCGGCCGCGCTCGGACTTTCCCGCGCGGGTGAACGTCCCGTCCTCAGCGAAGCAACCCACGACGCGCTCGATGTCGTGATCGTCGACGGCCATCGCGTACAAGGCGGCCAGGTTACGGATCGCGACCTCGTCGATCAGCCCTTGCAGGGCCGCCGCCGCGGCTTCCGGGTGCTTGGAGAGGTCGATCGTGGTTGTTGCCGCCGCCAGATCCATGTCGGGCTCCCAGTCTCTAGTTGTTCACGGTCACTTCTGACGGACCCGAGCGTCGGCTAGCGCGTCGCGCCGGCCATCACGAACGCCACCATGCAGACCTTGCCGCTGCGATTACTCCACGCATGCGTGTTGCCGGTCTGGACCACTACATCGCCGGCCTTCAAGAGCGTGTCATGGGTGTCGGTCGTGCAGTAGACCTCACCGGACAAGACCACGACCACGTCGAGGGTGTCGGTCGCATGCACGCCGCGGTCCTCCTGGTCACCGCCCCCTGCGGCCGCTTCGTCGTGCCCGATCGCGGCGAGTGAATCGCTCATCGGCCGGCCGGCCCACTCTTCGTCGGGGGCGATGGCGCACATCCGAAAGACCGCGGATCCCGGTGGCGGCGTCAGTTCCACGCCGTCCGGCAGACCATCCTCGTTCTCAAGTGACGCGGGTGTGGAGTTGATCCGCCAGAGGTCGACAATCGTGAAGGCCGGCGTCTCGACCCGGTGATCCGCCAGGCTGTCTTCGAGGACGGTTGACTTGCCGTCCGGGCCAGTCCCGTGGACGACCCTGCGGACCTGAAAGTCCGTCGCCTTGTCTAGCATGCTGACCTCCATCGGTTGATAACGTTAATCTATGTGCATGATACTCACATCTACGGCCTCGGCAAGGGTCGGCGGCCGACGCCGCCGACTCGTCGAGGTCGACCTGGGCCATGACGCGGCGTCGCGTACGGCCGTGCCCGGGAACTTAAGCCAGGCCCGTTCGGGAAAAAAGAATTTTAAAGATTTGGCCGAACGAGCCGTGGTGGCAGCGGCCGACCCAGCCCGAGATGCCGCGGCTGTCTTTTTGCGCGGTGCCCGTTCGTCGTAGTGTCGTAGCTGCCGATGAGGAGCGGAGAAGACGATGAAGTACATGATGCTGGTCTGTGTCGACGGCGCCAGCTTCGAAGCCGGCGAGGAGCCTGAGGACGGCGAGGACAGCCGGAGTTTTGCCTGGCTCGATGACGTGATCGCCCGCGGCATCCGGCTGGACGGCGACCGGCTCCGGCCGCCGCGCGAGGCCAAGACGGTCGAGGTACGTGACGGCGAGGTCCTGGTCAGCGACGGGCCGTTCGCCGAGACCAAGGAGGTGATCTGCGGATTCGACATTCTCGAGTGCGCGGACATCGACGAGGCCGTCCGGGTGGCCGCGGCGCATCCGGTGGCCGCGTTCGGCCGGATCGAGGTCCGGGCGTTCTGGCCGGGCTGACCCNNTAGGCGAGCACCACGTCGTCGAAAGAACCGGGGACGTAGGGCTCGGGATCGTCGATGGCCGCCCTGGCCTGCTCCAATTCGGGCGGGCAGACATCCGGGACCCGGGGCCAGCGGCGGGCGCGGAACTCCAGCGACAGATCGTCCAGGGTGTACCTGCCGTCCCGGTAGGCGGTGAGCATCGCGGTCACCGCACCGCCGGGAAAGGCCCCGCCCACCGTTCCGCCGATGGCCCCGGCCGACCGCGCGCCGAGAGCCCACCTGATGCGGTTCCTGGGCTCGGCGGCGGCCGGGATGGCGAGGGACCGGATGGCCTCGGCGCGCAGGTACCGGCCGCCGTAGCCGCGCCCGCGAGTGAATTCTTCCTCGTCGCGGCGGTGGGCTTCCTCGGCCTGGCGCACCGCGTCGGCGATCTCGATGTCGGCGAACACCGCGTTCACGGCGTAGTCCGCGAACCGCAGCGCATACGTCCACGCCTCGGCCGTGCGCCAGGAGGCCAGCGAGATGTCCAGGATCAGGTTCCGGCCGTCGGTGAGCGCGAGCAGCCCGATGCGCTTGGCGAGAAACTGCGCCTCCCCGTGCACGCGCCCGGCCCGGGCCAGCGGCGACAGCCCCTCGGCCTGGGGCGGAATGAGCTGGCGGGCCGCCATCTGGACCAGGACGTCGTCGATGCTGACGGTGAGGTAACGCGAACGATCCACGCCGGCCTCGTCGAGGGCTCTGGCCTTGTCCGCGCCGGGCAGGCCGCCCGCGATGATGGCCAGGCGCTCACACGGCACCGCGGACGCGCCCTGGTAGACCTCGGCCACCAGCTGTCCCTGCTGCCGGTTGCGCTCACTCGTCCAGATCACGCCCGTGCCTTCCAGTCGCGCGGCCAGCCCCAGGGGCTACCGTCCCCAGGACATCCTGGCCAGAGTGCCCGGGGCTGCGCAAGAGACGGGGCGAGTCCGCTGACGAATAAGGGATGAAGCCGGAGACGGGCGGACTCGTGGGCGGCCCACAGCTCATCCCACAGCTTGGCCCGGGCGTCGTCCGGCTCGGCGGCCACGCCTGCCGACGGGAACGCGCCGTCCGGCCAGCCGCCGTCGATGGCCAGCGCCGCGATGAGCGCCGCCCCCCGGGCGGAGTGGTCGGTGTCGTCGTCACGCGGCATCGAGACGACCCGGCGGGTGGCGTCGGCCAGGTCGGCACGGAAGGANNCGGCTCTCCAGAACGATGCCGTTGACCAGCGCGCGGGCCAGGTGCGGCCGGCCGTGGCTCAGGTCGAGACCGACAACGGCGCCGCTCAGCAGGGGGTCCCACAGCGCGCCCTGCTCGCCAGGACTCAGGTAAGGAAGCAGGACGGGGGCGCCCGCGGGATCTGTCCTCGCCGCGAGCTCGACCAGCCCGGCCGCGGTCAGGTCCCCGCCGAGCAGGCCGGCCAGCCAGGTGATGGCGCTCCCGGTGGCAAGCAGGTCCATCTCGACGCCCCACCGGCCGGGCTCGGCCAGCGGCGTGACCAGGAACCGGTGCGACGGGTCGAGGACCAGCCGGTCGGTGATGCCCAGGATGACGTTGCTGGTGCCGGCGATGTAGGCCACCTGGCCCGGCCCGCGGACGCCTAGCCCGAGCGCGCCGAGCACGGAGTCGGCCGCGCCCAGCACCACCGGGATCGGGGCGCAGTCCAGCCGGGCCACCGCTTGCGCCCGCAGCGGACGGCGGGTGGTGCAGGGGCGCACGGCGGGCAGCCTGGGACCGCCGGGGGCGCCGGGGGCACGGCCGGTCAGGTCGGCCGCGGCTAGGCACTCGGCGTTCCAGGTCTCCGTGGCCAGCTCGTAGCAGCCGTAGCCGGTGGCGGTGCTGGGGTCTGTGGCCAGCTCACCGGTTAGCCAGCCGAACAGATAATCCTTGGCCGAGGCGATGGTCGCCGTGGCAGCCGCGCGGCCGGGATCGACCCGGGCGATCCGGGCGAACATCGGCAGCAGGTAGCGTCCGTCCACCCACTGGCCGGTCAGCCGGTAAAGCTCAGCGGGGCCGCAGCCTTCGCGGAACTCGTCACCCAGGTCATCGGCCCGGCTGTCCTGCCAGGTGATGGCGGGTCCGTTCGGCTGATCATTCCGATCGAGGGTGACAAGAGTGGGAATCATGCCGGACAGGCCGATGGCGCGCCAGCGCCCGGCCGGGATCACCTCGCCGATCTGCGCCAGCACGTGTTCCACCGCGCGCCGCCAGTCGCCGGTGTCCTGCTCGGCCGCCCCCGCGGCGGACCGGTGGGTGGGGTAGACCGCGCTGCCCCGGGCGAGGATCGCGCCGGTGGTGGAGAGTGCCACCCCCTTGAGCCCGGACGTGCCGAGGTCGAGCCCGATATAGCTGTCGCCGGCGTCCTGGCCGGGGTCGCCTGAGGTCATGAGAACGGGGGCTCGGCGAGTTCCTCCTCGACCCGGTCACCGTAGCTGGTAGTCGGGTCGGAGAAGAAGCGCGACTTCCCGACGTAGGAGGACACGAACGAGAGCACCAGGCCGACCGCCGCGAGCCCGAGGCCGAAGCCGAGTTCGACCCCGTTGAGCTCGTCCTGCTCCAGCGTGTAGACGATCACGAACAGCATGAACGCCGCGCCCAGGCCGGGCAGGAAACCGCCGAGGAAGAAGTCCGACACGCTGCTCGTGATCCTCCGGCGGTAGTACCAGATCGCGGCGCTCGCGGTGAGCAGGTAGAAGATCGCCGCGATCAGGCCGAGGGTGCTGACGATGTCGGACAGGGCCTTACCGATCGAGCCGGCCAGCGTCGTGCCCCACAGGAACAGGATATTGAGCAGGCCGAACAGGATCGTGGCGTTCCACGGGGTGCGGAACCTGGGGTTCACGTTCGCGAACCAGCGCGGGAACGTGCGGTCTCGGCCCATGGCGTAGGAGATCCGCCCCGCGCTCACGATGGCGGCCAGCAGGGAGGCCAGCGTCCCGCCGAGCACCGCGACGATCATGACGTTGCCCCAGCCGGTGCCGCCGATCAGGTCGCCGACGTAGGCCAGGATGTTGGCCGCGTTGTTCTGCATGGCCTTGTTGGGCGCGACGCCCTGCAGGCACAAGATGACGCCGGCGTAGATGACGAACAGGACCAGCACGCTGACCACCCCGGCCCGGCCGGCCTGCTTGCCCCTGGCCTCCTCGCTGACGTAGGCGGCACTGTCCCAGCCGGAGTACAGGAAGATGGCCAGCAGGCAGCCGGAGACCAGCGCGCTGAACCCGCCCGCGCCGCTGATCGTGAACCACGAGCTGGAGATGTGCACGGTGTGGTGCAGGCTGTGACCGTAGATGCCGAGCAGGGCGGCAATGGAGAAGCCGACCAGCAGCCCGTACTCGAAGATGGCCCAGCCCCACGAGAACCTGGCCGACAGCTGGATCCCGGCCGCCGCGATGACCAGGACGAGGAGGTCGAACCCGGAGCCGACGGCGGCGACCGCGTAGACGTTGTTCGGCAGCGTGCTGCTGAAGAAGGTCAGCATGTAGGTGCCGAGCGGGACGGTCAGGCTGGTCGTGCCGACGCAGTAGTACATCAGCATGATCCAGCCGGCGAAGAAACCGGCGTGCGGGTTGAGGGCCCGGCCGACCCAGGAGTACGTGGCGCCCGCGCTGCGCTGCCAGGCGTTGAGCCGCTGGTAGCCGATGGCGATGCCGAGCATCGGGATAAGGCAGATCACGATGGGCAGGAAGCTGGCGTAGGCGACGGTGGACAGCAGGACGGCCAGCGTGACCGCGATGCTCTGCGTCGGACCGGAGCTGGCCATGGAGATGACGACGATGTCGCCGGCGCGTAGGGCAGCGTCCTTCAGGGTGCCGCCCGCATGATCAGGGGACTGCGCTCCGGCCGGGGGCGGTCCGCTGCTGGCTCGCGATGACATGGCGCATCTCCGTCTCGATCGGGAGGGCTTCGCAACGCTGGGAGACCCCAAAATGATGGCCGATGACGACGCAATACGGTCACCGAATCGGGAATGTCACCGAATCGGGATCAAAGCCCTAGGCCGGTGGTGCGTCCGGAAGCACCCTAACCGTCGGCGCCCGATGGCGGCGAAGGCCTCCTGCGCCGCGCTGAGCATGTCGTCGACGTCATCGGCGGTGTGCACCAGCGACAGGAACAGGTTCTCGTACTGGCTGGGGTGGAACAAGATCCCCCGCAGCAGCATCTCCTGCCACCACCGGGTGAACAGATCCTCGTTGGCGTAGCGCTGNNCGCAGCCCGCTCATCAGCGTCTCGCCCAGCTCGCGCTGCCGCTGGTACAGGCCAGGGGTGGCCAGTACGTCCATGGTCGCGCTGACCGCGGCGCACGCGATCGTGTTGGCGTTGTAGGTGCCCGAGTGCGAGTAGCGGCCCTCGGCGATCATCGACATCGCTTCGCGGGATCCGCCGATTGCCGCCACCGGGAAGCCTCCGCCCAGCCCCTTGGCCATCGTGGTCAGGTCGGGCGTGACGCCGAAATACTCCTGCGCGCCGCCGCGCGCGAAGCGGAATCCGGTGATGACCTCATCGAAGATGAGCAGCGCGCCGTGCCGGCGGGTCTGCTCGCGCAGCAGCTCCAGGTAGCCCGGTTCGGGCAGGATGCAGCCGGTGTTGAACACCGCGGGCTCGGTGATCACCGCGGCCACCTGGTCGCCGCGCTCGGCCATCACCGCCGCGAAGCTCTCGGCGTCGTTCCAGGTCAGCACGATGAGCGTGGCGGCCAGCTCGGCCGGGACGCCGGGACCGGAGGCGACCGGGCGGGGTGAGCTGGCCGGGCCGGCCAGTTCCGGATCCACGTGGTTGCTCCAGTAGACGGTGTCCTGCCAGCCGTGGTAGTGCCCCTCGAAGCGGATGATCAGCCGGCGCCCGGTGTGCGCGCGGGCCAGCCGGACGGCGGTGCCGACGACCTCGCTGCCGGAGTTGGAGAACCGGACCAGCTCCACCCCCGGCACCGCCTCGATGACCTTGCGGGCCGCCTCGATCTCCAGCTCATACGGCAGGCCGAAGCAGGTGCCCAGCTCGGTGACGGCTCTGGTGACGGCCTGGGTCACGGCCGGGTGCCGGTGGCCCAGGATCATCGGGCCCAGCCCGAGCAGGTAGTCGACGTAGGAATGCCCATCGACGTCGCGGACCCGGGACCCGAGGCCCTCGGCCAGGAACGGGGGGTACGGCTTCCAGCCGAACTTGACGGTGCGCGCGCTGCTGCCGGCGCCTCCGGGGATGTAACGGCTGGCCTCGGTGAACAGCTCGCCAGAACGCTGCGCCCACGGCCGGTAACGCTCGTCGAAGGTCCGCTCGTCCAAGGCGGTATGGCTCCCGTTCGCTCGCTAACGCCGAACTCGGAACCATACTAAGCATGCTCTGTATGTTCAATGCCGCGGGCGTGCTTGACCAGCGCCGCGCCCCGGGGACCACCAGCGACGTCCCGCACCCGGNNGGGCGCTCGTGTCAGGCCTCCTTGGGGGCGCTCTCCAGCGGGATCTGGAAGAACGTCGACCGCAGGACGAAACGCGCGATGAGCATCATGACCACGCCGGCCGCGACGATGCCGACGATTGACCAGACCTGCGAGGCAGGCGCGGCCGCCAGCGACTTTTCCACGATCCAGACCAGGAATGCGCACGAGGCGAGAGGCAGGATGCCGACCAGCAGCGCGTCCCAGGCGTTGCTGAAGACGCGACGCCGGTAGTACACGATGGCCGCCAGTCCGGTGAGGACGTAGAAAGCGGCATACAGCAGGCCGGTCACGTCGATCACATCGCTGAAAACGTTCGCGATCGAGCTAGAGAGCAGGTACACCCAGGTGGCCGCGATGAGGATCACGCCGACGACGATGCTGGCGATCGCGGGGGTGGCAAAGCGACGGTTGATGTTGCCCAGGACCGGCGGCAGCACCCGGTGACTCGCCATCCCGTAGATCATCCGGGCGATGACCACGACGGCGACCCCGGTGGAGGCGATCACCGACAGGGCCAGGGACAGGGCCATCACCTTGGCCCACCAGCCGCCGCCCAGCGTCTGCGCGATGTAGACGAGCGCGTCAGCCGCGTTGGCCTGCAGTTTGGCCGGCGATACGGCCCCGGCCAGGCCCATCTCAGACACGGTGTAGATGATGGCGAGGAAACCGACCGCGTAGACGGCGGCCCGGCCCGGGTTGCGCCGCCGGTGCTTCACTTCCTCGTTGACGTACACGGTGGCGTCCCAGCCGGTGTACATGAACACGGCGATCAGGAACCCCGACGCCAGGCTGCCTTTCCCGCCGATTCCGCTGGGGTTAAACCAGCCCGCGGTGATCGGGAAGGTGCCGTGATGATGGCTGAGCACCAGCACGAAGCCCGCGATCGCGAAGCCGAGGAGGATCGTGTACTCGATGATGGCCATGCTGACCTGGGTGCGCGCGGTGATTTTGATGCCCACCACAGCGATCACCAGCATGAGGAGAATCACGGCCGTGCTGATGAGGATATTGGGCCAGGTGCTGGTGGCGGTGGCATTGAAGACGGCCAGGACCGACGGGGAGAGAATCACGACGCCGGAGACCGCCCCGACCAGGCTGCCGGTGATCATCAGCCAGCCGGTGATGAAACCAAGGTACGGGTTGATCGCGCGGCCGACCCATTCGAAGGAAGCGCCGCAGTTGGCGTTCCACAGGTTCAGCCGGCGATACGCGTTGGCGATGATGAGCATGGGTATCGCGGTCAGGATAATGACAGGTCCCACGGCGTAGGCGGCCACGGCGGTCAGTGAGGCCAGCGTCAGCGCCGTCGATACAGTCGGGGCCGAGTTGGCCATACCGATAATCGTGTCCTGGGCCGCCCCAATCGCATCCGGCTCGAGCCGGGCCGGCGGCGACGATGTCATTCCTGGGACGGCAGTTACGGGTCGTTCCGTCATCCTGTTCTCCAGTCGTGGTGTGGCTCGTGCGAATTAGATTTTCGCAGGCAACAAAGAGAAGCGTCTCACGTTGCTCAGGTTCCGGTGCTTAAGGGCCAGTAAGCAGGAGCATCTGCTCTGCGGCCTCCCGCTGCGCGCTCCCCTGAATCCGATCGCATGTACGGCACGGCGCCCGCCAAACCCGGCGCGGACACGACGTTGGCGGATCAGGGGCGCCGGGCCACCAGGCGCATGCTACACCCGGTTGCACAGCCCTCAGTTTGGTCACTTGCAAACCATACGGTCAAAACCTGGCATCAGGTGACAAGGACGGCGAATTGCCACGGTAACGGTTGCAGGACACGGACCGTCAGGACTCGTCTTCTCCGCCAGGATTGGCCGTTTCGCTGGCCGATGCCCTGGCTTCGCCGACACCTCGCTGGAATCCGGCGAGCCGGTCCCGGGCCGCGGCAGCCGACCGTGGTGGCAACACCGGTTCCGAGCCCGGAATGGCGCCGGGGACCAGATTGGCATTCGGCAGCCGTCGGGGGAGCCCCGCTGTCGTCTCGCCGCCCGAGGACGGTGAATCGACCGTCCGGGCAGCATTCCAGCCTTGGTCGGCCGGCGACGACCAGCGGTTTCCGGCCGCGGCGTTGGGACCGGAGGAACTGCTTGGCGCCTCGCGACCACCCCTGAACCAATTCGACTCGACCGCGTCGAAGATAGGCAGCCTGCGCGTCTCCGCGGCAACCTCTACGGGCGGCACGATCACGCCACCCGCGGCGGCACTCTTCTCCGTGGGCGCCTCGGTGTAACCCGTGGGCGCCTCGGTGTAACCCGTGGGCGCCTCGGCGTAACCCGAGGGCGCCTCGGTGGCCACCGGAGTGCTAGCGGACTGCGACGTCTCGCTTCGCCACGGCGCGGCGCGAGCGGCCAGCGGGGCCGCAGCGAAGGTTCCGCCTGGGTTTTCGTCGCCTTGGGCATAAGCCTGCTGGCCAGAGGCGCCCGCAGGTTCGGGTAGCCCGGAACCAAACGGCCTGACGGCGGCGGGCGGTCCGGTCTGGAGCACCGGCCGCGGGCCGCTAGCCGCGGCCCGGCCCGCATCAGGTATCAACCGCCGGCCGGGCGGCGCGTGCCGGACATCCTCGCGCGGTGGCGCGAACTCCGGCGCCCTAGCCACGCTCACCCTCTCCTCGGCGGCGACGTAACCGGGATCGGTGGCCGGCTCAGGCAGGCCCGGCCCAGGCAGGCGCCGCCTTGACCCGGCGCTGCCGAAACTGCTGAGCCTCGACGGCGGAGCCGCGCCTTGGTCCGTGAGTATTTCACCAGGGAGCCAGGTCAGCGCGGTGAGACCGCCGAAATCCGCCTGTTGCAGTCGGACTCTGATGCCATGCCGCGCCGCGAGCCTGGCGACCACGAACAGACCCATCCACTTGGGCACGTTGATATCCGCCGCCGGGGGGTGTTCCAGCCGCCAGTTCGCATACGCCAGCTCTTTCGGGGCCATTCCGACGCCCCGGTCGGTGATGTCTACCAATACGCCGCCGCTGGTCAGCACCTGGCCGGAGATATCGACCTGCATGTCCCCCGCGGAAAACGACGTTGCGTTCTCGATCAGTTCGGCCAGCAGGTGCACCACGTCGTTGACGGCGGGGCCGTTCACCGCGATGTCCGGCTGCGCCGCCAGCGAGATACGTTCGTAATCCTCGACCTCGGACACCGCGGCCCTAATCACATTCACGAGCGCAATCGCCTGGGTCCAGTCGCTGGGCACCTCGTGACCGGCCAGAACCAGCAGGTTCTGCGAATTGCGGTGCATGCGGCTCGCGATGCGATTCATCTTGAGCAGGTTCGCTAGGCGCTCGCTGTCCTGCTCCCCCTGTTCGAGGTGCTCGATGAGGCGGATCTGGCGTTCCACCAGGGACTGGCTACGGTGCGAAAGGTTCACGAACATGGCGTCGAGCCTGCCGCGAAGTGCGGTCTCGTTGGCTGCCAGGCGCAACATCTCGGTGCGCATGTGGTTGAAGGCGCGGCCGACCTCACCTATCTCGTCGGAGGAATCCACATCAATGGGCTCCACATCGGAGGACGGCACGCCCTGGCCATTGTTACCGCTGATGTGGCGGATCTCATCAGGCAGCCGGACCTCGTCCAGGTCGAGCGCCCCGGCCCGAAGTTTGCGAATCGGCCTCAGCACGGACCCGGCCGCGACCGCCGCCAACCACAACGCCAGCGCCAGGATGACGATCGCCACAACGGTGAACGCGACCGCCGACAAAATAGCCCTGTCGCGGAGCGAACTGCCCGACGGGTGGGTCGACGCGGTATGGGTGGCATCGGCAATGCGGACAACACAGAAAGCAACGACGGCGACGGCGACGGACGGGATAATGACGAGCAGCATCAAGCGCGAGCGGACGCGCCAATTCTTCAGCTCACGGCGCGAACCGCTATGCGCGGCCGGGCCGTGGCGTGAACGCTGGTGGCTTCCGCCGGACGAACTGATGCTGCCGGGGCGGGCGTCGTGCCCGGCGGCAGGTACCGGTTCACGGAGGAACGCGGAGCCATCGTGAGCCTCTGCGAGGGTCCTTGGGCTGGCGTCAATCGCCGGCCTGTCATCGGACCACTGCGAACTATCGCGCTCAGTCCTGATAAAGTCCCCGACCACAAGGAAGGCGACGACGAGGACCAGGACAGCGATCAAGATTGCGGCCTGCATGGCCACTCACATCCAGCCGGTGACGGGGGTCATGCGCGCGATGCGTCGCATGATGCGAGACCGATAATGCCCGGCCACTTCGGTATCGGCGGGCTCGGCGCCAAAGGCGACCCAGAGCCGCTCCAGCGGCGGAACCGACATAGCGCCCCTTTCCGGCAGCCTGTCCTGCGCTTACATTGCCGACCCAACTCTAATAGGTAACCGGTCGGCGCACGCGGATTCTCATTTAGAGCGAAAAATCAGTATTTCATGGTGTTAACCCATGTTGCATGACTTTTGATCATATTTAACATGTTTTCTACCGTTATAGTACCTTATATCCGATTTGGCAGACACGCATCCTCAAAGAAGGGGGTCAGCTCTCCCCTAGGTTGGCCAGGCTCTGATGGACGGCAAGGGTCAGCGGGTCCCCGGCCGGCAGAACCCGGTCACAGCGCACGGCGGTGTCGCGGAGCAGCGCCACCGCGTCTCCTACCCGGCCGACGGCATAGTACAGGTGCCCCAGGTTCGCCAGGCGGGCCAGCGTGTCGGCGTGTTCAGGACCGAGGAGCCGCTCCGAATCCGCGCAGCACTGCTCGGCGAGCTGCATCGCGGCGGGCATCCTTCCGGCCGCCTGATACGCGGCCGCGAGGTTCGCGGCGGCCGCGATCGTGTCCGCATGGACGCGGCCGAGCACCTTTTCGCGGTCGGACAGCACCCGCTTGTATTGCGAGACCGCGTCCTTTATCTTGCCTCCGGCCAGGCAGGCCGAGGCCAGGCGGTCCCGGGTGGCCATGGTCTCGGTGTCGCGCGTGCCCTGCGTCCGCTCGCGGTCGCCCAGCGTTCGGGTCAGCAGCCGGATCGCCTCGGCGTTATCGCCGGCGGCCAGGTGTGCGGAGGCGAGCTCGTCACTGACGTTCAGCGTGTCCGGGTGGCCGGGCCCGCGGAACTGCTCGCATTCGTTGAGCGCACGGTGCAGGACGGACACCGCGTCGGCAGGCTCCCCCGCCATGATCAGAGCCCGGCCGAGGTTGACCCGCGCCGCGATGATGGCGGGGTGTCCGGCGGCAAGCTCGCGGCCCCGCTCGGCCAGCACCCGCTGGTACCAGGTGACCGCGTCGGCCGCGTACCCCGCCGCCAGGTAGGCGGCCGCCAGCTGAGCGGCCACCACCAGGGTGTCGGGATGGCCGGGAATCAGCTTGCTGTCGCAGCGGGCGGCCAGGTCCCGCCAATGCTCGACGGCCGGCCCGACCATACGAGCGCTATCCAGGCTACGGCCCGCTCGCAGCAGCAGCGGATGGCATCCGTCGGCCCACAGCACGTCGGTGGCTGAGCCCTGCAAGCTAGCCGCGTTGGCCCGGAGGCCTTCCGCCGTCCACGGCTGCGGTTCCTCGGTCGGCCACGCTTCCAGCAGCGCGCTCGCGGCGGCCCGGGCCGCGGGGTCCTGGACCTGGGCGGGCGCCGCCAGCCGGATCGCCCCCTGGAGCACCGAGCTCATCAGGATCGTCGGGGGTGCTTCGGCCCGGTTGATGGTGATCAGGCCGGCCCGCTCGATGGCGAGCAGCGCGTCCCAGGCCGGCTTGGTGTCGACCGCGGTAGAGAACGGGGTCACGGCCGCGCCCAGGTACCTGGCCACCGCCGACGTGCTGAAGATGGCTCCCGGGATCCCGTGGCCGTCGAGCAGCGCGACCAGCACCAGCATCGCCCGGACCGAATCACCCGGCAACAACGATTCCGCCTGCCCCAGGGACAGCGTCCAGGTGACCGCGGCGGCCGACGGCACCTCTCCGGCCGCGACCCCGATCTGCTGCCGTCGGCGGGCGAAATAGTCCCGGTAATCCCGGCAGGCCAGGGTCGAGTTCGCGACTACGGCGGAGGCCTGCGCGAGCGCCAGCGGCTCGCGGCCGAGGGCTTCGATGAGGTCGATGGCGCCGTGCCGCTGAGCCGGATTCACGCTCAGCCGTTCGGTCAGGCAGTTGAGGGCCTCGCGGACGCTGAAGAACCCGATCGGGACGACCTGCGTGCCACGGTGCCCGGCGGCCACCGTTGAGTGCGGGCTGGTGACCATGACCCGGCCGACCGGTCCCTCGGGCCACAGCCCGTCCAGATCCACCGATTCTGACAAGTCATCGAACACCACCAGCCACGGCTGCCGGGTTTCGCCGAGCCAGCTGATGAAGCGCGCCACGATCGATTCGGCCGTACCGGTCGGCTCGATACCAGTGGCGGGCACCGAGGCCTGGACGAAGGCGGAAAGCACCGACGTCCGGCTGGTGGCGTTGATCCAGATCAGCAGGTCGATCGCACCCGACCGCCACAGCGACTCCGCGGTGACCACGGCGACCTGGGTCTTGCCACAGGCACCCAGCCAGTTCTGCGGGCCCTCGGCGAAGGCCGAACCTGGCACGAGCGCCACCGACGAACCGGGCACGAGCGCGTCTACGACACCGCGGGCGGTATCGGGCCGGTCGGTAAAACCCTCGGCGAGCGGAGGCACCTTGCCCACCCGAAATCGCCGAGATCCCGGCTCGGCNNGTCGAAAACCTCCTCGGAATACTCAATCCATAACACGTGAAGGTTCAGACACGCGGAGCTTATCCATATTGACGTCTTCACTAACACCCCATTATGCACGTGCACCCGGGTAGCGATATAGGTCTACCAGAGGTCCGTACCAGGTCCGGCGCAGGTGCTACTGGGGTGAGTAGGAGCGCTACTGAGGGTAGGGGTCCTGTGTTACAGGTGATGGGCACCGGACGTTACAAACTCCTGGAGGCTTTGGTTACTAAAAGTAACTGAGAGTCTAAAGTTTCTTTTTAGCATATATGTTGCTGAAGCTACGGGTTGGAGGGTTCTGGTGAGCTAGGACACCAGCCCGGCCCGGCGGCTACTGAGGGTCGGCCACCGAAGCCAGCAGGACCGCGCGGGCCTGCGCGATGGCGGCCAGCATCGCACCGCGCAGCACCGGCTCGTCCGGCACGCAGGTCGGCACCACGCGCGGCCGGGCCGGGAAGATGCGGGCGACTTCGGCGGCCACCCGGTCCGCCAGCACGGTGCCGCCGGCCCGGCCCACGTCACCGCCGAGTACCACCAGGCCCGGGTCGAGCACGGCGCAGACGGAGGCGACGCCGACCGCGACCCGGTGCGCGAGTTCGTCCAGGAAGCGCGCCCGGCCCGCCCGGCCCCGACGACAGGGCGGCCTGCCGCCGCCGAGCGGCTCGGCCTTCTCTAACCGATGGGCGCGAGACCCTCGTTACTGCCGGCAGCGGGCGGGGCCGCTGGGGCCACCCTCCGCCGGCCTGGGCCAGACGGCTCGGGCACGGTTGCGGCTTGTAATGCGATAAAAGCGCTGGGGAACGTGCATAATTACCATCATGCGACTGTCAGCTCGAGCCGACTATGCGCTGCGTGCCGCGATCGAGCTCGCCGCGGCCAGCAGCGGTCACGTCACGGCGGACCAGTTGGCCCGTGCCCAGCAGATACCGGGCAAATTCCTGGAGACGATCCTGACTCAGCTCCGGCGGGCCGGGCTTATCCGAAGCCAGCGCGGACCGGACGGCGGTTTCTGGCTGGCGCGTCCGGCGGCCGAGATCTCGCTGGCGGACATCATCAGGGCCATCGACGGCCAGCTGCTCGGCGTGCGCGGTGAGCGCCCGGAGAACGTCACCTATCCGGGCGTGGCCGAACCCCTGCAGCAGGTGTGGATCGCGCTGCGCGCCAACGAGCGGGCCGTCCTTGAGCAAGTCACGCTGGCCGACATCGTGTCAGGAACCCTGCCCGACATGGTCCGGCTCCTGACCGAAAACCCCAGCGCCTGGGTCTGACCCCAGGGTCAGACCGCCACCACCGCCCCAGGGTCAGACCGACACCATGTCGGTGACTTCGAAGCCATCGGCGGTGCCGAAACCGGGCTGGTCGTCGGCGAATTCCAGCGACGGCTCCTCGCCGGAGACAATGGCGCTGATCGGAACGAAGCCGCGCTCGGCGGACCGGCCGGCGCCCGCGTCCGCGGTCACCCGCAGGCCAGGCTCCCTGGGAATGCCGAGGACAGGCTCATTCTGCAGCTCGGCCAGGGCGAAGTTATCTGACACCTCACGGAACACTTGGGACAACGGCGTGTTGAGGGCACCGCAGATGGCGGCGAGCAGCTCGGAGGAAGCCTCCTTCTGCCCACGCTCCACCTCGGACAGGTATCCGAGGGACACGCGCGCCGAAGCGGAGACCTCGCGCAGCGTGCGACCCTGCCGCAGACGCAGCCGGCGAAGCACGTCACCAAGCAGCTGACGGAGCAGAACCATAGCCGCACTCCCCTTCCGAGGCCAAACCACCAACACCTCCACGGTACCTGGCATCACCGTCAGTTCGCGAGATCATGTCCTGCAGTGTTCGCTGCTAACGTAACGCTGTAATCAGAAAACCAGTAACCACTAAACGCTGTCATCAGTAACTCTCTTCCCCGAGCCTGCCGAGCAGCAGTCCCAGGGCATGCTCCACCGTCAGTCTACGTATCTCATGCCTGTCGCCGGCCAGCGCGATGGTGCGAACCACCGTGTCGTCCGCGACGCTCACCGCGATGTGCGCCGTCCCCACCGGCTGGCCGTCCGAGGGCTCGGGCCCGGCGACCCCGGTCGTGGCCACCCCGAAGGTCGCGCCCAGCCTCGTCCTGACGCCCTCCGCCATGGCCGCGGCGACCTGCGGGTAGACCGCGCCATGACGGGCGAGCATCATCGGGCTCACGCCGAGCAGGCCCGCCTTGAGCTCGGTCGCGTAGGCGACCACTCCGCCGCGAAAGGCCGCGGACGCGCCGGGCACGTCGGTGAGCGCGGCCGCGACGAGACCGCCGGTCAACGACTCGGCCACGGCGACCGTCTGGCCGCCGGCCCGCAGCCGGTCGAGAATCTGCACCGCCAGGTCGCGGGCCGCCTCGCCGGCCGAAGAACCCAAAGGACCCGAAGGCCCGGACCCTACGACCACGTTCATGCCTCCCCTAGGTCGGAACGGCTCACAGGACCGGACCGGTCCGGTCCTGAACGGTCCGGCCCGGAACGATAGAGCCGCACCGCCTGAAGCACATAGTCCACGCCGGTGACCACGGTAACCACCACTGCCGCCGCCATGAAAACCCAGCGCACGATCCCCGGCGGGCTGAGCGAGCCGGGCAGCACGTACAGGCAGATCGCGATGATCTGGAGCAGGGTCTTCGCCTTGCCGCCGCGGCTGGCCGCGATCACGCCGCGGCGGATCACCGCGAAGCGCAACACGGTCACGCCGAGCTCCCGGAACATGATCACCCCGGTGACCCACCACGGCAGTTCGCCGAGCGCGGACAGGCAGATCAGGGCGGCCCCGGTCAGCGCCTTGTCGGCGACCGGGTCGGCGATCTTGCCGAAGTCGGTCACCAGCCCGCGGCTGCGGGCGAGCCGCCCGTCGAGCAGGTCGGTCAGGCTGGCCACGCAGAAGATGGCGAGCGCGATGAGCCGCCAGGCCGTCCCGCCTGCCAGCAGGCAGACGACGAACACCGGGACCAGGACGATACGCGCCAACGTGAGGACATTGGCCACATTCCAGAGCCCGACCTCGGGGGTCACCGCAGGTTCACGCCAGCGATTAGGTCCACCCCGTCCGAACCGGTCACCACGGCGCGGACCATATCACCGGCCGCGAACCGGCCCGGGCTGGTCCCGGGGCTGGCGCCCGTGCCGGTCCCCGTGCTGGTGATGGTCGTGACCCCGTCGACCTCGGGCGCCTGATGGGCGGCCCGGCCCTCGTACCGGCCATCGTCTGTCTCTTCCTCGATCAGCACGTCGATGGTCTCACCGAGCCGGCTGTCGGCCCGCTGGGACATCAGCTCGTCGGCCAGGGCGGCGACCTCCTCGACCCGGCGGGCGATTTCGGCGCCGTCCAGCTTGTCCGGCAGCGACGCGGCCTCAGTGCCATCCTCGTCGGAGTAGCCGAAGATCCCGATGGCGTCCAGCCCGGCGTCGCTGAGGAACAGCTCGAGTTCGGCCAGGTCGGCGGCGGTCTCGCCGGGGAAGCCGACGATGAAGTTGGACCGGACGCCGGCCTGCGGGCTCTTCTCCCTGATCTGGTCGAGCAAGGTCAGGAAGCGCTCGCGGTCACCGAACCGCCGCATGGCGCGCAGCACCCGGCCGCTGGCATGCTGGAACGACAGGTCGAAGTAGGGGGCCACGCCTGGCGTGGACGCGATGACCTCGATCAGTCCCGGCCGCAGCTCGGCGGGCTGCAGGTAGCTGATCCTGACCCNNCGCCGGGAGACGAACGCGCCGCGGAAGGACGGGATCGCGCAGAAGGAGCACCGGCGATCGCAGCCGGACGCGATCTTCAGCGGGGCGACCACGCCGCCGGACAGCCGCCGCCGGAACACCCCGCCGCCGGGACCGACCCACGGGGCGGCCTGGGGCGAGGCGGGCGCCGGCGCCTGGCGTTCGGTCGGGCTGATGGGCAGCAGCGTGCGGCGGTCCCTCGCGGTGTGCGCGGGGCGGCGGCGGCCGGCCAGCACGTCGTCGAGCCGCGCGCCGATGTTGCCGTAGTCGTCGAAGCTGAGCACCTGGGCCTCGGGCAGCTCGCCGGCCAGCTCGGCGCCGTACCGTTCGGCCAGGCAGCCGACGGCGGCCACCTTCGCGCCCGACTCCGCGGCGATGAGCAGCTCGTCGATAGACTCCTGCTTGGCCGCCTGGATGAAGCCGCAGGTGTTCACGAGCACCACGCTGGCGTCATCGGACGACGTCAAGTCCCAGCCGGATGCGGTCAGCCGCGCGGCGAGCTCTTCTGAATCAACCTCATTGCGCGCGCAGCCGAGGGTGACCAGGCTGACTGTCCGGGGCGCGGACTCGGAAGGTGAAGACACACCGAGAGCCTACCCAGGCCGCTAACTAGATTGGGGGCTCGTGGCGGGGCTGAAGTCCAGCGTCACCGGCTGAGCGGTGTCCGGGGTGTCGCGCTTGCCGTCCACGGTGAGGACGATTCCGCCCGGGTTGCCCAGGCTCATCTGCACCGGGTGCTTCTCGGTCCAGGTCATCGAGCTGCCCGCCGGGATGGTGCCCATGTAGATCTGCGTCCCGTCACTGCTGCTTCTGAGCTGGACCCAGCAGTCCTCGTTGGCGGTCAGGTGGATGACCACGTCGTCGGGGGCCGTCGCCGACGGCGACGGACGTGGCTTCGGTGTCGGTTTCGGCTTCACCGTGGCCGTGACCCGGGGGGTGGCCGCGGCGGCGTTCGCGCGATGCGAGGACACCAGGTGGTACGCGCTGAACCCGATGATGGCGAGCAACACCACGACCACGATCAGGCTGAGGCTGGGGGAACGCCGGTCGCGGATCTTGATCGGGGTGGACGGCTCGAACACGTCGGCGGCCCGCATCGCCCCGGGCGCCCCGTGCTCGGCGTCGTACTCCCTGATCAGCGGCTCCGGGGGCAAGCCGATGGCGGTGGCGATGCTGCGGATGTGGCCGCGCGCGTAGAAGTCGCCGCCGCAGCCGGAGAAGTCATCGGCCTCGATGCCCCGGATGATCGATTCCCTGATCCGGGTCTGCTGGCCGACCTGGGTGATAGTGAGACCGGCCTGACGCCGGGCTTCCGCCAGCGAGTCACCGATGCTCACGCTACGCCTCCTCCTACGTTCGCGACGCGGTCACCCCGAGTGGGGGGAACACCACCAAGTTTAGACAGCAAGGAGCGTCGGCTCGGTGAAGCATGGGTACCAGTTGCAGGTTCTTTGGGTTACCCGCCGCGCAGCGACATGATGGTCTCGTCCAGGTCATCGGGCCTGACCAGCACGTCGCGTGCCTTGGAACCCTCACTGGGCCCGACGATGCTGCGGCTCTCCAGCAGGTCCATCAGCCGGCCGGCCTTGGCGAAGCCGACCCGCAGCTTGCGCTGCAGCATCGAGGTCGACCCGAACTGGGTCGATATCACCAGCTCCGCGGCCTGGACGAGCAGATCGAGATCATCGCCGATGTCGGAGTCGACCTCACGGGGGGCCGGAGCGGCCGCGACGTCCTCGCGGTAGGCCGGCTCGGCCTGCTTCTTAGTGTGCGCGACAATGTCGCGGATTTCCTTCTCCGACACGAACGCGTTCTGCAGCCGGATCGGCTTGGACGCGCCCATCGGCAGGAACAGCGCGTCGCCCTGCCCGACCAGCTTCTCCGCCCCGGGCTGGTCCAGGATGACCCGGGAGTCGGCCAGGGACGAGGTCGAGAACGCCAGCCGGGACGGGACGTTGGCCTTGATCAGGCCGGTCACCACGTCCACGCTCGGCCGCTGGGTGGCCAGCACCAGGTGAATGCCGGCCGCCCGGGCCAGCTGGGTGATGCGGACCACCGAATCCTCGACGTCGCGCGGGGCCACCATCATCAGGTCGGCCAGCTCGTCCACGATGACCAGCAGGTACGGATAGGGCAGGTACACCCGCTCGCTGCCCGGCGGCGGGGTCAGCCGCCCGGCCCGGACCGCCTTGTTGAAGTCGTCCACGTGCCGGAACCCGCTGGCGGCCAGGTCATCGTAGCGGCGCTCCATCTCGCCGACCACCCAGTCCAGCGCCTCGGCGGCCTTCTTCGGGTTGGTGATGATCGGCGTGATCAGGTGCGGAATCCCGTCGTAGATGGTCAGCTCGACCCGCTTCGGGTCGATCAGGATCATCCGCACCTCATCCGGCGTGGCCCGGATCAGGATCGACGTGATCAGCCCGTTGAGGCAAACGGATTTCCCCGCGCCGGTCGCTCCTGCTATCAGCACGTGAGGCATCTTGGCGAGGTTCGCGACCAGGACCCGGCCCTCGACATCCTTGCCGAGGCCGACCACCATCGGGTGGTGATCGCTGATCGCGACCTGCGACTTGAGCACATCCCCCAGGCTGACGACTTCCTTGTCCGCGTTGGGGATCTCGATCCCGATCGCGGACTTGCCCGGGATCGGCGAGATGATCCGCACGTCCGCGCTCTTGACCGCGTAGGAGATGTTCTTGGAAAGCGCGGTGACCCGCTCGACCTTGACCGCGGGGCCGAGCTCGATCTCGTACCTGGTCACCGTCGGGCCCCGGCTGAACCCGGTGACCTGCGCGTCCACCTGGAACTGATCGAGCACCTCGGACAGCGCCTCCACCACGATGTCGTTGGCCCGGGTCCGCTGCTTAGGCGCCGAACCCGGCTTCAGCAGCGCCGTCGGCGGCAGCGTGTAGGCGGTCGCGTCGCCGGTCAGGGTGAGCTGCTCGGGGCGCCGCGGCGGGGCCTTCGGGTCAGCGGGCTGGGTCGTGCCCGCGGTCAGGACGCCATGGTCAGCGTCGTGCGGGCCGCTGTCATGGGGGCCAGCGTCGTGGTGACCGGTGTCATGGAGGCCGGCGGGACCAGCGTCGTCCTTACCGAAGCCGAGCGCCTCGGCCAGGCCGTCGCTGCCGTCGCCTCGCCCGCGGCCGGCCGCGGCGGCGCGCCTCTTGTCCTGCTCGAGCCGCTTGTTCTGTTCGATGAGCGGGGTGTCGTAGGGCTTGATGTGCTCGCCCGGCTCGATGGCCGGGCGGAGCCGGATCTGCCGGGCGATCTGGCCGCGGACCCGGCGCGCCGTGCTGCCGGTCCCGGCCTCGTAGTCCTCGTCGATCTCCAGCTCGCCGCCGTCGTCGGCGGCGGCCGGCCGGGGATGCCCGAGCAGCGCGCGCAGCTGGCCGAGGCGCTCCGGGATGCGGTGCAGCGGAGTGCCGCTGATGACCAGGACGCCGAAGGCGGCGAGCAGCACGAGCAGCAGCGCCGCGACCCAGGACGTGAGGGCCGACGACAGCGGGGCGGACATCGCGTAACCGACGAGGCCGCCGCCCGCCCGCATCGCCGCCGATCCGTCCGACGGACGCGGGATGTTCTTGGCGATATGGATCAGGCCCGCCGCGCCGAGCAGCAGGGCAGTCCAGCCGATCGCGGCCCTGGCCGTCTCGGAGTTGCGGTCCGGGTGGCGCAGGTAACGCCAGGCGAGGAGCACGACCAGCAGCGGTACCACCCAGGCGAGCGAGCCGAGCGCGCCGCCCACCACGGTCTGGATCGCGCGCCCGACCGCGTTGTTCATCCGGCCCCACAGGCTGGCCCCGAGCACGATGGCCACGCCCAGGGTGAGCAGGCCCATGCCATCCCGGCGATGGTGCGGATCCAGGTCGCGTGCCCCGCGACCCACGGCCCGGGCCGCGAACCCGACCGATCCGGCCAGCACCATCCAGGCGCCCGCCAGGGTGCGGCCGATCCAGCCGATCAGGATCACGACCGGATCGTGGGACTGACGCGTCGGACGGCCCTTCGTACCCGCCCGGCCCGCCCGCCCCTTGCCGTTCTTGCCTTTTTTACCCGAACGAGCCGGGGTGCCCCGACCCGGTCTGCCGCTTGTCCCCCGGGGTGACCTGCCTGCCGAGCCGCCGCGCCCGCTTGTACTGCCACGCCCGCTTGAGCCGGTGCGACTGCCCGTGCCGCTGCCGGTGCGGGTTCCCGGGCTCTTGGCCTGGTCGGATCCCGGCGCCTGCAGGGCAGCTTCGGCTTGCCCGCCGCGCGGGCGGGCAGATCCGTTGCGGACACGGGTCGCCATACTCACAAACGTAGCGAGAACCGCGGCCGGACCCAAACACCTAGCCCGCGTGTCGCGGGGCGACCCGATAGTGGTAGCGGTGCGCCTCGCGGAAACCGCAGCGGAGATAGAGCGCGCGCGCCGGGTCGTTGCCCGTCTCGACCTGCAGCAGGACGCGGCGCGCACCGTGTCGCGCGGCCGCCGCGGCCAGCGCGGAGGTGATCGCGGCGCCCAGCCCCTGCCGCTGGCAGCCGGCGTCGACCTCCACGGCCGTGATCGCGCCCCAGTCGCCCGCCACGGAGACCCGGCCGACGGCGACGGCCTGGGTCCCCCGCCGGACGCTGGCGAAGGCCTGCCACGGCGCCGACATCAGCAGCGTCGGCGCGATCGGCGGCAACTCCTGACCGCGATAGCGGTACAGAGCCAGCCAGTCCGGGCTGGGTTCGGAGTCTAGCTGGACGTCGGTGTGCGGGTCGGGTGCGGGGATGTCCGCGATAGCCGCGGTCATCACGATGGCGGGGCCGGACCGAAGAGCCCATGCCCGTTCGGCTAGAAAATCGTCGAGCCGGTGACCGCGCGCATCATCGAGCGGGAGGGGCACCACGATCATCGGCGGCAGGCGACGGCGCCGGTACCAGTCCGTGACGGCGGCCGCCGCCTCGGGCAGCGGCACTCCGGGGTCGCCCAGCGGCAGCGCCGAGTTGGCCCGGCCGGTGAAGCCCTCGGCCGCGCGGAGCAGCCACTCCCCCAGGCGCTCGGTTTCCGGTGCCTGCCAGTGCCGTGCGGCGGCGCGTTCCAGCTCGTCGATCTGGGTCATGCATTGGCGGGCAGGGCGGTGCCCGGGCCGCGACGGCGGAGCCGGACCAGGTCGCGGTGATCGGGCAGGGTGCGCTCCTGCTCGCCTTCGACCGTGAAGCCGGCGTCGGTGATCATCTCCAGGTCACGGCCACCCGGCTGGCCCTCGCTGGTCAGGTAGTCGCCGAGGAAGATCGAGTTGACGATGTGCAGCGCCAGCGGCTGCAGGCTGCGCAGGTGGATCTCGCGGCCGCCGGCCAGCCGGACCTCGGCGTCCGGGCAGACGAACCGGACCATGGCCAGGATGCGCAGGCAGCGCTGCGGGGTGAGAGCCCACTGGCCGCCGAGCGGGGTGCCCTCGAACGGGATCAGGAAGTTGACCGGGACCGAATCCGGGTCCAGCTCACGCAGCGCGAACGCGACGTCGACCAGTTCGGTGTCGGTCTCGCCTATCCCGGCGATCAAGCCGGAGCAGGGGGAAAGGCCGGCCTGCTTGGCCTTAGTCACGGTGTCGGCCCGGTCCTGGTAGGAATGCGTGGTACAGATGTCGCCGTAGTTGGTCTCCGCCGTGTTCAGGTTGTGGTTGTAGGCGGTAGTGCCGGCCCGCTGCAACCGCTCGGCCTGGCCGTCGGAGAGCAGGCCCAGGCAGGCGCAGACCTCGACGTCGGGATGGCTGGACTTAAAGGCGGCGATCGTGTCCGACACCCGGGCGATGTCCCGGTCGGTCGGGCCGCGCCCGCTGGCCACCAGGCAGACCCGCTTGGCCCCGGCTCGCACCCCGGTCTCGGCGCTCTCGAGCACCTCCTCGGGCTTGAGCCAGGTGTACTTGAGCACATCGGCCGCCGAGCCGAGCCGCTGCGAGCAGTAAAAGCAGTCCTCGGGGCACAGACCGCTCTTGATGTTGACCAGGTAGTTCAGCTTGACCCGGCGGCCGAAGTAGCGCAGCCGGACCTTAAAGGCCGCCGCCACCACGTCAAGCAACTCGTCGTCCGGGCTGGTCAGGACCTTCAGTGCTTCGGCGCGGCTCGGCAGCTCCCGGGCCAGGGCCTTGCCCGCCAGCTCATCAAGCCAGGTCATAGAGGTCATGGGTGCGGCTCCTCCTCCGGTCCTACGGGCCGACGCTACCAGGCCGGATGGCCCCGCTGTCGGGTAAGGTCGGCCCATGCGGGTCGCGATCCTGGATGACTATCAGCGGGTTGCCCTGGCCAGTGCGGACTGGTCTGCGGTGCGCTCGCTGGCCGACATCGACGTGTTCACCGAGCACATCGCGCGGACCGAGGCGCTGGTCCGCGTGCTCGAGCCGTACGACGTCGTCGTGGCGATGCGGGAACGGACTTTGTTCGACGCGTCGCGATTGGGCCAGTTGCCGCGGCTGCGGCTGCTGGTCACCACGGGCATGATGAACGCCTCGATCGACCTGGCGGCGGCGGCGGCGCGCGGGGTCACGGTGTGCGGTACCGGCGGCAGCACCATGTCGACCGCCGAGCTGACCTGGGGACTCATCCTCGCGCTGGCCCGGCACATTCCGTTCGAAGACCGGAGCATGAAGCTCGTCGGGCAGGCCGGCGGAGCGGCGCTCGGGATCGGGAGCGGCTGGCAGCGGACGGTAGGCACCGGGCTGGACGGCAAGCAGCTCGGCGTCGTCGGCCTGGGGCGCCAGGGCCTGGCCGTGGCGAAAATCGGCCGGGCGTTCGGCATGAAGCTGGCGGCGTGGAGCCAGAACCTGGACCCCGCGGTGGCCAAGAAGGCCCACGCCAAAGCGGTCAGCAAGGACGAGCTTTTCTCGTCTTCCGACATCGTGACCGTGCACTACAAGCTCGGCCCGCGCAGCGTGGGACTGGTCGGCGCGGCCGAACTCGCGCTGATGAAGCCGTCCGCCTACCTGGTGAACACCTCGCGCGGGCCCCTCGTCGACAGCGCGGCGCTGGTCGCTGCGCTGCGGTCCCGGTCGATCGCGGGGGCGGCGCTTGACGTGTACGACGTCGAGCCGCTGCCGCTATCCGATCCGCTGCGCACCGCCCCCAACGTCGTGCTGACCCCGCACCTCGGCTACGTCACCGACGAGGCCTACCAGGTCTTCTACGGCGAGGCGGCGCAGGACATCGTGGCGTTCGCCGAGGGTGATCCGGTGCGGGTGCTGACCGGCTGAGGCCAGGCGGCTTTTAGGCGGGCGGCCTTTTAGGCGGGCGGCTTCCACTGGGGGTCGCGGCCGGACAGGGCCAGGGCGCGGTCGAAGGCCGGCGCGTCGTCCGGGACGGGGACGGCGTCTTTGAATCCTTCGTACTTACGGAACAGCTCGGCCTGAGCCTCGACGGCTTCGAGCACCGCTGCGGCGACGGCGTCCTCGCAGGTGTATTCCTGGCCGGTGGCCTGGGCGACGTCCCAGCCGTGCAGGACCATCTCCATGATGAGCATCGCTGCCACGTCGGCGGCGGGAGTCGCGTCCCCCATGACACCGATGTCACCCTCCCACGCCCTCGGGTCCGACCAGGCCTGGACGGCCCGGCCAATCTGGGCGGCGTAGTCGGCCTGGTAACCAGGCTCGGCGGTGAAGTCCTTGGTCATCAGCTCCTGCGCCACGCTCTCGCCGTGCGCGCGGCGCTCGGCGGAGTAGGAGGTCCACAAGATCGTGTGATTCAGCAGGGTGCGCAGGTCCCAGTCGGCGCAGGGGGTATTTGTCGCTTCCGGTGCGTCCGGTGCACCGTTTACCACGCGCGCGGCTTGCGCCGCGGCCGCGGCCATCTCGGCGTGCAGATTCGTCGTTTCCATACTTTCGACGGTACCGAAGCCGGAGCAGGCGGTCTTGAACAAACGCGACAGCTACCCTGATCACGTGGTCTATAGCGGCGTCAGCATGGGGCGCGGTGTGCTGCGTCCGGGCCTGGCGGCGACCAGGTTCCAGCTGACCAGGACCGTACCGTGCGCCGAGCTCGCGCCGTTCGTCGAGTTCTACTGGATCCTGCGGTGGGACCTGCGCGGGCAGCAGCCGCACGAGCAGACGATCCTGCCGCATCCCAACGTGAACCTGGCCTTCGAGGCGTCCGGGGCCGGAATTTACGGGGTCGACCGCAGGCTGTTCACCCGGTCGCTGTCAGGTTCGGGCCGCGTGTTGGGGGCGCGGTTCCGGGCTGGTTGCTTCCGGCCGTTCTGGCGGGCGCCCATCTCAGAGCTGACCAATCGGGTCGTTCCGGCCGACCGGATCTTCGGGCCGGAGGCGGAAGAGACGCGGCGCGCGATCATGCGGGCCGACGCTGCGTGCGATGACGTTGCCAGGAGCGGTGGCGTTGCCGGGACCGGTGGCGTTGCTGACGCCTTGGCCGACGCCGACGCGGTGATGACTGAGCGGGCTGAGGCACTGCTGTGCTCGGTGCGGCCGGAACGGGACCCGGCGGCCGAGCAGGCCGCGGAGCTGGTGGCGCGGATCACCGCCGATCCGGCCCTGCGGCGGGTAGACCAGCTGGCCGCCGCGTCCGGGATGTCCGCGCGCAGCCTGCAACGACTGTTCGCGGACTACGTGGGCGTCAGCCCCAAGTGGGTGATGCGCCGGGCCCGGCTGCACGAGGCCGCGGAGCGGGCCGACAGTGGCGAGCTGATCGACTGGGCCGAGCTCGCGGCCGACCTGGGCTACGCCGACCAGGCCCATCTGACCCGCGACTTCACCACCACCATCGGCGTGCCGCCGACGCACTACGCCGCGCCGTCAGAACCGCTGGGGCGGGCGGGACCGCTGGGGCGGGCGCGGCCGCTGGGGCGGGCGCGGCCGGTTAGCTGAGGGCTTCGCGGCTCGGGACGGTCCGCAGGTTCAGAGGCGGACGGCCGCGGGCGCCTTCGAGCGCGGCCCGGATCTCCGCGACGATCTGAGCGGGCTCGGTGCGGATCTGCCTCGGAGTGACCCGGAGCACGTTGATCTGGTGTACAGCCATGCGCCGGCCGCGGGCGAGAGTGTTCGCGTGGTCCTCGGGCGACAGATGCCATTCGGTCGAGTCCACCTCCACCGCCAGGCCAAACTCCGGCCACCACCCGTCGGGCATGGCGATGAACTCCTTGCCGGCGAAGACCTTCGCGTTGAACAGCGGCATCGGCAGCCCGGACCGGGCCAGCAAGTCCTTCAGGTCCCCCTCCGCGGCCGACCTAATCCCGTCGGCCAGGTCGGCTAGCGCCTCTCGGAACAGCGCCGACCCGGTGCTCGGACCGCCCGAGAGTTCGGTAACGAGATCCTGCACTGTGCAGCGTTTCCGCTGCACAGCATCGGCCACGATGGCCCGCACGTCGCGCAGGTTACTCAGGCCGCGGACGGTGTCGGCGACAGCCCGCGCAGGTGGAGCATAACGAAGCGGGCCGAGTTGCCAGTTTCGCTTGGGCATGCGAGTAGTCCGGTGCAGCCGGACGAAGGCCGCGTCTCGCCGCTGTCGAGTCGCCGGAACCAGGATGTCAACGAGGTCCGATGAATCTGCCCGGATGTGGTGAAGGCACAATGCGGCCGGGCCGGTGAGCACGCTGCCCCGGCCGGCGTAGAGCATGGCGGCCAGCTGCTGCTGAATTGTCGTCGGGGTGCCGGTCACGGCAACGTAGACCCCGGGAAGCAGCCCGCGCCACGGACCTCCCGGACGGAGACGGTGCCGCAACGCATGAGCCGTCAGGCCGGCGGCGAGCGCCTGCTTTCGGGTGATCACGTCAATCTGCTGTTCCAGAATCTGCCCGAGGGCAGCTCGCTGAGAACGCGTCGATGGAGTCATCTCGCCATGATGACGACGAGGTATGACAAACCAGGTGCACCCGAGCCATTCCGGAGCGTGCACAGAATCTCTCGAAAGCCAACAATCCTGGCATAACTCCCACCGCCGCGCCCACATCATCGCGACGCGATGTGACATCGGTGCNNGCACCGATGTCACATCGCGTCGGGCGTAAGCCCGCCAGGAGCGGGGCTACTGAGTGGCGTGGGGGTGGTGGGCGGGAGGGGGCGGGGGGCTCTAGGCCTCTACTACTACGGGGATGATCATGGGGCGGCGGCGGTAGTTGTCGCTTACCCACTTGCCGACGATGCGGCGGGCGAGCTGGCTGATCTGGTGCGTGTCGACGATTCCGTCGGCGGCGGCCAAGGCCAGGGCCTCCTCGATCTTCGGCAGCACCTCGGCGAACGAGGCGTCATCGATGCCGGAGCCGCGGGCATGGATCTCCGGGCCGGCCACCATCTTGCCCGAGTTGGCGTCGACCACGATCACGATCGAGACGAAGCCTTCCTCGCCCAGGATGCGGCGGTCCTTCAGCTGCGACTCGGTGACCTCACCGACCGTGAGCCCGTCGACGTAGACGTACCCGCACGGCACCGCCCCGGCGACCGAGGCCTGCCCGCCGACCAGGTCCACGACGACGCCGTCCTCGGCGATCACGATGTTCTTATCTGGGACGCCCGCCAACGAGGCGAGGTGGGCGTGCGCCCTCAGGTGCCGCCACTCCCCGTGTATCGGCATGAAATTCCGCGGCTTCACCAGGTTCAGCACGTAGAGCAGCTCGCCGGCCGGCGCGTGCCCGGATACGTGCACCAGGGCCGAGCTGCGGTGCACCACACGCGCGCCGAGCCGGGTGAGTCCGTTGATCACCCGGTAGACCGAGGTCTCGTTGCCGGGGATCAGCGACGAGGCAAGGATGACGGTGTCGCCGGCGGCGATCCTGATCGGGTGGTCACGGCCGGCCATCCGGGACAGCGCCGACATCGGCTCGCCCTGCGAGCCGGTGGAGATCAGCACCACCTCGCCGGGCGGCATCTCCTCGGCGTCGCGCAGGTCGACCAGCAGCCTGGCCGGGACCCGCAGGTAGCCAAGCTCGCGCGCGACGCCCATGTTCCGCACCATGGAACGGCCGACGAAGGCGACCTTGCGCCGGTGTTTGACGGCGGCGTTGAGCACCTGCTGTACCCGGTGCACGTGGGACGCGAAGCAGGCGACGATGATGCGCTGCTTGGTGTTGGTGAAGATCTCGTCGAGGACCGGGGCGATCTCGCGCTCCGAGGTCACGACACCGGGCACTTCGGCGTTGGTCGAGTCGGCCATCAGCAGGTCGACGCCCTCGGTGCCGAGCCGCGCGAAACCGGCCAGGTCGGTGAGCCTGCCGTCCAGCGGCAGCTGGTCCATCTTGAAGTCGCCGGTGTGCAGGACCAAGCCGGCCGGCGTCCTGATGGCCACGGCGAGCGCGTCGGGGATCGAGTGGTTGACCGCGAAGAACTCGCAGTCGAACGGCCCGAACGAGCCGTGGCTTCCCTCGACCACTTCGACCGTGACCGGATCCAGTCGGTGTTCCGACAGCTTGCTCTTGACTAGGGCCAGGGTCAGCTTCGAGCCCGCGAGCGGGATGTCGGCGCGCTTCCTGAGCAGGTACGGGATGCCGCCGATGTGATCCTCGTGGGCATGCGTGATGACGACCGCCTCGACCTGGTCGAGCCTGCCCTCCAGGTACTCGAAGTCGGGCAGGATCAGGTCCACGCCGGGCTGGTCAGGATCGGGGAACAGCACACCGCAGTCGACGATGAGCAGGCGGCCGCGGTACTCGAAGACCGTCATGTTGCGGCCGATCTCACCGAGACCGCCAAGCGGGACGATGCGCAGGCCGCCTCGGCGAAGCGCGGCGGGCGGGGCGAGGTCCGGATGCGGGTGGCTCACGCGCTGGTCCCCGCCAGGTGCGTCCCTGGCAGCTTCACGCCGCCCGCGGTCAGGTCCAGCGTCAGCTGGTCGCGTTCGGAGTCGGTGGCCGCAAGCAGCGGCGCGCGGACCGCACCTCCTGGCTGCCCGAGCAGGTCAAGCGCTGCCTTGGTCATGACCGCTCCCTGGTTGCGGAACGTCCCGTCGTACACCGGGACGAGCTCGTAGTGAATCTGCCTGGCGCGGGTCACGTCGCCCGCGCCGAACGCGTCGATCATCTCGCGCAGCCGGTCCCCCACCACATGGCCGACCACGCTGATGACACCGACGGCGCCGAGGGAAAGCCACGGCAGGTTCAGCATGTCGGTGCCGCAGTAGTAGACCAGGTCGGTCTTGGCCAGCACGTGCGAAGTGGCACCAGGTGCGTCCTTGGCGTCCTTGACGCC
>PMST01000403.1 GCA_003168295.1 Actinomycetota bacterium
CCGAGAATCCGCACGGGCACTACAACTCCCCGCTGCTCGGCCTGGTCAGCGGCACCTACCCGGCCGGTCCCGGCCAGGTCGCGCTGACCAGCCAGGTCGCGACCCTGTATGGCGCGCACGTGGGCGGCACCTGGCGGGCAGCCGGGCGGACCTGGCGGGTGACCGGCATCGTGCAGAACCCGAGCAACCTGGCGGATGAGTTCGCGCTGGCCGCCCCGGGCCAGGTCACGCACCCCAGCCAGGTGATCATGCTGCTCGGCTCCCGCGCTGTCCAGCAGGCGATCGGCAACGGCACCGGGACGCTGCCCGGTATCCCGGCGGCGGCGACGGTTACCACCCCCAACGCTATGTCGGGCGGGATCTCGCCGGCGGTGCTCGTCCTGGTGGTGGAGGTACTCGGCCTGGTGTTCATCGGCCTGGTGTCGGTGGCCGGTTTCTCCGTGATGGCCCAGCGCAGGCTGCGGGCCCTCGGCATGCTCAGCGCGATCGGCGCGACCGGACGCAACCTCCGCCTGGTCATGATCACCGGCGGCCTGGCGGTCGGTGTGGCCGGTGCGCTCGCCGGGGCGGTGCTGGGCTTCGCCGCCTGGTTCGCTTACGTGCCGGCGCTGCAGCAGGCCACCGGTCACGTGGTCGACGCGACGAAGGTGCCGTGGTGGGCGTTCGCCCTCGGGGTCGTGTTCGCGATCGCGACGTCGGTGGCGGCGTCCCGCCGCCCGGCTAAGACGATGGCCCAGGTGCCGGTGGTGGCCGCGCTATCCGGGCGCCCCGCTCCGCCGAAGGCGGTGCACCGCTCCGCCCTGCCCGGCGTCGTCGTGTTCGCGGTCGGCGTCGCGTGCCTGGCGTTCACCGGCGGCTGGGCCGGCGGGGGCGGCGCCGGCGGGAGCAAGAACGCGCTGCTCCTGCTGGCCGGCCTGGTCGCCACCATCGTCGGGATGCTCCTGCTCGCTCCGCTGTTCGTCAGCGTGCTGGCCGCCGGGGCGGGCCCCCGGCTGCCGGTCGCGATCCGGATCGCGCTGCGCGACCTGGTCCGTTACCGGGTCCGGTCCGGCGCCGCGCTGGCCGCCACCACGTTCGCGGTGTTCCTGGCCATGGCGATCTGCCTCGTCGCCAGCATCCAGTTCGGGAACCCGCTGAACTGGTTCGGCTCGAACCTGTCCAGCAGCCAGCTGATCGTCTACACCCAGCAGCAGCAGAGCGTCAGCGAGGCCAATCAGCTCAGCAACGCCCAGCTGGCTCACCTGAGCAGGCAAGTGGACAGCTACGCGGCTGGCTTGCACGCCCGGTCCGTGCTGCCGTTGGAGGTGGCCGGGCCCACGCTGGATCAGGCGGGCACGCAGGGGCCGCACGCCCACTTCAACGGGAACGTTTACCTGGCCACCCCGCAGCTGCTCGCCGCGTACGGCATCAAGGCCAGCCAGATCAGCCCGGGTACTGACATCCTGACCATGAAGCCGGGGCTGGCGAGCCTGCCGCACCTGGAGATGATCTGGGGCAACTACGGCTTCCATTCCACTCCCGGCGGCTTCACGCAGAAGGACAGCGTGCCGCCGCCCTGCACGCTGAGCAGCGACTGCGTGGCCAATCCCGCGATCCAGACGGTCGGCAGCCTGCCCGGCGGAACCTCCGCGCCGAACACGGTGACCACCGAGTACGTGGTCAGCAAGTACCACCTGCAGACTCAGCTGTTCGGGTGGCTGATCCAGGCGCCCGCCCCGCTCACCGCCACGCAGATCCGCGCCGCGCAGCACCTCGCGCTCGGCTACCAGGTGACGGCCGAGACCAAAACCGATGGGCCGAGCCTGGCCGAGTTCGCCGACGGCGCCACCGCGCTCGGTATCGTCATCGCGCTCGGCGTGCTGGCCGCGTCCGTCGGGCTGATCCGCAGCGAGACCGCGCGGGACCTGCGCACGCTCACCGCCACCGGCGCCAGCGCCGGGACTCGGCGGATGATCACCGCGGCGACCGCCGCCGCGCTGGGCCTGCTCGGCGCGATCCTCGGCCTGGCCGGCGCGGTGATCGCCGTACTGGCCTGGGCGCACGGCAGCCTGTCCACCGTATTCGGCGACGTGCCGCTAACTGACGTGCTGATCCTGCTGGTCGGGCTGCCACTGGTCGCCGCGGCCGGCGGCTGGCTGCTGGCCGGCCGCGAGCCGGAGGTCATCGCGAGGCAGCCGCTGGAATGACCGCCGTCTGACAACCGACCGGCTAGGTCGGGACTGACGAGCAGGCGGAGCGCAGGAAACGGCCGGATATAGAAAGACCTGGGTGACAAAACCCCAGGTCAGAGACGAGTGCGCCGCCAGGGACTCGAACCCCGAACCCGCAGATTAAGAGTCTGCTGCTCTGCCAGTTGAGCTAGCGGCGCGTGAAGAACGCTGTGATCCTAGCAGCAATCGGCGGAGCGGTGCGAATCGCGGACCGCCGCCCGGGAGCGCCGGTGCTCAGCGTTAGGTGAGAGGGCTATGGGACCTTCACGAGAAATCTATGAAATGAGCAATATTCCGAACGGGCCGTGGTAGCTCTGTCACGGACAGGCCCGCGCTGCGGCTAGGCATAACTACAATGTGTGTGAACCTGGTGCGGAATCCGAACGTGAAGATGAGTATGCAAAGGCGAGGCTTGTGCGGGTGACGCATCTATGACCGACAGTAGTGTTACGCCGTCGGCATCCATGTCAGAACCACCTCCAGCCTCGCAGCTCACGCACCCGCCCGCCGCGGCCGGGACGCCGAGCCGGCTGGCCTGGCTGGACCTGCTGCGCGGGATCGCCGCGCTGTTCGTGGTCTTCGACCATCTGAGCTACTACGTGCTGCAGCATGTGCGGGCCGAGATGTACCACTGGTTCGACCCGGGCAACTACGGCGTCTTCGTCTTCTTCATCATCAGCGGGTACATCGTGCCGGCGTCACTGGAACGCAAGGGCAGCGTCCGGACGTTCTGGATCAGCCGCCTGTTCCGGCTCTATCCGCTGTACCTGCTGGCCGTCGGGATAGCGGTGGCGCTGTACTTCCTGCACTTCGGGT
>PMST01000155.1 GCA_003168295.1 Actinomycetota bacterium
CGGTCAGCGCAGGTTCGCGGCGCCCGGGCTGTCGGAACGCCAGCTCCGGCGCATCGTCTACGGGTAGCGCCGGTGTACGCCAACCGACAGGAGATCTTACGTGTGCGGAATCGTGGGATACATCGGCCGTCGGGACGCCGTCCCCGTCCTGCTCGAAGGGCTGAGGAGCCTGGAGTACCGGGGCTACGACTCAGCCGGCCTCGCGGTCATCTACAGAAACAAGCTGCAGGTCACCAAGACCGCGGGCCGGGTCCAGGACCTCAGGGACAAGGTCAGCGAGCGGACCAAGGCGACGATCGGCATCGGCCACACCAGGTGGGCCACCCACGGTGAGCCCAACGAGGTCAACGCCCATCCGCATACCGACACCGAGGGCCGCATCGCGGTGGTGCACAACGGCATCATCGAGAACGCCGAGCACCTCAGGGACGCCCTGGTGGCCCGGGGCGTCAAGCTGGTCAGCGAGACCGACACCGAGGCGCTGGCTCATATGATCGCCGCGGAGGCGGCCAATGAGGTGAGCCTGGAGGACGCGGTCGCCCGGGTGCTGCGCCGCGTAGAAGGCACCTACGGCCTGGTCGTGCTCGACATCAAGCACCCGAACGAGCTCGTGGTGGCCCGCAACGGCAGCCCCATCGTGCTGGGCATCGGCGAGGCCGAGATGTTCGTCGCCTCCGATGTCGCCGCGCTCGTCCGCTACACCAAGCAGGTGGTGTACCTGGACGACGCGGAGGTGGTGACGGTCCACGCCGACGGCTACCGCACGTCGCCGCTCGACGAGCAGGACCGGCGCGGCCCCGGCGGCCGGAAGGCGCCCACGTTGGTGGAGGCCGAAGCCGGCGACTACGAGCTCGGACCGTACGAGGATTTCATGCGCAAGGAGATCCATGAGCAGCCGGAGGCGCTGCGCCGGGCGCTTCGCGGCCGGCTCGACGAGCGGTTCTCGACGGCCCGGCTGGGCGGGATCAACCTGGATGCGCGCCAGCTCAGGTCGATCAGGCAGGTGAAGTTCCTCGGCTGCGGCTCGGCCTACTATGCCGGCCAGATGGGCGCGGTGCTCACCGAGGAACTGGCCCGGATTCCGTCCGATGCCGAGCCGGCCTCGGAGTTCAGGTACCGCAATCCAGTCGTCGACCCCAACACGCTCTACGTCGCGGTCAGCCAGTCCGGCGAGACGCTGGATACGCTGATGGCGGTTCAGGAACTGCGCCGCAAGGGCGGCCAGGTCATCGGCGCGGTCAACGTGGTGGGCAGCGCGATCGGGCGGGAGTGCGGCAGCGGGGTCTTCCTGCACGCCGGACCGGAGATCGCGGTCGCGTCCACCAAGGCGCTGACCAACATGACGGTTTCCTTCGCCATGCTCGCCCTGCTGCTCGGCCGGGTCCGCGACCTGTCCTCGGCGTCCGGTCAGCGGATCGTGGCCGGCCTGCGCGCGCTGCCCGGGCAGATCGAACAGATCCTGGCCACCGAGGAGCAGATCGCCGACACCGCGCGCCGCTTCGCCGCCGCTGAGCACATGTTCTTCATCGGCCGCGTCCGGGGCTGGCCGGTGGCGCGGGAGGGCGCTCAGAAGCTGAAGGAGGTCTCCTACGTCCACGCCGAGGCCTACCAGGCGGCCGAGCTCAAGCACGGCCCGCTGGCGCTGATCAACCAGGCCATGCCGAGCGTGGTCATCGTTCCCGCCGACGATCTGCAGTCGAAGAACATTTCTACGATCGAGCAGATCAAGGCCCGTGGCGGCCCTGTCATCGCGGTCACGAGCGCTGACCTGCCCGCTGGCCTGGCCGACGCGGTCATCCGCGTCCCGCGCAGCGATCCAGAGCTGGAACCCGTGCTGTTGAACATCCCGTTGCAGCTGCTGGCCTACCACATCGCGGCCAAGCTGGGCCGGGACATTGACAAGCCCCGCAACCTGGCCAAGAGCGTCACCGTGGAGTAACCGCATCAACGCGAAAATTCCCGAGGAGGCAAGCCAGACCCGCCGCCGGGCCGGGAAGGCATAGCGCTTATTGCCGCTATGCCGCGCATAAATGAGCGCGGCCACGCAGTCCGGCTCTATCGCGCAGTCCGGCTCTATCGCGAACTGGGGTTTGCGCGGCAGGCCACGCATCGCGGTTTCCCGCCGAGGTAGTGCTAGTTGCGCCTATGGGCTGATCAAGACCAGGTGGTGCGCATTGTCCAGCCCCCTCTCGCAGTGATATGCCATGCCATGACACCCTCCCAGCGCAAGTACGCCGGGTAATCGTGGCTTGTCAATCACTATTTAGCTCCTCCTTCCCCCTTTATTGCAGGCGAACCTAGCGCAATAGCTCACTTAATAGACATAGATGAGTTAAGGTAGCTATACGGAACTAGTCCTTTACGGTAGCTGCGACTAGACAGGAGCCTGCCGGGTCCATCCGGAACGGTGGAACATGGAAGCCTCGTCCATCACCCGCCGCCTTCTGGCGCGCGCAGTCGTTCGGGAGTGGCCTTGGTGGCGGCTCCCCCGGTTGCCGCGCTGGTACGTCGGTGCCGTGCCGGTTGCCGCACTCACGCTGATCGGATTCGCGGCATCGCAGACATCATGGCATGCCGCAGACCTGGGCAAGTTCTTGCTGTTGCTTAGTTGCGGCATTGTCTCGGTCGTGGCGACCTCCCGGATCGCTTACCTCCAGGGCGGCATGACCCGAGATTTCCTCACCGTCTGGGTATTGCCGGTAGCGATCTTGCTTCCGCCCGTCTACGCCATGGTGACGCCGATCCCGTTGCTCGCGCTAACCCAATGGCGAATCCACCGGGGCATCGTCTACCGCAGGGTGTTCACCGCCGCCGCGATCGGCCTGGCTTACGGCGCAGCGTCGCTCACGTTCCGCGCGATGCCGTCATCCTTCGCCGGCGGTGCGATAGGCGTCGGCGCGCACGCGCTCACCTGGACCGTGGCCGTCGCCTGTTGCGAGATCGTGGGCTGGCTGAGTCATCATGTTCTCCTCGTGACCGCGGTCAAACTCTCTGACCCCACGGCGAAGGTGGCTGATCTTGAGCTGAACCGCGAGGCGCTCGAGGCCGACTTCGCCCAGGTTGACCTGGGCATCCTGATGACCGTGGTGGTGGTCGTCAATCCGGTGCTCGCGGTGTTCGGAGTCCCCACGGTGTTGCTCGCCCGGCGGTTCATGATGCACGCTCAGCTTCTCGCCCAGTCACGGATCGACAGCAAGACTGGCCTGCTTAATGCGGCTACCTGGGACCGGGAGGCCGAGGCTGAGATTAGCCGGGCCGTCAGGACCCGCAGCCCGCTGTCGGTCGCCCTGATTGACATCGATCATTTCAAGGCCGTCAACGATACCTACGGTCACCTGGCCGGGGACAAGGTCCTACGCGCGCTGAGCGATGCGTTCCGTGAGCAGTTGCGCGGTTACGACCTGGCCGGCAGATTCGGCGGTGAGGAGTTCGTCGTCTTGCTGCCCCAGACGGACGAGGCAGATGCGCTCAGCATCGCGGAGCGGTTGCGCGCGCACGTCGCCGGGATGTCTGTCCCCGTCGATGATGCCGCCCGGCCGGGAACCTTTATCAGCGTGACCGTCTCGGTCGGTGTCGCGGCCCTAGGCGCGGCCGGGAGCGAAGTAACTGAACTGCTCGCCGCCGCCGACGCCGCCCTTTATTTTGCCAAGCAAACCGGCCGTAACAGGACTCACGTCGCTCCCGCTGATATCCCTCTTACTCAGATTGTCCCAATGGCCCGGCAGACACCAGGGGTCATAGATACATCAGATACCTCTGGGCGTTGATAACCGGTCGATAAATCCTGCGCCGGTCAATGTCAATTCAGTGCCGCGCCGGTTAGTGCCGCGCTGGTTAGTGCAGCGGCGGCATGTCGTCCATGAGGCCGGCGCCCGGCAGCTGCTGTTCGCACCACACGACCTTGCCGGTCGCGGTCCGGCGCGCGCCCCAGCGATGCGAAAGCTGGCGGACCACCTGAAGGCCGCGGCCGTTCTCGTCGTCCCCGCTGGCCTGGCGGAGCCTCGGCAACGCACCGGAGTTGTCGAGCACCTCGCAGACCAGCGCCCTCTCGTTGACGAGCCGGAGCGTGACGTCGCCGCGCGAGTACCTGACCGCGTTGGTCACCAGCTCCGAGACGAGCAGCTCGGTCGTCGGGATGAGGTCTTCCAGGTTCCAGCGCTTGAGCGGCTCGGCCAGCACCGAACGCGCCGCCCGCACCGAGGTACCTTTGGGCGCGAACGTCCACGAGGCGTAGCAGTCCTCGGGCAGCCGCCGCAGGCGGGCGATGAGCACCGCGATGTCATCGCGCTGATGATCGGAATACACCCCGTCCAGGGTGGCCTTGCACAGGTCCTCAAGCGGACGCTCGGGCGAGCCCGGGCCGAAGATGCCCCGCAGCCGGGCGAGCCCGTCGCTGATGTCCTGGCCCTTGTTCTCCACCAGGCCGTCGGTGTACAGCACGAACAGGCTACCGTCTTCGATCTTGAACAACCGGCTTTCCACCTCGCCGTCGCCGACGCCGAGCGGCGGCGCGGGCGGGACGTCGAGCAGTTCGTTGCTCCCGTCCGGGTGCACGAGCAACGGCGGCAAGTGGCCGGCCACGGCGATCTCGCACTCGCCGCTCACCGCGTCGTAAACCGCGTACGCGCAGGTGGCGAAGTGCGGCTCGCGCTCGCCGAGGGTGTGCATGAGCTCGTCAAGCTGCTGCAGCGATTCGGCCGGCGCCAGCTCGAGCATGGCCAGGGTGTGAATGGCGGTGCGCAGCCGGCCCATGGTGACGGCGGCGCGCACGCCGTGCCCGGCCACGTCTCCTACGACGAGCGCGACCCGGCCGCCGGGCAGCGCGATGGACTCATACCAGTCGCCGCCGACCTCGATGAGCTTGCTGCCGGGCAGGTAACGGTGCTTGACCTCGACCGAGCTCGGGTAGGACAGACCGGTCGGCAGCATGCTCCGCTGCAGCGTCAGCGCGGTCGCGTGCTCCCGGCTGAACCGGCGGGCGTTATCGATGAAGACGGCGGCGCGGGACGCGAAGTCCATCCCGATCTCGATGTCGTACGCGTCGAACCGCCGGAACCCTTCCTGCCGCGTGCAGGCGAAGAAGCCCAGCATGGTGCCCCGCGCGATGAGCGGCAGCATCAGCATGGAAGCACCGGACAGCAGCTTGGCCACGGGCCTGCGCCGCCAGGCCTTGGCGATCTTGCCGGCCTGGATGTCGCTGATGGTCGCCTCGAGCACCGGCACGCCGGTGTCCATGCACCGGAAGTACGGGGTGTGGGCCGGATAGCGGAGGATCTCCCCGGTGGGGAAGGCCGCCTCCCAGGCGGGGTCCTTCCGGTCGTGCGAGAGCACGATCCGGCGCAGCGGCAGCGACCCCTCGGGCCCGTGGGACGGAAGCTCGTCGTCACCGATCAGGCTCTCGAGCAGCAGCAGGTCACCAGCGTTACAAAAATGCGGAACGAGCGCCTCGATCAGCTCCCGCGCCAGGTGATCGATGTCCAGGGTGTCGCCGATCCTGGTGAAGGTATCGTCGAGCATCTGCTTGCGCATGAGCGCGGGATCGATGAACCTCTCGGCCCGCGGCGCGGGGATGCGGAGCAGGGCGAGCGCGGCCAGGCTGGTCTCGCCAGCGCGCATCGGGTGGACGGTCACCACGGCGTCGGTCCGGTAGCCGTCGCGGGTATCGATGGTGAGCATCGCGCTGCCCTCGCGATCGGACCGGATCGCTTCAAGCAGCCCGCTGACCGCGGCGACGCCGTCGGCCGCCCGGGCGGCATGTGAGTTTCCCTGCGCCGAGTTTCCCTGCGCCGAGTTTCCCTGGGCTGTACTTCCCTGAGCCGCGGTGCTCTGCGCGACGCCGGCCGTCAGGTCGCTCAGATGGGCGCCGAGGAGCTCTTCTGGTTCCCGGGCCAGGATCTGCGGCGCGTTCCGGTCATGCTGGACGATGCGCCCGTCGTAATCGATCCCGAGAATGATGGTCCGAACGGACGTGGCCAGGGCCGGAGGTGAACTCTCGGCGGTGATGCCCTCGGCGGACGTCTCCTGGGTTTCTGCGATCCCGGTCTCCTGGGAGGTTGCGTCGGCTTTGTAGCCACGGCTTCGCCTGGTCCCGTTGGCCGCGGTCTTTGGAGTCCGAGGCGCCGGGGCGCGGTTCGCTAGGGCCGCGCTCTCGGGCACATTGGCCCCGAGAGCGCTGCCCTTCGCCGACATACCGGATGTCACGTGCTGTCTCCCGATGGCAACGCATACTGCGCTCGCGTTAATTATGGGCTACGGACGGCGCGTTCAGACAGGAGTTCCGATGAGTCACCTTTATCCGTAATAATGACCTTTGTACGTTAATGACGTAATTATAGTTATGACTGAGGTTAAAGTGACGACGGGCTCCGGCCGAAACGACGATCATCAGACCCTGATCGCTTCCAGGGCCAGATTTTATGACTCAATGCGAACCCGTCGCTACACAATGCTGTTATCTAGCCCGCCCGGACTTGGTATTGCTCAATCCGCGGGCAGTCCCTCCGCGGGCAGCGCCGCCCTGATCTTCTCCGCAAAGGCCTCGGCCGGGTGGGCGTCGTCGTAGGGATGCCGCGGGCCGAGCCAGAAGCGCAGGCCGTCGCGGAAGTTCCTCGGGATGACGTGCAGGTGCAGGTGCGGGACCGACTGGCTGACGACGTTGTTGACGAGGATCATCGAGCCGTCCGCGCCCAGGCCGTCTTCGACCGCGCGCTCCAGGCGCTGAGCCGTGCCGAAGAACTCCGGTACCCAGTCGGCGGGCAGGTCGCTGAGCAGGCGGACGTGCAGCTTGGGGACGAGCAGCGTGTGGCCTCTGAAGAGCGGCCGGTGATCGAGAAAAGCGATCAGCCGTTCGGTCTCCAGGATTGTCACCGCCGTCGCCTCGCCGCTGATGATGGCGCAGAAGGCGCACGTTGCTGGCATCACGCGTGAGCCTATCGCCCCGGGCCCGCGACCGTCGGCTTGCTACAGCGTGAGCTCGAACCACACGCAGGTGCCGGTCGGCTCGCGCAGGAACCCCCAGCGCTCCGCGATCTCGTTGACGAGCTGGAACCCGCGTCCGTCCTCGTCATGCGCGTCAGCTTCGCGCCAGTGCGGCAGCCCGGTCCGCCCGTCATCGATGACATCCACGTGCACGACCGGACCGCAGTGGCTCACCGCGACGGTCACCCTCGCGGCGTCGGTCGCGTGCTGGACGGCGTTCGTCACGAGTTCACAGGCCAGCAGCTCAGCATCCAGCGAGGCGGGGTGATCGGCCAGGATGTCGCGGATGAACCTGCGGGCGACAGGCACCTCTTCAGCGCGCCGGGCGAAGGTCCGTGTGGCGCCCGCGGAGACGGCGGCGCCCGCGGGCCCTTTACCTGCCGCNNCTGCCGCGGGCCCTTTACCTGCTGCGGGCCCTTTACCTGCCGCGTCTCGCAGGCCCTGCTGCTCGGCCACGGTCAAGGGCGCACCGGGCATATCGGCCTCCGCATCATGCATGGCTACTGTCAGTATCTATAATGTAACTCTAAGCTGACAATAGTTCACGCATGGCACAGGTCATAGCACCTAGAACTCTGACAACATCTGCCCCCGGTTACTGGCTAAGGGTGGTGTTGTGGCCGTTGGCGGTGATCAGTACCCCTTGCTGGGTAACGCTGACGCTCTGAATCGAGACTCCCGCTGGGAGCTTCGGAATGCTGACGGTGAAATTCGCCAGCGAGCCCAGGATCGACGTCGGTATGTCGCCCGCATCGATGATCTTGACGTTGATCTTGCCCGCTCCCGATTGGGTCACCTGAGCGACGGCCGTCTCGCTCAGGGGGCCGATGCTGATGTTCGCTTTCACCCGATTCGGGCCATCGGCCGACAGCGTAATGCCCTGCGGGATGCCGCCCGCCTTTCCCAGTGCCGTGAACGTGATCAGGGCCGTGGCGTTGAACTGATCGATCGTCGCGCTGTTCAGCCCGTGGATGTGCATCCCGTGCAGCGTGGCGTTCAGGCTGGCGATCTCGAGCTGTCCGCCGGTCCCGGCGGTCTCGTTGCTCGCGGTGATGTCCACGGTGCGAAAATCGCGGGCGGCCAACTGGGTCAGGAACGGGAACCCCTGGATGGTCACGTGCGGCTTGCCGGACAGTTCCAAGGACGACTGGACCTGGCTGGCCATCTGGTCCTCGGTGTACGCGTTGGCGGCCCGGTCGGCGACGACCAGAATCAGCACGATCACGATCAGCGTGACCAGCGGCCACTTCCGGCGCCGCCTGCGGTAACGGGCCGGCGGACCCTGGGAACCATGGGCCGCGGGGTATCCCTGGTTAGCCTCGAACCTCTGGGTGCCCTGGGGTCCTTGGTTCCCTTGATATCCCTGGTATCCAGGCGTTCCTGGGTACCCCTGGTTCGCCGGGGACCCCTGATCCCCTTGGGGTTTCGGCTGCTGCCACCACTCAGGGGTGGGCTGGGTCGGATCGGAGCTCATGAGATGCCCGCCCGCGACCTGTCGGCTGGCACCCAAGCCCTGGCGAACATATCCCCACAATTAGGATCAGCGATAATCATTCCCACCCCTGAGGCTCTCACTTTAGTTACGGGGGATAGCTGTGAGTCACAAACGGCGCTCAGCGCGGGTGCGGCTCGGTATTTTCGGCGAAGTCCGGACGCTCCAGTATCAGGGCCTCCGCATCTTAATATGCCAAAACGCGCGGTCTACGTGAATGGTTCTTCCGATTCCCGTTTAGGGGCACGGGCCCTACACTTTGTAAGCATGCCACCCGAGCATTTTGACTGGTCCGACCGGCAGGCACCGCAGCCGGGTCCGGCCCAAGCCGGGCCCGCGCCAGCCGGGCTCGCCGAGGC
>PMST01000334.1 GCA_003168295.1 Actinomycetota bacterium
CCGGGCTGGTGTCGGCGAACCGCCCGTCGGTCACGTCGATGACCACACGGTCCGTCAGCGAGTCGGTCTCGGCCGCCAGGGCCACCCGGGCGATCCGGATCCGGCCCAGCGGCCTGAGCTCGGGTGAGGACCAGGCGAGCCAGGCCGAGTCCGGCGACCAGCTCAATCCGGTCACCGGCCCGTCACCGGACGCCGCCAGCTCACTGACCTGTCCCGACGTCACGTCGACGAGCAGCAGCCGGCCGTCGTGCGTCGCCGCCGCGGCCATCGCCCCGTCCGGGGAGGCCGCCAGCTGCGTGACATGACCGAGAAGGCCTTCGGCCAGCGATGAGGTCCCGGGCTCACCCGTCACGGACCCGATCTGCAGCGCGTCGGCACCAGCGGCGTCGGTGACCCACGCCACCTGGCCGGTCTCCCCGAGCACCCGCGGCAGCCGGCCCCGGACCTGCGGATCGACGAGCAGCGCGCGGGCCGGTCCGTCCTTGTGGGTCAGCCAGTGCACCGTGCCCCGGACCTCGACCACGCTGGCCTGACCGGTCCGGTCGCAGTCGAGATCGCCCAGATGATCCTGGGCCGAGATCAGCCTCGGCGCCCGGGCCGCGGCGGGTGAACCCAGCGAGATATCCATCCGGTGTGGCTCAGCGGCGTCCGGGCCGTCCAGCATCCAGATGTCCCCGGCCAGGTGGTAGACGATGCGCTGCCCGTCGGTGGCCGGGTTCCTGGCGTACATGCCGTCGTGATCGGTGTGCCGCCGCACCCCGGTACCGTCAAGCGCACAGGAATAGATGTTGCCGGTGCCCTCGTGATCAGAAAGGAAGAACAGCCGGCCGCCGATCAGCATCGGGCTGGCGAGCTGGCCTTCGGCGTCCGCCAGGACGCGAGTGAACAGGGGATCGGCCGGGGTCGCGGTCCACAGCTTGCCGACCCGGCCGCCGCGGTAGCGCTTCCAGAACGCAGGCTCGCCGGCCACGCTTCCGGTGAGCAGGGCGGTGCCCGACTCCTCGACGGCCAGGTCGTTGACCGGGCCGAACGGCAGCAGGCGGGGCGGCGCGTCGCCGAGGCCAGGGACCGCGTAGGCCCGCCGGTACTTCATGGCCGGCTGGCCGGCTGAGGTGATGGCCAGGACCTCGCCCGCGGCGGTCCACCCGGTGACCCTGGTCTGCGGATCACCCCAGTAGGTGAGCCTGGTCGCCTGGCTGCCTTCGGCGTCGGCCGCGTAGACCTCGGGGTTGCCATCCCGCCAGCTGGTCCAGGCGACCCGGGTCCCGTCGCGGGAGAACCGCGGGTAGCTCACCGGTACGTCGTCGGCGGACAGGCGCCACGCGTGACCGCCCGCGGCCGGACCGAGCCAGACATCATCTCCGGCGACGAAGGTGATCAGGTCGCCGTGAACGTGCGGGTAACGCAGGTATCCGGATGACATCACGCGGCGCCCTGAGACCCTCGAGATCCACTGGCCTCATGAGGTTCCCCGGGGTTTCGGGGTTTCCCGGGCTGTCGGGGTTTTCGGGGCGGCAGCTGCGGGCGCGCCTTGACCGGGCCGGTCGACGGGTCGGGCGGCACCGAGGGCGGCTGCTTCTCCAGTGCCTCGAGCGCCAAGTGCACCGCCATCTCCAGCTGCGGGTCCCGGCCCGCGCCCCAGTCGTCCGGGGTGATCAGCACCTCCACGTCCGGGTCGACACCGTAGTTCTCCACGTCCCAGCCGTACTGCTCGAACCAGAACGCGAACTTGGGCACGGTCATGTGCGTGCCGTCGACCAGCTCGTAGCCGGGTATGCCCTCGATGCCGATCACGCCGCCCCAGGTGCGGGTGCCGACCACCGGGCCCAGGCCGAGCAGCTTGATCGCCGCCGTGACGATGTCACCGTCGGACCCGGCGAACTCGTCCGCCACCGTGACGAACGGACCACGCCGCCCGTCCTCCGGGTACGGCACCGGCCGCATCCCGCGGACGGTGTCCCAGCCGATGACGTGCCGGGCCAGCTTCTCGACGACGAGCTGCGAGATGTGCCCGCCGCCGTTGCCGCGGACGTCCATGACCAGGGCGTCGAAGCGCATCTCGGTCCGCAGGTCGCGGTGGAAATCCGCCCAGCCCTCGCCGACCATGTTCGGGATGTGCAGATAACCCAGGCGCCCCTCGCCGAGTTCACGCACCAGCTGGCGCCGCCCGGCCACCCAGTCCTGGTACCGCAGCCGCCGCTCATCACGCAGCGGCACGACTACGACCTGACGCAAGGGGGGGTTCCCCCCCGAGGGGGGCCCGGGGGGTACGGGGGTCCGGGCAGCCCTCTCGTGAGCAGGGGGGGTCTGGGGGGGATCGTCCCCCCGAGGCAGCACAGTTAGTTCGACCGGCTTGCCGACGGTTCCGGCCAGCAGCGGCCGGGGGCCGTGCATCGGGTCGAGCGGGCGCCCGTCGACCGCGACCAGCTCGTCGCCGGGACGCACCACCACGCCGGGAGCCGCCAACGGCGAGCGCGCTCGCGGGTCGGACGACTCACCGGGCAGCACCCGGTCCACCACCCAGCGGCCGGAGTCGTCACGGGAGATGTCGGCGCCGAGCAGCCCGACGGCCGTGGCACCTGGATCGGAGCTAGAGAAGTCCTGGCCGGCGTTGAAGATGTAGGAGTGCGACGTGCCGAGCTCGGCGACCACCTCCCACATCAGGTCGGTGAAATCGTCCGCGCCCCGGATCAGGTCAAGCAGCGGCCGGTACGCGTCGAGCACCCCGTCCCAGTCCACCCCGGACATCTCCGGGTTCCAGAAGTCCCGGCGCATCTGTTGGCCCGCCTCGGCGTAGGCATGCCGCCACAGCGCGTCCGGATCGGCCAGGAACCTCGCCCGGGACAGGTCCACGGTGACCGTCTCGGCCGAGCCGTGATCCTCCTTCTGCTCCGAGGGCAGCACCTGCAGGTCCTCGCCGTCCTTGACCACGAGCCGGGTTCCGTCCCCGCTGACGTCGAACCAGTCCAGCTCGGCGACCAGCTCGGTGACTTCACGTTTGGCTAGGTCGAACCGTTCCAGGGCCGGGCGCGGCGCCTCGTCGTCGGCGTGCGCGAGGCCCTCGCCGAGGACGCCGGACACCGGCTCGCGCAGCCAGGCCAGGCCGCCCTTGACCGCTTGCAGCCCGGAGTACCTGGCTTCGGCCACGGGAACGCCGGCCACCCGGCCGGGTAGGCCTTCCGCGTCGACTGATACCACGTCCCGTTCGGGAGAATCGGCTTTATCGTCCTCGGTGTCGGGCGGATCCCAGGGACGGCCACCTGGCAGCGGGCCAAACGGGGACGGGGTCTGCGCGGCGAGCGGCACCAGGTAGGGGCGGGCGCCGAACGGGAACGACAGGTCGAAGGTCTGCGCGTCGTAGACCGGGTCGAAGCTGCGACGGGAGATGAACGCGAGGTAGAGGCCGTCGTGAGTGAACACCGGGTCGGTGTCGGCGAACCGGCCGTCGGTCACGTCGATAACCTCGCGGTCGGCGATCCGCGCCATCCGGATGCGCCGCAGCGGCTGCGGGCCGGGCTGGGACCAGGCGAGCCAGGCCGAGTCCGGTGACCAGCTCAGTCCGTCGACGGGCCCGTCGTCCGCGGCGGCCAGCTCGCTGACCTGTCCCGAAGCGACGTCCACGACCCGCAGGGCGCCGTCATGGGCCGCGGCCGCGACCGTCGCCCCGTCCGGGGAAGCAGCCAGGTTCCGCACATGACCGAGAAGACCTTCGGCCAGCGGAACGGGCCGTGGCTCACCGGCCACCGACCCGATCTCCAGCGCGTCGGTGCCGGACGCGTCGGTGACCCACACCACGCGGCCGGTCTCGCCGAGCACTCGCGGGAGCCGGCCGCGGGCCCGGGGGTTGACGAACAGCGCCGGCGCCGGGCCGTCCCGGTGCGTCAGCCAGTGCACCGTACCCCGCACCTCGACCACGCTGGCCTGACCGGTCCGGTCGCAGTCGAGATCGCCCAGATGGTCCTCGGCCGTGATGAGCTTCGGCGTCCGGGCGGGGGCCGGGGAACCGAGCCTCAGCTCGAGCCGGCGCGGCGCGGCGGCGTCGGGGCCGTCGAGGATCCAGATGTCCCCGGCCACGTGGTAGACGATGCGCTGCCCGTCGGTGGCCGGGTTCCTGGCGTACATGCCGTCGTGATCGGTGTGGCGGCTGATGTCGGTGCCGTCCAGCTCGCACGAATAAATGTTGCCGGTGCCCTCGAAATCGGACAGGAAGAACAACCGGCCGCCGATCAGCATCGGGCTGGCGAGCTGGCCGTCGAGTTCGGCCAGGACGCGCGTGAAGAGGGGATCGGCGGGGCTGGCGGTCCACAGCTTGCCCCTGGTCCCGCCGCGGTAGCGCTTCCAGTACGCGAGTTCGTTGTTCATCCGGCCGGTGAGCAGGGCGGTGGCGCCGCTGTCGGCGATCGCGAGGTCGCCGACCGGGCCGAACGGCAGCCGCCGCGGCGGCGCGCCCTGCACCGGGACCGCGTACGCCCAGGTGAGATACGTTTCCGGCTCGGCGGTGGCGCTGACGGCGAGAACCTCGCCGTCCCGCGTCCAGCCGGTCACCCGGGTCCTGTTGTCGCCCCAGTAGGTGAGCCGGCTCACGGCGTTGCCCTCGGGGTCGGCCAGGTAGACCTCGGAGTTGCCGTCTCGCCAGCCGGTCCAGGCGATCGCGGACCCGTCCGGGGAGAATCGCGGGTAGCTCACCTGAGCACTGTCAGCGGATAGCTTCCAGGCCCTGCCGCCGTCGGCGGGGGCGAGCCAGACGTCGTCTTCGGCTACAAAGGCGAGTAGATCACCGTGAATGTGCGGGTAGCGCAAATATCCAGATGAAGTCACGCCGTTCATCTTATGGTCTAGAGCCAGCCCCGTTCTGAGGCGATACGCAGCGCCTCGGCGCGGTTGCGGGCCCCGGTCTTGCCGATGCAGGCGGACAGGTAATTACGCACCGTTCCCTCGGACAGATAGAGCTGTCCGGCTATTTCCGCGATTGTCCGGCCATCCGCAGACGCCTCGAGTACGCCGCGTTCACGCGGGGTGAGCGGGTTGAGGCCATCGGCCAGCGCCGCCGCGGCCAGGTCCGGGTCGATAACTTTCTCCCCGGCCAGGACGCGGCGGATGGTCTGGGTGAGCTTGTCGGCGGGAGAATCCTTGACCAGGAAGGCGGACACGCCGGATTCCATCGCGCGGCGCAGGAAGGTCCGCTTCAGTTCGGCCGCGGCGGACAGGTGCCCGGCACGTGGCGATCGGTGAGGCCTCTCGTGATCAGGGGCGACCTGGGCCACTCCATGCCGTGCGCGTTGTCCCGGGTTTCACTCGCCGGATGCAGGCCGGGCTCGCTGGCGTGACCGAAGGTGGCCAGCACGGCGAAGATCGCGAACCAGACGACGAGGCCGATTACGTTGACCAGCGCCACGTGGCCCAGGGCGATGACGTCCGTGCTTATCTTGACAATCTGGTAGGTGGGCGTGAATTCGGCGAACTTCAGCAGGCCACCGCTGAGCGAAAACCACAGGCCGCCGAAGTTCGAGAAGAAGAAGAACACGACGATGGTGACCGGCTGCACCGAATCCGGATTGAGCTTGTAGCCGACGGCTACCGCCAGCGCCGCGAAGATCAGCGTGCCGATCCAGATGGCGACCGCGCACGCGACCCACTTCCAGCTCGGCATCTGGACGTGACCGTAAAAGCTGCCGAGCACGAACACGATCAGGATTGACGGCACCGTGGTCACCATCGAGGTCAGGACCTTGGCCACCACGTAGGCGTGGCCGGAAGGGGGGTGAGCCGCAGTTGCCTGATCCACCCGTCCTTGCGTTCCTGCGAGATACGGATCGTGTTGTTGTTGAACGCTCCGCTGAGCGTGCCGAACGTGGCCATGCCGACCATGTAGAAGGCGGCGAACGAGACGCCGTCTGCCTTCGCGTTCGTCTTCCCGAAGATCAGGTAGAACATCACGGGCACGGCGATCGTGAAGATCATGTACCGCTTGTTCCGCCTGAGCCTAGATATTTCGGCCTTCGTCAGCGCCAGTGTGCCGCCCATCTCAGTTCGTCTCCCCTGCGTGTGCGTTTGCGTTGGTCGCGTCGTCTTCCGCGGTGATGGCGATGAAGGCCTGCTCCAGGCCGAGGCTGGTGACTTCGATCTCGCGCGGCCCGTAGCCCGCGTCAAGCACCGCGTACAGGCTGGCGTCGGAGTCGCTGGTCTGGATCTGCACCAGGTCGTGCCTGATCTCGAAGTTCACCAGCCCGGGCAGGCCGAGCAGGAACTGCTCGTCCACCCGGTCCAGCTTGAAGGAGAGCCGCCTGGCTCCGGCCCGCTGCTTGATCTCGTCCGGGGTGCCGTCCGCGAGCAGCCTGCCCCGGTTGATGACCAGGATCCGGTCCGCGGCCTGGTCAGCCTCTTCCAGGTAGTGGGTGGCGAAGAGCAGCGTGCGCCCCTCGGCCACTTCTTCCTTCATGCTGGCCCAGAACAGCCGGCGGGTTTCCACGTCCATCGCCGTGGTCGGCTCGTCGAGCACGATCAGCTCGGACTGGCCGCAGATGGCCAGCGCGAACCGCACCCGCTGGGTCTGGCCGCCGGATAGCCGGTCCACCCGCTGGTCCGCGAACTGGGCGATGCCCGCCGCTTGAGCGTGGTCTGCACTGGTTCCGGCTTCGGGTGCAGTTTCGTCATCAGCGTCACAAGCTCGCGCACCGTCACCTCGGGCATCAGCCCGCCCGACTGCAGCATGGCACCCACCCGGCCGGACTTCACCGCGTGGTAGGGGTCAGAGCCGAACATCTCGATCCGCCCGCTGGTGGGCTTGCGCAGTGCCAGCAGCATGTCCAGCGAGGTCGACTTGCCCGCGCCGTTCGGGCCCAGCAGGGCGACGGTCTCGCCGTGGCGCAAATCGAGGGTGAGGCCATCAACGGCGTGCAGGTTTCCGTAATGCTTGGACACGTTCTCGAAGGAGACCACAGGCGCCCCGCCCCGGCGCGTGCCATAACTGGCCGCCGGGCTGAGGGTGGTGGCGTGGCCCGCCTCGTACTGACCCATTTTAAAATCCCCTGTCTGAAGGTTTCGCGGGGCTCTTCGGGGGTTTTGGGGATGGTGTCTCCGGCCCCGAACCGCCCGCACGCCAATACCACCACCGGGCTGTCCTGAGCAGTAGTGCCGTCCATCCGGAACCAGGCATGACATGCGTCATCCCCGGCCCGGTGACATGGCGGGCTTTCTGGGTAGGTGAGCTGGCGGTTTGGGCGGTTTAACGCCCGGAGTCAGCGGCCGACGGCGTAGCCCTGCATGCCGCGAGGGTTGGCCGCGGCGTACAGCATCCCGTTGCGGCGGGCGACGGCGCTGACCCGGCCGAGCGACCAGGCTGGCCGGACGTTGACCAGGTGACCGCGGCGGCGCAAGTCCTCGATCACGGCGGGGCTGACCCGTGACTCGACGTCAAGCACGCGCGGCTGCGCCTGGCGGGGGTAGAACGACGAGGGCATGTGCGCCGAGTGGAACGACGGGAAGTCGATCGCCTGCTGCAGGTTCATCCCGAAGTGCAGGTGATTGAGGAAGAACAGCAGCGACCACTGGTCCTGCTGGTCACCGCCGGGCGTGCCGAACGCCAGGTAAGGTTCACGGTCCCGCAGCGCGAGGCTCGGCGTGAGCGTGGTCCTGGGCCGTTTGCCCGGCGCGAGCGTGGCGGGCAGCCCGGGGGTGAGGGTGAACATCTGCGCCCGCGTGCCCAGGCAGAAGCCGAGCCCGGGGATGACCGGCGAGGACTGCAGCCAGCCACCGCTCGGAGTGGCCGACACCATGTTGCCGAACCGGTCGGCCACGTCGAGGTGGCAGGTGTCGCCGGCCCGGTAGCTCGACGCGGCCTTCGGGTCCTTTGGCTCTTCGCTGGTGCGCATCGTCGGCTCACCCGTGCCCGGGTCGAGCCGCGGTGCGGGCGGCTCCACGTCCAGGCTCGGGGCCACGCTGGCATCGTCGTATCCGGCCGTTCGGCGGGTCACGAAATCTGGCAGCCGCGGTGGCCTGCCGTCCGGGGCGCCGGGAACCAGACTGGCCGACGCTTCCGCCCCGATCAGCTGACGCCTGGCCTCGGCGTAGTCGGCGGAAAGCAGCGCCTTGACCGGCACGTCGGTGAAGTCGGGGTCGCCGTACCAGGCTTCCCGGTCGGCGAACGCGAGCTTGGCGCACTCGGTCACGGTGTGCATGAAGTCCACGCTGCCCGGGCCCATGGCTTTGAGATCGAAGCCGTCCAGGAGGGCGAGCTGCTGCAGGAAGACGAGCCCCTGTCCCCACGGCCTGGTCTTGCACACGGTCAGGCCGCCGACATCGTAGGTCAGCGGTTCCTCCAGCCGCGGGTGCCAGCCCGCCAGGTCGGAGTAGGAAAGCAGCCCCCGGTGCGGCTGGCCGGTGACATCCATGACGTCAGCGGAGGCGACGTAGGCGGCGATCGTCTCGGCGACGAAGCCCTCGTAGTAGACCCGCCGGGCCGCCTCGATCTGCTCGTCGCGATCCGCGCTCGCCGTCTCCGCCTCGTCCAGGATGCGCTGGTAGGTAGCGGCCAGCGCGGGGTTGGCGAAGAGCGAGCCCGGCGCGGGCACCTGGCCGCCCGGCAGGTAGACCTCGGCCGAACTCGGCCAGTGGTCGCGGAACAGCTCAGCCACGCTGGCGATGCCCCAGCTGATCGCGGGAATCAGCGGATAACCGCGGGACGCGTACCCGATCGCGTACCCCATCACGTCGCGGAGCCTGAGAGTGCCGTACTCCCTCAGCAGCAGCATCCAGGCCCCGAACGCTCCCGGCACGCAGGCGGCGAGGAGCCCGCTGCCGGGCACAAGATCGAGCCCGAGGTCGGCGAAGGCCTCCGGCGTGGCCGCGGCCGGCGCGGTCCCCTGCCCGCAGAGCACGAAGGTCTCGCCGCGGCCGGCGTGATGCGCGATCACCGGGACCTCGCCGCCGAGGCCGTTCAGGTGCGGTTCGGTGACCTGAAGCACGAGCCCGGCGGCGACGGCCGCGTCGAACGCGTTACCGCCGTGCTCGAGCACCGCCATCCCGGCGGCCGAGGCGAGCCAGTGCGTCGAGGCCACCATGCCAAAGGTGCCTGACAGTTCCGGCCTGGTCGTGAACTCGGGAATATCGCCCATGACCCGATCCTCTCATCAAGGCCTGGCGGGGCTCGCCCGTATGTCGGCTAGATCGCGGCCAGGGACCACACCTTGGGGTCAGGTAACGTCGGCCTCATGGACCTTTCCCGGCGGGTGCGCGCCGTTTGCGACCTCGACGTAGCCGAGATGCGCGAATACAGCGGCCGGCACGAGTACGACGGCAAGCCGCAAGACCTGTCTGGTGCCGGCGTCCGGGCCGGGCTCGCCCAGCTGGCGCAGGCACGAGCGACGGGCGAGCGGGCCGCGGACGCGCACGACGAGGCACAGCTGGCGGCGGCGGAGGACCAGAAGCAGGTCATCTACGCCACCCTCGAGCTGCACCGCCGAAATCCGCTCCTGCACCTCGGCGAACTTGACCTGGCCGGCTACGACCGGGACTACGCTCCGCAGGCCGAAAGGGACGCCGCGCGGGCTGAGCATCTCGCCGCCTGGCCCCGGGTCGTCGACGCGGCCGTGGAATCGCTCGACCAGGTGAGCGCTCCCGTCGCGCTGGCGCTGCTTGGAGCTGTACGCGGGCTCGGCGCGGGGCTGCCCACCGGACCAGCGGGTAACGGTGCAGCCGAGGCCGCCCGGGAGGCCGCGCTGGGCGCGCTGGACCGTCTGGTCGCGCATCTGGAGCAGGCCGCGGCGAACGGCGATCCCGACCCCGCGCTGGGCGGCCCCGGACTCACCGCGCTGATGAGCAGCGCGGAGGCCCTGCCGGTCGATCTGGGCCGGCTGGCCGAGCAGGCTGACGCGGAACGGGACCGGCTGCACGCCCTGCTGGCCGAGGGGTGCGCCCGCCTTGAACCGGGGCGGCGGGTCCAGCCCGCACTCGACGTGGCCCGCGAGCTGGTCCGGGACCATCCGGACGGGGCCGGCGTGATCGACGCGGCCCGGCTCTGGACCGAGCGGGCTATCGAGTTCACCCGCTCTCGCGGCCTGGTCCCCTATAACGACGGCATCTGCCTGGTCGGCCCGGCACCCGAGTCGCGGCGGTGGTCGATGGCCATGCTGTCATGGGCTGCGCCCGGCGAGCCGGACGGCCCCTCGTGGTTTCACATCACGCCGCCGGACGAGTCCTGGCCCAAGCGCGCGCAAGATGAGTGGCTGGAGGTATTCAGCGCTGCGACGCTGCCCGGTATCGTCGTGCACGAGGTCGCGCCTGGACACTTCTCTCACGGTCGCGCGCTGCGCCGGCTGACGTCCGAAGTCCGGTCCAACCTGCATTCCAGCGCGTTCATCGAGGGCTGGGCGCACTACGGCGAGGAACTGTGCGTGGAGGAAGGGTTCGGCGCCGACGATCCCAGGATCGCGATCGGGATCTGGCTGGAGGCGCTGGTCCGGGTGACCAGGCTGGCGTGTGCCATCGGCGTGCACACCGCCGGGATGTCGGTCCAGGACGCCGCGCGCCGATTCGAGGCGGATACTCACCTGTCCGGCTCCGCCGCGCTATCCGAGGCCAGCCGCGCCACCTTCGACCCGACTTATGGCCGGTACACCTGGGGAAAGCTCGAGCTGCTCAAGCTCCGTGAGCGGGCCAGGAAGGACTGGGGCGCGGGTTTTTCGCTGCAGCGTTTCCACCGGGCCCTGCTGGACCTCGGCTCCCCCGCGCTAGGCCTCCTCGGCACCGCGGTCGATCGCGGCTGACGATAGCCTGTGACCATGCGCAGACTGAGGTCGGTTCTAGGGGCCGCGGGCGCTGTCTTGCTGGCGGCGCTCGTGGTCACGGGCTGCGCGTCGGCCAACGCGTCCTCATCCATCGGCATTGCCAGCGCCTACGTGCCGCAGCCGTCGACGCCGGGGACCACGGTCGCGTACCTGGACATCCGCAACAACGGCAAGACGGACCGGCTGATCTCCGCGCAGACCAGCGTGGGCGGCAAGGTACAGCTGCGGGCGCCGGTCGCGCGGCACGGGAGCGTCTTGACCATGCACACCGTGCCGTACATCGTTCTCCCGGCCGATACGATGACCAACTTCAACCCGGACACGTACCACCTGCTGATCACGGGGGCCGGCCCGATGCATGACGGCAAGGACATCATGCTGCGGCTCACCTTCGCCAAGGCCGGCACGGTCACGGTCATCGCGCTGGTCACTAATCCCCAGAACGGTGGCAGCAGCTACTTTCTGAATTAGCCGGGGCTTACGGGTCAGCGGCGCCCCGGCCGGTCAGATGATGACGGATGCCGCGGTGCCTGTCCTGCGGGTCAGCGGCAGCTTCGCCCGGGTTTCGGAATCGCATGGCGTGTACACCATGATGCGCGCTTCCGGCAGGTCCGGGACATTGAGTTCGCTGACGGCCAGGCTAAGAGGCCCGGCCTCGCGATGCAGGTAGGTGAGCACGCGCGGCTCGGGGTCGGCCACCTCGTGCCGCGCCCACAGCTCGGCGAACTCGCGGCTGAGGCCCGCCAGCCTGCGGATGTCCTCCTCCCAGTCGGGATCGCCGACGTGCCTGCTGTAGCCGGATCGCAGCCGCGCCACCATATAGCGGACCTGCTGGGAGTACTGGGGGAACTTGTCGCGGGCCGACGGCTCGGTGATGCAGCACCACAAGGTGTTCTTGTGAATGCAGGGCAGCGAATGCCAGTCCCAGAACAGTTCCTCATGCGCATTGTTTGACATCAGGATGTCGAACCGGCTGTTGATCAGGATCGCCGGGAGCGGTTCGAGCGAGTGCACGATCTCGCGGATGGTGCCCGGCACGGTCGTGAGCACACACTCGGTCCGGACGGGCGTCGCCTCGGCCAGCCGGTACAGGTGCTCCCGCTCGACGCGGTCGAGCCGGAGCGTGCGGGCCACCGCGTCAAGCACCTGCGTGCTGGCGTTAATCTGACGGCCCTGCTCAAGCCAGGTGTACCAGGTGACACCCACGCCGGCCAGGAGCGCGACCTCTTCGCGGCGCAGCCCAGGTGTGCGCCGCCGCGAACCCCGTGGCATGCCGAAGTCGCCCGGGCTGAGCCGGGCCCGGCGTGCCTTCAGGAACTTGCCAAGCTCCGCCCGCCGCTGTTCGCCCGCCCGCCGCGACGCCCCGTCCATTGCTTCGTACGTGACCAAGGCCTTTTCCCATCACCGATCTTCCCCCCACCCAAACTTAGCGGTACCCACCGACATTCCGGGTTGTGATTTCATGTCGAGGGTGCACGCCAGGCACGCTGCGGCCGGCCGGCAATTGCCCGCTAGGCTTGACCGGTGCGAGTGCACTTGTGCGGAGTCCGCGGATCGATCCCAGCGCCCGGCGCGGAGTTCATCCGGTACGGCGGTAACACCTCCTGTGTGGCGGTAGCCCATGACCACGGAGCGCCGCCCACGCTCATCCTCGACGCCGGGACGGGAATCCGCCGGGTCACCGGCCTGCTGGCCGGCCNNGACGCGACGGTCAGGCTGCTCCTGCCCGATCAGCAGGATGGCACCAGCGCGGAAGCGGTCCTTGGCCGGGCGATGTCACCGCCGCATTTCCCGATCGGCCCCGGCCAGCTTCGCGGCCGCTGGGAATTCGGCACCCTGGAACCGGGCCAGTTCGAGTGCGGCGGTTTCAAAGTCGAGGCTCGTGAGATCCCGCACAAGGGGGGCAGGACGCTCGGGTACCGGGTCAGCGACGGGCGATCAGTGATCGCCTACGTCACCGACCACTGCCCCACCGCGCTGGGGCCCGGACCAGACGGGTGGGGCGAGTACCACGCCGCCGCCGTCGAGCTGGCCGCGGGAGCAGACGTGCTGATCCACGACGCCCAGCTGCTGGCGGAGGAAGTCGCGGCCATGGCGGCGTTCGGCCATGCCGCCGCCGACTACGTGGCGGCCCTGGCTGAGCGTGTGGGGGCCCGGCGAGCGGTGCTGTTCCACCATCAGCCGGATCGAACGGACGACGAGCTCGACCAGGTGGCGGATCGGTTCGCGACGTCACCGGTTCCGGTCACGGTGGCCGCCGAGAGAACGACGATTGATGTGTGAAGTGCTTTAGCGGCTCTCGGCGTCGCGGACGCGTTGCACCATCATTTCGAGCAGGGCCCATGCGACCTCGGGGTGTTCCAAAGCGAAAGGACGGAAGACCCACGCAGTGAACATCAGGCACCGCAACTCGGTTTCAGCGGTGATCTTCGCCGAACGGAACGAATGATCGATCAGCGCCATCTCACCGAAATAGTCACCGGGGCCAAGAGTGCGGGTCGGGGTTCCGTGCACGGTCACCGCGGCCTGACCGTCCACGATGACGCCGAAAGTAGCGCCGGTCTCGGCTTCGTCGGTGAGTACCGCACCGACGGGAAAGGACCGTTCGTGCGCATTGCGCGCCAGGTTGGCCAATTGCTTTTTGGAAAGCATCGAGAACAGCGGGACCTTAGCGAGGACCTCTTGAGGCGTTGTCATGGGGCGATGCTACAACGCGAAGGGGCGGACGAGATGATTCTCCGCTCCTTCGCGCTGTGCCCGCTGGCGCCGCGTGCCATGGCCTGCAGCATCAATTGTCGTCGCGGGCCCGGGCGCCGTGGCCCTCCACGTCATCGTCGTCGTCCCGGGGCCGGGAGCCGTGACCCTCCACGTCGTCGTCATCGTCGTCGCGGGGCCGGGAGC
>PMST01000402.1 GCA_003168295.1 Actinomycetota bacterium
CGACGCGACCGCGGCCGGCATCGCCGTCGCGGCCAGCGATGGCTGCCCGGCTCCCGCGCGTGACGAGGCGGTGGGCCTGCTGCAGGCCGCCGGCCTGACGGTGTACGTCATCGACGACGCCCCGGGCCTGGTGGTGACCCGCACCGTCGCCATGCTGGTCAACGGGGCGGCCGACGCCCGGCACAAGGCAGTGGCCAGTGCCGCCGACATTGACACCGCCATGCGGCTCGGCACCAACTACCCGATCGGCCCGCTGGCCTGGGGGCAGCGCTGGGGTCCAGCCGCCATCCTGGCCGTGCTCGACGCGCTGCACGCCTGGTACGGCGAGGACCGCTACCGCGCGTCTGCGCTGCTGCGCCGGATCGCGGCCGGCCGGGGATCGCTGCTGTGAGCCGCGCCGACCGTGAAGGAGAGGCATGACGCTGACCTGGACCAAGGAGAACTCACCGCGCTGGGATGCCGGTAAGCAGCGGCTCTTCGGCGCGGCCGAGCTGGCCGCGGTGGGCCTGGCCGCGTTGCCGCCCGGAGAGCCGGTCGCGAACGAGTGGTGGCGGGTGACGGACGGAGAGGAGCTCGCCGGATACGGCTGGCTGGACTCAGAGTGGGGCGACGCGCGGATCACCTTCATCGTCGCCCCTGGTCAGCGCGGTCGCGGGGTCGGTGACTTCATCCTGGAGCACCTCGAAGACGAGGCTGCCACGCGGGGGCTGAACTACATCTACAACGTCATCCCGGACGCGCATCCGGACGGCGCGTGGATCAGGAACTGGCTCTCGACGCACGGCTTCCACGAGGCGTCCCGCGGTCAGCTGCGCCGGCAGGTAGTCACCGGCCAGCAGGTCACGACACCAGCGGGGCCGCTTGGCGGGCCAGGAAACTGACGAAGCGCCCGAGGTCAGGGTCGCTGCCGGCGGCGTTGACCGCGACGCACGTCGCTCCCGCGCGTGCGTAGTCGCCGACGGTGGCCGCGATTGCCGCCGCCGGGGTCTCGGCCGGGACGCTGATAAACACCGCGACCTGGCGGCCGGCCGCCAGGTCGCGGTGGAAGTGGCCGAGCGCGTCCCGGACGTCGTCGGGGCTGAGCCCTCCGGGCAGGATCAGCCCATCGGCGAGTTCACCGGCCAGGCCGACGGTGCGCGGACGGATCCCGCCGACCAGGAGCGGCGGCACCACCGAAGGGGGCCAGTCCAGCGCGACACCCTCGAGATGGACGTAGCGGCCGTGCGTCGTCACAGCCTCACCCTGGAGCAGGGCGTACAGAGCCACGGTGTATTCGCGCAGCAAGGTCATGGGCGAGGAGACGCTGGCGCCGACCTGGGTCATCCAGTCGAGCACGCCGTGTCCGACGCCGGCCACCAGACGTCCCGGGAATAGCCGGGCCACCGTAGCGATCTCCATGGCGGTGAGCGCGACGTTGCGCAGCGGCACGGGCAGCAGGCCGATCCCGACCCTGACATGGCTGGTCGCGGCCAGGATCGCGGTGGCCGGGGCGATGCCGCTTTGAAAGAAGCAGTCCTCCCACACCCACAGCTCGGGCAGTCCGGCCGCCTCGGCGGCCGCCGCGACTGCTCCGAGCCGTTCCGGAGCTTGCGTTGGCGGGAAGATGGCGGCCAGCGTGGGCATGGGCCCTCCTGGAGCGGGCGAAGACCAGCGGCGGCGCCAGCTGGCCGCGAATCTTAACCAGAACTGAACTTCTTCGGATGCTGGTCCTTAGTAAGTGGTCGGGCATAGTTCATATCAGAGTTCCTTGTTTCTAGCGCGGCCAGCCTCCCTACGGCCGTCGCGTGGGTGACATGAGAGGGTCCGCGTTGATGAGGCAACCCTGCAGCCTCATAGACGCGGACCCTAACTAACTCGGGCCCGATCACCGGGAAAGCCAGGGCAGATCGCTGGCGGTGTACCGGTAGGCACGGAAGATCGCGTTGGCTGGTGCCGGAAACAGCGCCGCGGCGGCCCGGTCCCGGTAGGCCGAGAAGTACGGGACCACGTACTCCCAGCACACCTGGCCGGACCGGGTTACCTCAAAGATGCGGCCGAAGGCCGATTCGGTTATCAGCGTGTTGCCGTTGGGCAGCCGCTGCGTGCTGCCCATGAACGGCGTGAAGAAGTTCTCCGCGGGCGAGTCACGGTATTCCCAGGTGATGGTCCGGGTCTGGCGGTCGACTTCGATGACCCGCGAGTAGGTGACGGACTCCGCAGTCCGGAAGGTCCCGTTGTCGAACAGCAGGATGCTGCCGTCAGGCAGTTCGCTCGCGCAGTGCTGCTGGGCCACCGTGTCGGGGCCCAGGTGCCAGATCACCTTGCCGGTGCCGCGCTCGATGATGATGACGGCGGAGACGCTGCGCAGGCTGGCCAGGATGTTGCCGTCGGCGAGCGGGTACACGCTGTTGATCAGCGGCCAGTGCTCCCGCCGGTAGTGCGGCTGAAGCGGGTACCGGTCTGGATCCAGGTGCTCGGCAGCGTGCCAGGTCCAGGCGATGCGGCCATCGGCCCCGGTTTGCTTGATGACGTCCGCGTACACGGTGCCCTCAGGAGCGGGGCCCTCGCCGGCCTCGCTGCCCGGTACCCCGCCCGGGATCGCCCGAGCCGCGGCGGCCGTCAGCGGCTCTACGGCGGTGTAGAGGATGCGCCCATCACCGAAGTGATGGGCGTCATGATGATGCAAGTCGTCGCGGTGCTCACGGAGGATCCTGCCGTCCGGGTCGACTTCGCAGAGCGCACCGCCGTGGTACTTGTGCCACATCGGGAACAGGGCCGGGCCGCCGGGCAGTGTCCCGTTGTAAGCGAGGTTCCCGCCGGGGAGGATGCGTGCGTGCCGGCCGGGCCGGGAGGGCAGGTCCCAGCGATGCACGGTCACGCCGTTCAGGTCCACCAGGTAGATCTGCCCGGTCCCGGTCAGCGGGGCGAACAGGGTGAACCCGGCGCTTGCCGCGGCGGGGTCGGCCGCGATGAGCCCGGTGCCCCGGCGGCGCAGGGTGTTCTGCTCGATCATCCTCGCTCCCTCGGTCGTGGTGCCATCGAGCGGCGACACCATGGCGCCATCTAAATCGGCACCAGCTAAATCCTAGTATTAGAATCGAAATTATGTGTAATGGCCCTGGCGTACCATCGGGCCTACCTTCTGAAAGACACGTGATGGTTCCAGGGGGCGATGGAGAGTGACTGCGCCGCATCCACTGGACAACCCGGTTCGCTCGTCGCTGGCCGGGCCGCACGCGCGTTTTGCCGAGCGGCGGGGGAACGTGCTGCGTTATCCCGTTGACGTCTCGCCGTTTCTCGCCCTGCCCGACGAGCCGGACGCGGCCGACTGGGCTGACGCGGCCGCGCTGGCCGGTCCGGGTGCTCTCCTGGCGCTGGCGGGCGTGCGGGTGCCGGCGCCGGATGGCTGGCAGGTCACGCTGATCGGCGAGGGAGTCCAGCTCGTCGAGGTCGACGTCGAGGCCGCCGACGGCGAGGTGGTCCGGCTGGGGCCGGGCGATGTGCCGGAGATGCTGGAGCTTGCGGGGCGGACCAAACCCGGGCCGTTCCTGCCGCGGACCGTGGAACTCGGCAGCTATCTCGGCATCCGGCGCGGCGGCACGCTGGTCGCGATGGCCGGGGAGCGGCTGCATCCGCCCGGCTGGACCGAGATCAGCGCGGTGTGCACGGACGACGCGTGGCGCGGCCTCGGGTTCGGCTCCCGGCTGGTGCGCGCCCTGGTGGCGGGCATCCGGGCCCGCGGTGAGACGGCGTTCCTGCNNATCGGACTGTACGAGGCCCTGGGGTTCCGGCTGCGCCGCGGCACGGTGTTCTCCGCCGCCCGCGTGCCCGCGGACCAGCCAGTGAGCTGAAGCTTTCCCGGGGGAGCTTCCCGCTCGGGCACTAGTTCTTGACAAAATAGACCATTTTTATAGACAATAGGATAGTTTGCTTGTTCTCTCGCAACCGGAGGTCAGGGTGTCGCTCACCACGCTCATCGCAGACACGCGCAAGGCAGTCGCCGACGACGCCGCGAACGCCCAGGCCGTCTTCAGCGCGCAGGGGACACTCGTCGGCATCACGGAAGTCGATGTCCGGACGGGAACCCACACCTTCAAGGTGGACGAGCCGCCCGCGCTCGGCGGGGCCGACGTGGCCGCGAACCCGGTGCAGTACGCGCTGGCCTCGCTTGGTTCCTGCCAGGCCATCACCTACCGGTTCTGGGCCGAGCAACTCGGCATCTCCTTCGACTCGCTTTCCGTGCGGCTGGAAGGCGATCTCGACATCCGCGGCTTCTTCGGATTCGACGACACCGTCCGGCCGGGTTTCACGGCGATCCGGGTTGACGTGACCGTGACCGGACCAGAGAGCGACGAGCGCTACCAAGAGCTCGCGGCGGCCGTGGATGCGCACTGCCCCGTCCTCGACCTGTTCGCCAACCCGGTGCCGGTGACCCGCACAATCCACGGGAAGGATGCATCTTGACCACGGCTTCGATCGGAACCAGGATCGGCCTCCGCAAGATCACCGC
>PMST01000309.1 GCA_003168295.1 Actinomycetota bacterium
ACCTCGTCGTAGAACAGCGGCGAGCCGTCCTTCCAGATCGACTGGTGGCAGTGCATCCCGTTGCCGTTGTCACCGAACAGCGGCTTGGGCATGAACGTCACCGTCTTGCCCGCCGCCCGGGCGGTGGACTTGATGATGTACTTGAAGAGCATGAGCTTGTCGGCCTCCTCCAGGAGGGGGCCGAAGCGCATGTTGATCTCGGACTGGCCGGCGGTGCCGACCTCGTGGTGCTGCATCTCGACCTGGATGCCGGCCGCGAGCAGGTTGGTCGTCATTTCCGCGCGCAGGTCCGCGAAGTGGTCCATCGGCGGGACGGGGAAATAGCCGCCCTTGTACCTGGGCTTGTAGGCTAGGTTGCCGCCGGCTTCCTCCAGGCCGGAGTTCCACGCGCCTTCGACCGAGTCGATGTGGTAGTAGCCCTCGTTCGCGGAGGTCGAGAAGCGGGCCGAGTCGAAGATGTAGAACTCCGCCTCCGGACCGAAGAACGCCGTGTCGCCGATGCCGGTGCCGCGCAGGTAGTCCTGCGCCTTCCTGGCGATGTTGCGCGGGTCCCTGCTGTAGGGCGCGCCGGTCAGCGGGTCGTGCACGAAGAACGTCATGTTCAGCGTCTTGTGCGTGCGGAACGGGTCGATCCCCGCGGTGGTCGGGTCGGGCAGGAGCAGCATGTCGGACTCGTGGATCGCCTGGAACCCGCGGATCGATGAGCCGTCAAACATGAGCCCGTCGGTGAAGACATCCTCGCTGAACGCCGACGCGGGCACGGTGAAATGCTGCATCGTTCCCGGCAGGTCGCAGAACCTGACGTCGATGAACTCTACATTTTCTTCAGAGATGAAGCTGAGTACTTCCTCGGCACTGCTGAACATCAACCCTCCCGGTACAGGGCAAGCGTTTTCGGTCTCAAGGCACGCGATTCGGACGTTAGACGTCGGCAATTTCCGCGCCGTGTCTGATGTGTTTCACGAATGTTACGGGCTCGACGTCCAAGGTCAAGACTCCATTATGGCCCGCCGCGCGGCCCGTGGCACGGAACGGATACCGTGGTGTCGTGGCCAAGAAATCCCCGTTGACGGCCCCGCCGGTCACCGATGAGACCCCGGCCTACCCGGGCCAGCGGTTCGGGCTGCCCAGGCAGGGCCCCGGGTCCGTCGCCACCATGGGCCGGCGCGTGCTCGCCCTGCTCATTGACTGGCTGCTCAGCATGCTCATCGCGTACTGGCTGACCCATTCGCAGTTCTGGACCATCGTCGTGTTCGCGGTGGAGGTCTTCATGCTCACCGCGCTGACCGGGTGCACCGTGGGCAAGCGGCTGCTCGGCATCCGGGTGATCAGGACCAACGGCGGGCGGGTTGGTTTCGGCTGGTCCCTGGTCCGGACCGCGATCTTGCTCACCGTGGTTCCGCCGCTGCTGACCGACCGTGACCTGCGCGGCCTGCATGATCGCGCCGCCGACACCATCGTCGTCCGGCTCTAGCGGGCCTTCGGCCGGGGCATCCTGGGCTGCCTGGCGTTCTTCGGGAGCGGTCCCTTGGGTGCCTGCAAAGACGGCTGCAGGGCCTTCAGCCGGTGGTTGAGATCGCTGATCGCATCAGGCTTGAGCTGACGCGGAAGCCGCATGATCTTGCGCTGCAGCTTGCTGATCGGAACCTGGCCCTCACCGTTACCCACCTGGAACTCGGTGATCGGTACCTCGTACGCCACCCGGGCGACCCGCTTTTTCTCCGCGGCGAGCAGGCTGGCCAGCCGGGTGGGGTTGCCCTCGCCAACCAGGATGACGCCGGGTTTGCCGACCGCCCGGTGGACCACGTCCATGTTCCTGTTGGCGGCGATCGCCGGCGTCACGGTCCAGCTGCCGCGCATGTTCTCAAGCACGGCGGCCGCCGCGCCGGGCTGTCCCTCAATGGCCGAGTACTGGGCCGACTGCGCGAACCGGCCGAACAAGATCACCGCGACCAGCACGCCAAGCAGCACGCCCAACGGGATGAGCAGCGCCTGCAGGCCGGTGACCAGGCCGACGATCACCAAGACCACCAGCGTGCCGAGGCCGGCGCCGATGACGATGGGCATCGCCTTCGGATTGGCCTTGTGCACCAGGCCGGCCACCATGCGTATCTGCTTCAGCCGCCCGGCCTTGGCCAGGTCGTCAGCGGTACCCAAATTGACGGCCGGGTCAGCGGCCCCAGATTTTCTCGACATGCGTGCCATGCTCCGCAGCATACGGTTCCCGTGCCCCGGACAGAAACTGCCGGGCCTACCCGAATGCCCCGTTAGCTGGAAGCGAGCGCGGCCCCGTCAGTGCGCTGCTCGATGGCCTGCGCGTATAGCCGGCCCGCCCGGTAAGAAGATCGCACCAGGGGGCCAGACATCACGCCGGCGAATCCGAGCTCCAGCGCCTCTTCGCGCAGCTCCACGAACTCCTCGGGCTTGACCCAGCGTTCTACCGGATGGTGCCGCGGCGTCGGCCTCAGGTACTGGGTGATGGTCAGCAGCTCACAGCCGGCCGACCGCAGGTCAGTCATGGCCCCGGTGATCTCGGCGCGCTCCTCGCCAAGGCCCAGGATCAGGTTGGACTTGGTGACCAGTCCGGCATCGCGGGTGGCGCGCAGCACGTCAAGCGACCGCGCGTACCGGAAGCCGGGCCTGATGCGCCGGAAGATCCGCGGCACGGTCTCGATGTTGTGGGCCAGGACCTCCGGCGCAGCGTCGAAGACCTGCGCCAGCCGGCCAGGGTCGGCGTTGAAGTCGGGAATCAGCAGCTCCACGCCACAGCCGGGAATGGCGGCGTGAATCTCGCGGCAGGTTTGCGCGTACAGCCAGGCACCGCCGTCAGCCAGGTCATCGCGCGCGACACCGGTCACGGTCGCGTACTTCAGGCCCATGACGGCGACCGACTCCGCGACCCGCCGGGGCTCGCCCTCGTCCAGCGGCTGCGGCTTGCCGGTGTCGATCTGGCAGAAGTCGCACCGGCGGGTGCACTGGTCACCGCCGATGAGGAAGGTGGCCTCGCGGTCTTCCCAGCATTCGAAGATATTCGGGCAGCCTGCTGCCTCGCAGACCGTGTGCAGGCCCTCGCCGCGGACCAGGGTCTTCAGCTCGGTGTAGGCCGGCCCGGTGCGTAGCCGGGTCTTGATCCATGGCGGCTTGCGCTCGATCGGGACCGCGCTGTTGCGGGTCTCGAGGCGGAGCATGCGCCGTCCTTCGGGTGCGAGTACCACCCCACCAGACTATGTTGCCCCGGTGTCTATTCACATCACCTATTCACCTCAGCGGAAGAGCATGATCTTTCCCACGATGAACGATCCGGGCGGACACTAACCCGGCACGGGCGCGGCGGCCGCCTGCGCACGGGGTCCGGCCAGGACATCGGGATCGGATTCGTAACTCCAGCTGCGGTAGCCGAGAACCTCGGCCAGGCGCCGCTCCATCACCGGCGTCACGTCGGCGACCGTGATGTGGCGCCTGGTTTCGGCGGACAGCGTGCTCACCCCGGCGTCGCGGATACCGCACGGGACGATGCGGTCGTACCAGGACAGATCGCAGTCGGCGTTCAGCGCGAACCCGTGCATGGTGACGCCCCGGGCCACCCGCGCGCCGATCGCCCCGACCTTGCGATCCGGGACACGGTCGTCACCGCGCAGCCACGCGCCGCTGCGGCCCGCCACCCGGGCCGCGGTAATCCCGAACTCCGCGCAGCAAAGGATCATGGCTTCCTCGAGCGCACGCACGTAGGCGACCACATCGACCGGCTGGCGGAGCTTGACGATCGGGTACCCGGTCAGCTGGCCGGGCCCGTGCCAGGTGATCTTGCCGCCGCGGTCCACGTCGATCACCGGTGCGCCCGGATCACCGAGCGGCCGGTCGGAGGCGGCCGTCCGCTTGCCCGCGGTGTACACGGGCGCATGCTCGAGCAGCAGGCAGCTGTCGGGAATCTCGTCGGCTACGCGCCTGGCATGAACGCGCCGCTGCAGATCCCAGCCCTCGTGATAGCCGACCGGCGAAGCGCCGAAGCCAAGGTAGACAAGCTCGCTCACTTTTCCCAGCTTACGCCCGCCCGCGCGGCCGCCGGCCGGCCCGCCGTGGACCTAACGCGCAGGCTTCGCGCAGGGGGCGTACAGATAAGACGCAGCTACTGGGGTAACAATGAACTCGTGATAAACGAGGCCGAGCTGCGGCGGATGAGCCAGGCCGAACGATGGCAGCTGGCGAGGATGCTCACCGAACTTGACGGGCCGGGGCCGGCCGGATCGGCCTCACCCGACCCGTACCTGCGCGATCCCCAGTTGGGCCGCGAGCGGCGCCTGGTCCTGTTTATCTCGGCAGGCTGCTGCGTGATCCTGGCCGGCTGGATCGTCGTGCTGGCCGCCACGCTGCCGCACCACTTCAACGCGCATCACTGGCGGGCCCTGTGGGTGAACTTCGATGTGCTGCTGCTCGTCGCGTTCGCGGTGACAGCCTGGGCGACCTGGCGCAAGCGGCAGGTCCTGATCTTGCTGCTCATGCTCACCGGCACCATGCTCTGCTGCGACGCCTGGTTCGACGTCGGCACATCGCTGGCGACAAGCAGCATGTGGCTCAGCATCGCGGACGCCGTCTTCGCCGAGCTGCCGCTCGCGGTGCTGGCTTTCACCGGGGCGCGCCGCCTGCTCACGGCGACGGTCGAGGCGGGCATGCCCGTACCGGCCCGGGACCAGTCCCCGGTCGGCCGGGAGACACCGGACGAGCAGGGCCGCGGGGCCGCCCCTTCGCTGCGTCGCGCACCGCTGGCCGGCGCCGGCCTCGAAGAGGCGTTTCCCGGCAGCCGAGCGCTGGAGCGAGCCGAGCGGAGCCGCCAGACGACCTCACGAGGGTCGGGCGCAAAATGATGATGTGATCGATGAGGCAGAACTACGCCGAATGACCGCCGACGAGCGGCGTGAGCTGGCCCACGCTCTAGCCGCCATCGACTTGCCGCACCCGCTGCTCGATCCCCGGCTGAAGCGCCGCATGCGGTACGCCTTGCTGTTCACGATGGGGTGCTGCATTGTCCTGGCCGCCTGGATCGCGCTCCTCATCCTGACCCTGCCCGGGCATTACACCTCGGACGACTGGCGGACCGTATGGGTCGGGCTGGACGTCGCCGAGCTGGTCGGATTCGCCGCGACAGGCTGGGCAGCATGGCATCAGCGACAGGCTCTCGTCTTCTGCATGATCATCACCGGGACGCTGCTGGTGTGTGACGCATGGTTCGACGTGACGCTAGATTACGGCTCACGCGGCTTCACGACGAGTATTGTCTCGGCGGTGCTGGTCGAGCTTCCGCTCGCCTTCGTGATGTTCGCCAGCGCGCGGCGCCTGGTCCGGGCCACCATCCAGACCGTGATGCAACTGAGCGGTGTCGTCGGGTCCCCGCCGCCGCTGCGGCGCATCCCGCTGTTCGCGGACGGGCTTGAGGAGTGTCTGCCCGACCGGCTCAGGCAGATGGCCGACGATGTCACAGCCGGCGACCGTGCTTCGTCTTTAGGAGATCGGAAGATCCCCAGGAGGCACGCGTGGACACGAGCGACTACACCGCATACCGCCCGCTGATGTTCTCGATCGCCTACCGGATGACCGGCAGCGTCGGCGACGCCGAGGACATCGTCCAGGAGGCTTTCTTGCGGCTGACCCGGGTCCAGCGCGATGGGGCGAGCATCACCTCACCCAAGGCGTACCTGGCGACGGTCACCACCCGGCTGGCGATCAGCTACCTGCGGTCGGCGCGGGTCCGGCGCGAGTCCTATGTAGGGGCCTGGCTGCCCGAGCCGCTCATCGCGGGCCGCGAGCCGGATCCAGCGGAGCACGCGGAGATGTCCGACTCCCTGTCCATGGCCTTCCTGGTCCTGCTGGAAAGCCTGTCACCGACCGAACGCGCGGTGTTCCTGCTCCACGAGGTGTTCGGCTACGACTACAGGGAGATCGCGGAGCTCACCGGCAAGTCCGAGCCGAACTGCCGTCAGATCCTCACCCGCGCCCGGCACCACGTCGACGAGGGCCGGGCCGGCGTCAAGGAACCCCGCTTCGAGGCCTCGCGTGAGCAGCGCGAAGAGGTGGCCCGCCGGTTCTTCGCCGCCGCCGAGGGCGGCGACCTGGCCGGCCTGCTTGAGCTGCTCGCTCCGGACGTGGTCGTGGTCGGCGACGGCGGCGGGAAGGCCTGGGCGGTGGCCAGGCCGTTCCACGGCGCGCAGCAGGTGGCCCGGTTCATGCTCGGGCTAGCCCGCCGGGGGCCGAAGCTGGGCGCACGAGTGGAGCTGTCGTGGGTCAACGGCCAGCCAGGGGCGGTCACCTACGACGGGGAGGGCCGGGTCATCAACGTCTTCGCCCTCGACATCGCCGATGGCCTGGTGCAGGCGATCAGGTCGGTGATCAATCCCGACAAGCTTCAGCACCTCGGGCCGGTCTCCGATGTGGCCCGGCGGGCAGTGCCAAGGTCCCCCGGCGGCTAACACTGTCCCCCGGCGGCTAGCGCTGCGGACGGCCTGGGACTTACCCTGTCGGCCATGGCCACCGACTTTACCGAGGAAACAGCCGCCGATGCGGTCATCGAGAGCTTCGCGAAAACCCCGGACCCGCGGCTGCGTGAGCTGCTGAACAGCTTGGTCAGGCACCTGCACGCCTTCGTCAGGGACACCGAGCCCACAATCGCGGAGTGGGAGCGCGCGATCGAGTTCCTCACCGCGACGGGCCAGAAATGTGATGACGAGCGGCAGGAATTCATCCTGCTTTCCGATGTGCTCGGGATTTCCATGCTGGTGGAGACGATCAACAACCGGACCGCCGGCGCCACGGAGTCCACCGTGCTCGGCCCTTTCCACGTGGTGAAGTCCCCCCGCCGGGAGCTCGGCGACAGCATCGATTTCGTCGGGACCGGCACGCCNNAACGACCAGGGGTTCTATGACGTCCAGCAACCTGATGTGCAGCCGCGGGCCAACGGCCGCGGCCTATTCACCGCGGCTGCGGACGGGTCCTTCTGGTTCCGCACCATCGTGCCGAGCCATTACCCGATACCCACCGATGGGCCGGTCGGCACGCTGCTGAACGCGACGGAGCGGCACCCGTTCCGTCCGGCGCACATTCATTTCATCGTCACCGCTCGCGGGTACCGCCCGCTGACCACGCACATTTTCGTGGCCGGCAGCCCGTACCTCGAATCGGACGCGGTATTCGCCGTTAAGGCGAGCCTGATCAAGGAGTTCATCCTCGTCGATGATCCGGAGCAGGCCGCCCGCTACGGCCTCACCGGATCGTTCTACCTCGCGGATTTCGACATCGTCCTGCAGTCGGCCGCAAGCTGACCGTATCCGCCGGACCGGGCGCGTCTTCCTCCCGCCTCTGCCGGACTAGGCCGCTTTTGCTACCCGGGTTCGCCCCGTTCTGCGATGCTTGATCCGCTATTGCGCGGGTAGTCGTGCCACCGGGATAGGCGGCGCGCAGGGCGCGGTAGTGAAGGGCTTCATGCGTCATGCTGCAGGCGATGTTGCTGGCCGGGATCGTGGCCGCGCCGCTCGGGTCGGCGGCTCTGTTCCTGCCTGCGCGCCGGTACGCGCAGAACGCCGGTACCTGGCCCGCGCTGCGGAGGCTCGTGCTGGCCGTGATCGGCACGGTCATGCTGGCCATGGTGGTGGCAGTCGTCCTGCGGGTGCTCGGGGCCTCCTCGCACAACCTGTCGGCCGGCGTCGGGGGCGTGGTGCTCGCCAGCCTGGTCTGGATGCCCGTGACGAGGGGATGGTCCGCCCGCGCCCACATGTGCTGGGCCTCGAGCGTGTTCTTGTTCGTGGTGTACCTGGTGTACTCGCTCGAGTGGACCTTCGGCAGCCACCTCGGGGTCGCCGGCACCGCGGGCGGCCTGCTGCTCTGGCTGCTTGAGGTCTTCGCGGCCCTGCTGAGCTGCGCCTACCTGTGGGAGATTTGCGACGCGCTGGGCACCGAGCACTGGCGGCGCCGGATCACGCCGACCACCCCGCTTGAGGTGGCGGACCACGACCTGCCCATGGTCAGCCTGCACGTTCCCGCGCACAACGAGCCGCCGGACATGGTCATCCAGACGCTGCGCTCGCTGCTCCGCCTCGATTACCCCAGGTACGAGGTCATCCTCATTGACGACAACACCGACGACGAGGAACTGTGGCGTCCGGTGGAGGCCTGGTGCGAACGGCACGGGGTCACGTTCGTACACCTGGATGACTGGCCGGGGTACAAGTCAGGGGCGCTGAACTACGCTCTGCGCAGGCTCACCTCGCCGGAGGCTGAAGTCATCGGGGTCGTCGACTCGGACTACCAGATCGAGCCCGGGTTCCTGCGCCGTTGCGCCCCCGCGTTCGCCGACCCGTGGATCGGCTTCGTCCAGTCGCCTCAGGACTACCGGGACTGGCAGCACGCGCGGTACTACCGGCGGCTCTACTACTCCTACAAGTACTTCTTCGCGGTCTCACAGCCCTCCCGCAACGAGCACGACGGGGCCATCTTCGCCGGCACCATGGGCCTGATCCGGCGGGTGGCCCTGGATGAACTCGGCGGCTGGGACGAGTGGTGTATCACCGAGGACGCCGAGTTGTCCCTCCGGCTGCTGCGGGCGGGCTGGTCGGGCCTGCACGTGGATCAGTCGTGGGGTTACGGCATCATGCCGCTGACGTTCGAGGCCCTGAAGGGGCAGCGGTACCGGTGGTGCTTCGGCGGTATCCAGCTCCTGCGCATGCACTGGCGCTCGATGATCCCGGGCCGCCGGGGCCGGGAGAATCACCTCACCACCGGACAGCGGTGGGCCTACCTGGCTGGCGCGGTGCAGTGGTACGGGGACCTGCTCGGACTGTTGTTCCTGATCTTCCTGCTGGCCGGCGCGTTCAACCTGGCTACCGGCGGCGGCCAGCTCTTCCGCAAGCTCACCCTGTTCCTGGTGGCCACCGTACCGGTGATGGTGCTGCTGGGGCTGGTGCGGGCGGTGGCCCTGCTGCGCCGCGGCACCG
>PMST01000044.1 GCA_003168295.1 Actinomycetota bacterium
ACGCCGTGCTGGCCGAGCGCGGTGAATGGATCACCAACGAGAAGGCACTGCTCGACCGGGCGGAGCTGCAGCCCGTCGACGCGGTTGTTTCCGGGCTGACGGCCGATCCGGAGCAGCTCACCAGGGCTGTTGACGCCGCGGAGAGGCTACTGGGCCTGTCGCCTTCGGCGGGCCGGCCGGCCTCATAGGCGCTGATCACACTCTGCGCGACACTCGCCCCGAAGGCTGGCGGCCGCTTGGGCGGCATTCCTGGCTGGTTCCAGCCGACGGACGGCTGAGATCATGGCGTGGTGGAGTTTCCGTCTATGGTCCAGCTCGCCCGGCCCAGGTCGGGGCACTTCGATCTGGGCACCGGGTATCACGGGGACCTATGGCTGGATCTTGACGCGCTGCTGCTGGGTCCTTCCCTGCTGCGGGCGCCTGTCCGCTGGCTGGCAGGGCGGCTGAGTGAGCACTCGGTCGATGCGGTATGCGGGCCGCTGGAGGGGGGTGCGTTCCTGGCCTACGCCGTCGCGGATCTGCTCGGGGTTGCCTTCCTGGCCGGCTATCGGTTGCCCGGCGAGACGGCCAGGTATCACCTGCCCGCGGTGCAGGGCGGAATCGACGGCTGGCGGGTGGGTGTCGTGGACGACGCGGTCAACGCCGGTACAGCCGTCGTGGCCTGCCTGGCGGAGTTGCGCGGCCGGGGCGCGGTGCCGGTCGCCGTGGCCACGCTGGTGTCGCTGGGTGAGGCGAGCACTATGGTGCAGGCGCGCATGCGCGTGCCTTTCTACCCGGCGAGCACGGTACCGAGCCGGACATGGCCTGCCGAACGATGCCCTCTGTGCGCCGAAGGCACCCCGTACACCGACCCTTTGTCCGGCGACGTCGTCACCCCGTTACCTGGCCGAAGGCCGGTGGGGAGCAGGCACATCCGGCTTTCGAGGCGGAAATGCTGACATTTCCTCATTGTCCTAGTTGCCGGTCACGGTCTGCTGCGCCCAGCCGGTCGCGTGGGCTCCGGCGGTGACGGTCACGGTCAGGATGCTCTGGCCGGGCGGGGTTGGGACGACGGCGTGGAAGCTGCCGTCGGAGCCGGCCACGGTCTGGACGATCACGGTCGTGTTGCTCGCGGTACCGGGCTGGCCGACCGTGATGTCGACGGTGGCACCTGGGGCCGTTTCCCCGCTGACCGTGGCCTGGGCCTGCTGGGTGGTCAGACCGGGCTCCTCGCTGGCCAGGATGTCCTCGGTGATTCCCGGCGCAGCCGTCGACGTAGAGGGCGGGGTCGCCACCGCGCCGGGGGCGGTGACGCTGAAGGTCAGCGGCACGGTCGCCGGGGGGCCGCTGCTGACGTAGCGGTCCCGGGTGATGGCTGGCTGGTCGAGCAGGTGCCCGGCGTGCACGTCGAGCACGAGCCGAAGGTACTGCGCCTGGGCCCAGATGAGCGGGTCGGCGGAGCCTGCGGCCTTGCCGTTGGTGAACCCGATCGAGGCAGTCAGCGGGTCACTGCCGTACGGGGAGGCGGGAGTGTCGGCGTCCTCCCAGGCCTGTTCCGGCACCAGGCCGAGGCCGGACGACATCAGCTGCATGGTCTCGGCCAGGCTGGCGGCGGCTGAGACGTCGCCGGCCTGCAGGTCCTGTTCGGCGCGCTCACCGTCCAGCAGCGGCCACGGGTGCCCGGATCCGGTGCCGGTGGGGAACCAGGGCGCTCCGGTCGGAGAGCAGCTCGTCGGATCGGGGACGTAGCAGTCGCCGTAGCCGTCGGTGCTGCCGGCCGGCTGGCCGAGCTGACCCGCCTTGACGCCATAGCGGTGCCAACCCGGGCCGGAGGCGGTCTGGCTTTCCAGCACCGAGTCGACCACCTTGAGCGAGTCTTGCACGGTCGGGTCGGCTGCGGGCAGCTCGCCCAGCCGGGTCAGCTCGAGGAAGCTCGCGTCGATCACGTCGCGCTGGTCCACGTTGGTCAGGCTGCCGTTGCCCAGGTCGTAGGTCTCGGTGACGTTCGGGTTCCCGGTCGGGGACAGCCGGATGAAGTAGCGGGCGGCGTCGGGGCCGGTGGTGGTCACCGTCCACCGTTCGACGTTGCGCTGGTAGTAGTCGGCGGTGGCCAGGTACAGGCGGGCCCGGGCCGGGTCGCCCGCGGCCTGCGCTAGGTGCGACGCAGCGACCAGTCCGGCGATCTCGGCGGCGATGTCAGCCGGGGAGAAGCCGGGGTGTTCCTCCCAGCGCTCCGCGCCGTAGGCCGGGCCGTGGTCCACGATGAAGTCGGCGTCCGGGCGGATGTGGTCCTGGTAGAAGGACACGTTCCCGGCCAGCCCGGCTTCCCAGGCCATCAGCAGCGGGTAGGCGTCCTCATCGATCTCCACCAGCCCGAACGTGTCCGGGGGAATCGCCCCGTTGAGCAGCGAGTCACGCGGGAAGCTGCCGTCCGGCTGCTGGGTCCGGTCGTACAGGAACTGCACCATCGCGCGGGCGCTGGCCAGGTCGCCGTCGGCGAGCAGACCGGTGAAGGTCTCGTAGCTATCCCGGGTGAACACCTCCCGGTAGGTCCACCCCGGATGCGTGGTGGTGGCCGGGACCGACTGGCCCCAGGGGTCGGTCGGCGAGGCGACGAAGGCGCCCAGGTAGGTCTTGTCCTCATCCGCCTTCAGCACGTTCGCGGACAGCCAGTACTGGGCTCGCATCGCGGCGTCAGCGGGGGCGGACAACCCGGGCAGCGACGCCGGCGGCTGCTTCAGGGTGCCGTCGTAGCCGCGCCATCCCGCGACGTACCTTGCGAGCGTGCTGGCGAACGGCTGGGCGGCGGACTGGCGGGCCGTCGTGGTCGCCGTGTTGTTGCTGGCCCCGAACCCGAGGGCGAGGGTGAACGGCCGCCCAGGAGCCGCGTTGACCAGCGCGGTCAGCGCGACGTTGCCGTCCTGCGCCGACTGGTACTGATTGGTCAGCGCGTGGCTGGCATCAAGCTGGCTGAGGCCGTCGCTGGCGGTGCCGACGAACCCAGCGGATTCGGCGAGGAACGGCTTGCTGGCGGCGAGCGCCCCGTACACGGTGGCCGCGAACGGCCCCGGACCGGTCGCAGGCGTGGTGTCGGTGGCTACCAGCGCCGTCGTGGCCGGGTCGACCGTGGCGTTATTGGCACCTGCGTTGGTGGATCCGCCGCCGCCGGTGTTGTCGATGTGCGGGTTGTAGCGGACGTACACCTTGAGATTGCCGAAGCCGGACTGGTGCCCAGGCAGGGGTACCAGCTTGCTGCGCATGACGATGCTGGCGGTGGCCGGGTCGGTGATGTAGTCCGTGACGATCTGGAACCCGTGCTTGGTGTCGGTGCTCGTGACCTGGCACACCATGCCGCTGCGGTCCGGGGAGCTGACCGTGTAGGTCATGTCCCGTTCCTGCAGGTCGGCGAAGGTCTTCCCGTCGGTGACGATGTACTGCAGCGTCTTGACGTTCGAGCTCTCGATCGTCGGATAGTACGCATCGGACAGCACGCCGTCGGCCACCGTGAACCACACCTTCGAGGTGGTGTTCCGCGCGGTGCCGAAGCAGTCTTTGCGGGCCACGTCCAGATAGGACTGCGTGCCCGGACCTCCTGGCGCCGCACCGGATACGCCCGGCGGTGCGTTCACGGCAGCGGCCGCCCCGGGTGTACCTGCGCCAGTCAGTCCCGGCAGGGCGATCAGGGAGGCAGCAATTACAGCGGCTCCGATGGCCTCGATCGACCTATGCCAGCGTGCCACGCGCCGGGTTCGCCTCATCCTCGTGCACCTCTTCGCTCATCCTGGTCGACGGCGGCCACCCACTGCGCTCCGTACCGACCGGAACCGGTCAAGACACCAGGAGGAAACAGGTCTGCAGCCAGGCGGACACGGACCTGAAAGCTGCCACTTCCCCACCAAACCCCAACGTACACCGACAGAACCTGCCTAGTCGGCCGTGCCTGCAGACCCGCGAAGGGTGTGTGGTGG
>PMST01000645.1 GCA_003168295.1 Actinomycetota bacterium
GTGACCCGAACAGAGCACTAAAGGGCCGTGAACCGCCAGCTCGTTTACGGCTGGCGACACGCTCCCTTACGGGCACGTCGTCCGTGAATTGAGGATCTCGTTGGCCCGGCGAAGCTCCTTCACCTCCGCCCGCACCCGCCGGATCTCCGCGGACGGGTCAGCCTTTCCTCTGGGCTAGAGGCTCAATGACGACCGTCCGGTACGGGGCTGCCAGCCGGCCGAGATCATCGGGATCAGCCGTCTGTACAACGCCGCCACCCGCTTCAATTGCCACGGCGACGGGATGAGCGTCTGCGAAGAGCGCGGAACTGGCACGTGCCTCGGTGAGTATCGCTCCGATCAGGCGGGCCAGAGTCCGATCGGTGTCACGGAGCAGCAATCCGTCTCCCGATTCCCGGGCGAGGAGTGCGTCCAGTGCCTGATTTCGTCCGGCCCCCCGATACAGCTCCGCGAGGGTTCCCGTCGCGATCGCGACCTCGCGACGCAGCCTGCGCGCCGCCTCCATGGCCAGCCGCACCTTGCGCTCTGCCGGATGCCTTGGATCGAGCAATGCGTTCACCGCTTCGGCGTCGAGCACTAGTCGCATCAGCCGGCCTGCAGCTCGCTTGGTTCTTCGGTAACGCCGCCGAGTAGGCGCATATACCTTGCAATCTCGGCCTCGTCCTCTGGCATATCCAGGCTGCCTCGCTCGTCAGCCAGGCGGTCGAGGAGATCTGCCAGAGCCTGCTGTCTCTTGCGTCGGGTGAACTCTGTCCGCAGGGCCGAGTTCACTTCAGCGGAGAGCGTGGTACTGCCGTCGGCTTCCATCGCCGCGACGAGATCCGCGTCGAGGGTGATCGAAACCTTCCGTTTGGCGGATGAGGTCATACCATTATCCTACCATAGTCGCCTAATCATGCGAGATGGCTTCGGTCATGCTTCGATAACCAAGCTGGCAACAGTGCAGCCCGCACGCGGGCGCCACGGCAGACCGTCCAACGTGGTGCCACCGAGCAACTGGCGGCCCGCACGGAAGATGACGGCTGGATCCGGCATGAGGCAGTAACTTTTCCACCTTCATCGCGGCGCGTCAGCACGAAGCCGTTAATCGCGGGCGCGCTGGTCGGCAGGGGCGGCTGTAACGTTCTGTGACGGTATCCGGTGATCGCCATGGTAAAGCGTGGACCGGTTCGTGGACCGAGCCACCCGTGCCAACGGTGCGATTAGCGCAATCGGGGGCACGGCTTCGTGGTATCTGTGCAGGTAGCGCACCCGGAGCTCCGGGCCGTGCTTCTCATAATCCGCCGGTCGNNGAGCCCCACCCGCCCCACCTGAGTTCGTGGCGATGGTCTCAACCGTCCGCAGCGCGCATCGAGAAGCAGGTCCTCGGGACTTCCCGCAGACTCGCGCACCGGGAACGTGATGTGGCTGCTGTCTGTCGGCGGCCGCGCTTATGCTGGGCGAAACGGCGACCCACAGGAGAGCTGCTGATGACCGCGCCGAATGCTAGGCAACCTCAGGCGCTGCCTCGCCCGGCCTGCACGCCGACGGCGATCCGGGCCGTGCTGGCCGCCAACGCCGATGGCAACGTCCTCCGGCGGTACGACGAGGATCTGGATGCGGCGTTCGAACAGGCCCGCGAGCAAGGTGACGTCACGCCGCTGGTGCAGACAGTCAAGCGCTGGTGGTTCGAGGCGGACGCCTGGCGTGACCCCCAAGCGAAGCGCGAATTCCTAGCTCGCATAGACACCTACCGAGATGAGGGGCCGCCTGCGGGTCAGCGGATGAGCCGGGAGGAGATCCGCACCCAGTTCGGCGTCTGACGCATGTACCGGTGGGAACTGGATGGCCCGGCTCGTTCACGTCCGCGGAAGTGGTGTATGGGGTAGCTGATCCAGGTGTGACTGGCTTGCCTTAGTCCGGCGTGTCGCCGTGACGTGAGGCGGCCACCTCGCGATCCTTCGAATTGCCTAGTTCGAGACGAAGGAGAGCGAAGTGGCCGTAGGTGACATTGTGCCGGTTCCCGGCGCGCAGTTCGAGGAGACCCTGGCATCGGCGAGCCCGGATGTGCTGCGCGCGATGATCCGGGAGTTCGCCCAGCGGATGATGGATGCCGATGTCGAGGTCGCGTGCAACGCGGGCTACGGGGAGGTCACGCCTCCAACGCAATAGATAACTTCTGCTTTGATGTCACGCTGAGCTACCGGCGGCTGGAACGGCCGCGGCGTGTCACGGCCGGGCAGTGACATGTCCGGTAGTATATTTATGGCATGGCTGTCCATGGCCGCACGGGCGGCGGCGAGCATGCGGAGCGGGTCAACGCGGCTGCGGAGCTGGCCGAGGGGGGCGTGCCTGCGGCCGAGGCGGCCCGGGTGCTGGCCGGCCGGTTCGGGTGCTCGCCGCGGCAGGCCCGCCGGTACGTGGACCAGGCCGCGGCGGGCGGACGGGTCCCGGTGCCGGAGGCCACGGTGGTGTTCACGGTCAAGGTCCCGGCCCGGCTGGCGGGCGCGGTCCGGGAGCATGCCCGGCTGTCGGGGCGGACGATCTCCGCCGTGGTCGCCCAGGCGCTGGAGGAATTTCTCACCCGGGGCCGCAGAAACCATCCCCGCAGGTGAGCGACCGGGCGGTCGAGACGGAGTCCGTCTTCGGCCGTCACGCGGCCACCGAATTGCCGGTGGCCTACGCCATATTGGTGCCGCAGCGGCAGGCCCGCATCGTGCGGCCTGGCCAGGAAGGACGGCCGCCCCGTGATGAGCGCGGCGATCTACGCCCGGGTGTCCAGCGCCCGGCAGAAGAAAGACGAGACGATCGGGTCGCAGACCGCGGCGCTGCGCGAGCACGCCGCGCAGGCCCGGCTTGACGTCCCGGACGAGTGGGTGTTCCAGGACGAGGGCCATTCGGGCGCGACGCTGGTCCGCCCGGCCCTGGAGGCGCTGCGGGACCTGGCCGCCCAGGGCTGCCTGGACGTGGTGCTGGTGTATTCCCCGGACCGCCTGGCCCGCAAGTTCGCCTACCAGGCGCTGCTGCTGGAGGAATTCGCCCGGGCCGGGGTCCGGGTGGAGTTCGTCAAGGGCCCCCGCGGTGACACCCCCGAGGACCAGCTGCTGGTCCAGTTCCAGGGCATCTTCGCCGAGTACGAGAAAGCCCAGCTGACCGAGCGGTACCGGCGCGGCAAGGCCCACCGGGCCCGCACCGGGTCGGTGAACGTGCTGTCCGGCGCCCCGTTCGGCTACCGGTACGTCCGCAAGACCGACCTGGCCGGCGCCGCTTATGAGATCATCGCCCATGAGGCGGCGCTGGTCGCGGAGATGTTCCGCCGCTACGCCGACGACGGCGCCTCCATCGCGGACCTGGCCCGCTGGCTGACCGGCCTGGGTGCACCCACCCGGACCGGCAAGACCCGCTGGGACCGCAGCGTGATCTGGTCCATGCTCCGCAACCCCGCCTACGCCGGCCGCGCGGTGTTCGGCAAGACCATGGCCACCAGCGCGACACCGGGGCTCAACCGCGTCGCCCGGCTGCAAGGACGGACCACGCCGCGGGCCGTCAAGACCGCAGCCCGGCCGCGGGAGGAATGGCTGGAGATCGGTGTCCCGGCCATCGTGGACCAGGAGACCTTCGACCGGGTGCAGCAGCGGCTGGAAGACAACAAGCGGTTCGCCGCCCGCAACACCAAGGTCCCGTCCCTGCTGCAGGGCCTGGCCGCCTGCTCGGCCTGCGGATACGCCTGCTACCGCGGCCGCACCACCACCAGCGCCGGCAACAAGATCTTCTACTACCGGTGCGGCGGCAGCGACAACTACCGGTTCGAGCACGGCAAGGTCTGCGACAGCAAGCCGGTCCGCGCCGACTACCTCGACACCGTCGTCTGGGACCACGTCACCGCCCTGCTCGCCGACCCGGCGCTGATCCGCGCCGAGATCACCAGGCGGCTCGAGCAGGCCCGCACCGCGGACCCGGCCACCCGGCAGCGCAGGCAGCTGGAACTGGACCTGGCCAAGGCCGCCGCCGGGATCACCGCGATGATCGAGGCCTACTCCGAGCAGCTGATCACCATCGACGAACTGCGCGCCAAGATGCCGCACCTGCGCGCCCGCCAGACCAGCGTGCGCGGCCAGCTCGACGCGCTCGACGCCCAGGCCGCCGACCGCGACGCCTACCTCAAACTCGCCGGCGACCTGGAAGGCTTCCTGGCCCAGCTGCGCGGCAACGCCGCCACCGCCACCGTCGAAGACCGCCAGCGCGTGCTGCGGCTGCTCGTCAAGGACATCCTCATCGGACCGGAGAAGATCACCATCCGGCACCGCATCCCCGCCCGCCCAGGCAGCTCCGGCGACCGGCAACACAACCCCGAACCCGACACGGAGGGTGACCATCGCCCAGGTTCGCACTTGCGTTGGGGGCGTG
>PMST01000506.1 GCA_003168295.1 Actinomycetota bacterium
GGATCGTTCCGGGCCTGGCTCGCAACCGGGCTCCGCCGTCCTCGGCCGCCATCCCGGCCCAGTGTCGCCGGACGTCGATGAGGATGTCGTCAGACTGTGACTGCCCGTTCATGCTCGTGCCGGCGGCCCGGAACGTGGCGTGCCGGCCGGTACGGGCGCAGTACGCCAGGATCGCGCGCACGTCGGCGACGGTGCGGGGCTGGACGACGACCTGCGGAAGGTACCGGTAGGGGCTGGCGTCGGAGGCGTAGCGGACCAGGTCAGAGATCCGGTGCAGCACCTGGTCCGGGCCGAGCAGCTTGATCAGGTCGCCGGTGAGGGCGGCCGGGGTGCCTTCGAGCTGGGCGGGATCGACCGCATCATCTTGCGCCGGGCCTGACGGCCGGCCGATGGCCCGCACGTGGGGCGTGAGCAGCTTCCGCGTGTCCGGCATGCCTTACTTTCTCAACGGCCGGCCGGCCGGGCATCGGCCCAGGCATACGAATCCGGCCCGATTGTTCGTGCCCTGCTGACGATGAACGCGTTGCCTTTGGCCTTTACGGTCAGAGACGTTGCCTTCCGGTCAGATTCAGGGAGAAAACCGTGCCCATTTACCAGTGCAGCAGTCCCGAAGGCCTGCTTGACGAATCCGCCCGGGGGAAGCTCGCCGAGGAGATCACCCGTATTCACTGCGACGCGACCGGCGTCCCGACGTCGTACGTCAACGTCATCTTCACCGACGTGCCGGACGGCCACTACTTCGTGGCCGGGAAACCGGCGGCCCACTCGTTCCTGAGCGCCGCCATCCGGGCCGGTCACGACGTCGCGACGCGGCAGGGCATACTCAGGAATCTCTCGCAGATGTGGACCCGCCTGACCGGCCAGCCGGAGGAGGAACTGATCATCTCGCTGTGGGAGAACAAGGCGGAAAACGCGATGGAGGGCGGAGCGATCTTCCCCGCCGTCGGCGAGGAATAGCGGGGGTTTGGGCAGAACCGCACGCCGCCCGCCTCTCGTCCCGGGCTGCGGCGGGGTTTCTTTGTGCTGGTTGTGGCAGCCTGCACAGAGGACAGAGGACTGTGCAGGCTGCCGCAACCATGCACTAAATACGTCCCGTTTACCGCTAGAGGAGTGGCAGCCGGGCGTGGTGTGGCCGCCGTGAGCGTCTGCATGGTCTCGGTGCCCTCGAAGGTGTGGATCGCCTCCATGTCCACCATGTGCCGCATGACCTGGTAGTCGAGCAGGATGCCGTTGCCGCCGAGCATGTCGCGCGCGTCGGCGGCGATCACNNCGGCCGATCTGCAGGCAGTACAGCTGCATCGCGGTGAGGTCGGCCAGCATCGACACCAGCCGCTGCTGGATGATCTGGAAGCTGGCCAGCGATTCGCCGAACTGGCGCCGCTCCTGCGCGTACCGCAGGGCGACGTCGTAAGCAGCGGTGGCGTGGCCCAGCGCCCCCCAGGCGCAGGTGCTCCGGGTGGTGGCCAGGACCCGGGTGGTGTCCTTGAACGAGCGCGCTCCGGGCAGCCGGTTCTCGGCCGGAACCCGCACGTTGTCCAGCGTGATCTCGGCCTGCCACACCGAGCGCAGCGACACCTTGCCCTCGATCACCCGGGCCTGGTAGCCCGGCGACCCCTTTTCCACGACGAACCCGTTGACCTGGCCGTCCTCGGTGTTGCGGGCCCAGACGACGACCAGGTCGGCCACGCTGCCCAGGCCGATCCAGCGTTTGCGGCCGTTCAGCACCCAGCTGTTCCCACCCGACTCCCCTCCCCCCTTCACTGGACGGGCCGAGGTGGTCCGTCCCGAGGGATTCCCCGAGGTGCGCGCTTGTGACCTGCGTCATGGCTGGCTCCCCTCCGCGGTGAGGTCGGCATCCAGGAACGCCTCCACCGAGGCGGCCAGGCGTTCGGGGTCCGCGGCCAACTCGAGGTGGCCGCCGTGGTAGACGTGCAGCCGGCTGCGCGGTATCAGCCAGTTCATGATCCGCCCGTTGATCACCGGGATGATCGGGTCGTCGTCGCCGGCCAGGATCAGGGTAGGCGGCCGCAGCCTCGGCAGAAACGGCAGGCTGGTCCAGCCGAGCATGGAGATCAGCTGGTAGTAGTAGCCCCGGGGCGGGCCCAGGCGGGTGGCGCCGTGCAGCAGGTCGCGGGCCACAATCGGGTCTTGGCGCGCGCTGCCCCCGTATAGCTGGCCGGCCACGTGGGCCGCGTATCTCGGATCCCGGTGGCGTCGCGGCGTGAGCATGCGCAGCAGGACCCACGGACGCCCGGGAACCATGAGCGCGCCCGGCGCCGTCGCCACCAGCACCAGGCGGCGCACCCGGTCCGGGCGGCTCAGCGCGAACTGCTGCGCGAGCCCGCCGCCCCAGGAGATGCCCAGGACGTCGGCCTGCTCATAGCCGAGCTGGTCGAGCAGGCCAGCCAGCAACGACGGCAGCGTGTGCAGGTGGTAGGGGATGACCGGTGCCGGCGAGCCGCCGATGCCCGGCATGTCGAACCGGATGACAGGGCGCCGCGGATCGAGCGCGTCAACGAACGGCTGGAACAGTTCCAGGCTCGCCCCGATGCCGTTGCACAGCAGCAGCGGCGGCCAGCCCGCAGTCCCTTCCCGCACCGAGACCCGGATGGTCCGGCCGCCGATCGCCAGGACTCTCATCCGCTCGGGCAGCTCGGGCGCCTCGGAGGGGCCGGCCCGCCGTAGCCTGCTTAGGACCCGGCCCAGGCCAGACTCCCTGCGGTCCTCCCCGGCCGGTGCGGGAGGGGACGGGTCAGCGGTCATAGACATACGTTCCAGGCGCGGCGCCGACCGGCGGCAGCCCGCCGCCGCCCAGGTCTTCGGGCGCGGCCTTCTCCTCGCCGCAGCGCTCGGCCAGCCAGCCAGCCCAGTCCGGCCACCAGGTCCCGTGCAGGGTCTCGGCACTACGCAGCCATTCCTGGGGGTCTTCCGGGCACTCCTTGGCCATCTGGTACCTGGCCTTCTCGTGGCCCGGCGGATTGACCATCGCGGCTATGTGCCCGCTGGTCGACAGGACGAACCGGGGGCGGCCGCCCAGCAGCTGAGTGGTCCGGTAGCAGGCCTGCCAGGGACAGATGTGGTCGGTGATCCCGGCGACGATGTAGCTGTCCCGGTCGACCGCGGCCAGGTCTACCGGTGAGCCGAGCATGGTCGCGGTGCCCGGCGTGACCAGTGCGTTGCCCGCGCCCAGCTCGAGGAAGTCGCGGTGCAGGCCCGCGGTCATCCGGGTGGTGTCCGCGTTCCAGAACAGGATGTCGAACGGCGGCGGCTTCTTGCCGAGCAGGTAGTTATTGACCCAGTAGTTCCAGATCAGGTCGTTCGGCCGCAGCCAGGCGAACACCTCGGCCAGCGACCGGCCGTCCAGGTAGCCGCGGGCGCGGGACGAGGCCTCGGCCAGCTTCGCGGTCCGCTCGTCGATGACGGCGCTGGCCAGGCCCGCGTGCGCCTGGTCAAGCACGGTGACCATGAGGGTGAACGCGGCGAGCCGGTCCTGCTGGCCCGTGT
>PMST01000150.1 GCA_003168295.1 Actinomycetota bacterium
TCCACGCCGCAACTCAGATGAACGAATCGCCCGTGACGCGGGTCGCGATCGTCGGGACGGGGGTAATCGGGGCCAGCTGGGCGGCGCACTTCCTGGCGCACGGGCTCGACGTCGTCGCCACCGATCCGGCGCCTGACGCCGAGAACCGGCTGCGGGCCGAGGTGCAGGCCTGCTGGCCGCTGCTCGAGCAGCTCGGCCTGCGGGAGGGCGCCTCACCGGATCGGCTCTGGTTCACGCCAGATCCAGCCGCCGCCGTGGCCGACGCCGATTTCGTCCAGGAGAACGGCCCCGAGCGCGAGGACGTCAAGCACGCGCTGTTCGACGTCCTGGATGGCGCCGCGGCGCCGGGGGTCGTCCTGGCCAGCAGCTCGTCCGGGCTGCTGCCCAGCGCCATTGCCCGTGGCTGCTCACGGCACCCCGAGCGGGTTCTGATCGGGCATCCGTTCAACCCGCCGCACCTGATCCCGCTGGTCGAGGTGGTCCCGGGCCAGAAGACATCCGCGGAGGCCGCCAATGCCGCGATGGCTTTCTACACTGCCGTCGGCAAGCGGCCGATCCTGCTTCGCAGGGAACTGCCCGGGCACGTCGCCAACCGGCTCCAGGCCGCGCTCTGGCGAGAGGCCTACTCGCTGGTCGAACGGGGGATAGCGAGCGTCAGCGACATCGATACCGCCATCTCCCAAGGACCTGGCCTGCGCTGGGCGGTGCTGGGACCGTTTGTCAACCAGCACCTATCCGGCGGCCCGGGCGGCCTAGCCCACGTGCTCGAGCACCTCGGACCGCCGATGGTCGAGTGGTGGCAGGACCTCGGGCACCCGCAGCTCACCCCCGAGCTGGCCCGGCTGCTCGTCGCCGGCGTGGAAGAGGAACTGGCCGGCATCGACCAGGCGCGGCTCGTCGCCGACCGCGACAGGTTGCTGAACATGCTGCTCACGGCCAAGTCGGACAGTTCGCTGCCCTGATACGGAGGATGCCTCACATGCTGGATCCCGAGACGCTGGTTGCGATCGACGTCCACGTCCATGTCGAACAGGACGGCCACGGCTGCTTCGCCCTCGACCAGGAATTGCTTGATGCCTCGGCCATCTATTTCAAGTCGAGTGAGCATCGAGCTCCGACATTGGCCCATATCGCCGCGCATTACCGCGAGCGCCGGATTGGAGCCGTGGTGTTCACGGTCGACGCGGCGGCCGCGACCGGCCACCCGGCCCTGTCCAGCGAGGAGATCGCCGATCTCGCCGCGGAGCACGCCGATGTGCTGATTCCGTTCGGATCCGTTGATCCGCACGGCGGAATGATGGCCGTCCGGCAGGCCCGCCGGCTGGTGACCGACAAGGGCGTCCGGGGTTTCAAGTTCCACCCCAGCCTGCAGGCCTTCGAACCCAACGACCGTCGCTACTACCCGCTCTACGAAACGCTGCAGGAATTGGGCGTACCCGCCCTCTTCCACACCGGCCAGACCGGGATCGGCGCCGGATTGCCTGGCGGCCGCGGGATCAAACTCCGATACTCGGCGCCCATGCTGCTGGATGACGTGGCCGCGGACTTCCCGCAGCTGACGATCGTCCTGGCCCATCCCTCCGTGCCCTGGCAGGATGAGGCGATCTCGATCGCCACCCATAAGGCCAACGTCTACATCGACCTATCCGGGTGGTCACCGAAGTACTTTCCGCCCCAGCTGGTCCGCGCCGCCAACACGATGCTCAAGCGCAAAGTCATGTTCGGCTCCGACTTTCCGCTCCTGACTCCGGACCGCTGGATGGAGGATTTCGCCAAGCTCGACATCAAGCCCGAGGTCCGCCCGCTGATCCTGAAGGACAATGCCGCGCGGATGCTCGGGGCTTCCGCCTGACGGAAGCCCGGTATGCCGCCTAGCTGGGACGATGGTAGTCATCGCTGAATCGGCCGGAGCCAGCCGGCGCCGTCATCGTGAGAGGGATCCATGGCCAAGGCGTCTACGACCCCGGGCAGTCACCGCGTCACCGTGCACACTGCGCATCTGACCACCGCGACGATCATCGCCACGGCCATCGCGGCATGCGTCGGTCAGATCGGGCTGGCGATCCCCGCCGTGCTCAACGGCCTGTTCCAGCAGGACCTAGGGACGACGTCGTTCCAGCTGACCTGGATCTCGGACGCGTTCCTCGTGCCGGTCAGCCTGCTTGAGCTGACCTTCGGGGTGATGGGCGACCTGTTCGGCCGCAAGCGGCTGCTCATCGGCGGCAGCGCCCTGCTCGCGGTGGGCGAGATCGTCAGCGTCCTGACCCCGGGTGCGGCGACCTCGACGGGCGGCCGGGTGGCGGTCCTGTGGATCGGTCAGGTCCTGGCCGGCATCGGGGCCGCCGTGCTGTTCCCGACCTCGCTAGCCATGGTGGCGGCCGGAACTCACACCGTGCAAGCCCGCGCCCGCGGCATCGCCATCTGGGCCGGGGCGCTGTCGTCCGGTGGCTTCCTTTCCCCCGTGCTGGGCGGCCTGGTCACCAAGATTCACTGGGGCTCTGATCCGAATGCGGCGTGGCGCTGGGCGTTCGTGACGGTGTGCATCCTGGCGGTCATCAGCACCGTGGTGGCCTTCACCGCGCAGAACTCTTCCGCGCCGGAGGGGCGCTCGCTCGACTGGCCGGGGCAGATCACCATCGCCATCGCGCTGTTCGCGCTGCTGTACGCCGTGATCGACGCCTCCACGGCCGGCTGGTCGAACGGGGTGGTGATCGGCGGCTTCATCCTCGCGGCGGTGTTCATCGCCTTGTTCATCGCCGCCGAGCACCGCTCGCCCGCGCCGCTGCTGCGCCTGGACCTGTTCCGCAACACGGCCTTCGCCGCGAACTCGGTGCTGACCGTCATCGGCATGTTCGCGTTTCTCGGCACGGCCTACGCGACCAGCATCCGCCTGTCGGCGATCCAGGGCTTCACGCCGCTCAAGAGCTCGATCGCCTTCGTGCTGCTGCAGGGGTTCGCGCTGCTGCTGATGCCGGTAACGGCGCGGGTCATCCGCGAGTTCAACCCGCGCTGGGCGCTCGGCGGCGGGTTCCTGCTCATCGGCGCGGGAGACCTGTGGATCGCGACCCAATCGGTCGATGACCTGTCGATGGTGCCGATCATCGTTCCGCTGATCTTCGTCGGAGTCGGCTTCGCGTTCGCCTTGTCATCGGTCACCGCCGTGGCCGTCGACACGGTGCCGAATCACCTGGAGGGCATGGCGGCCGGAACCACCAGCCAGCTCCGGGACTTCGGGTTCACGCTCGGGCCCGCGGTGATCGGCGCGATCGCGCTGAGCTCGGCGGCGGCCGAAATCCACAGCAAGATCGCCGCGAGCGCAACGCTGCAAAAGGCCCTGGCCGCGTTCAACCAGGCGCCGGCCCACGTGCCAGCCGCCCAGCGCGCGTCGGTCTCGGCCGCGGTGCATGCGGTCAACTCCGGGCCGCTCGGCGCCAACGCCGTCCCGGCGACGGTACCGGGACCGGGTGGTAAACCGGTGCCCCTCAACCCGCTCAAGGATGTGGCGTTCCATGCGCTCGGTCACGCCTATTCCATCGGCTATATCATTTGCGGCGTGGCCGCGCTGGTGGCAGGCCTACTCGCGGTGACCGTGCTGCGCGGCCGCGCGCACGAGCCGCTGGTCACCGAGGAGTCCCTGGAGGAATGACCGGCCCGGGCTGAGCTGTCGACGACGGAGACGCGATCATGAAGGATCAGGGACTCGGCTCGTGGCCGGCCAGGAGGGCGCGGATGACCCCCGGTCACGCCGCCCTGATCCAGGACGGTGAGGTCAGGACCTACGCGGAGCTGGCCGAGAACACGACCCGGCTGGCGCACGGGCTGGCGGCCCGCGGCGTCAGCCGCGGTGACCGGGTCGCCTTCCTGGGGCTCAACTCGATCGAGCTGGTCGAGACGATGTTCGCCACGGCGAAGCTGGGGGCCGTGTTCATCCCGCTGAACACCCGGCTGGCGCCCCCGGAGACGGCGTACATCCTGGCCGACAGCGGCGCGAAACTGCTGATCGCGGCGCCGGGCTTCAATGACGTCGTCGGCGCGCCGCAGGTCCAGCAGCTGCCGGTCGATGTCGTGCCCGCCAGCGGCCTGTGGTCGGACCGCACGGTGCCGTTCGATGAGCCGGTCGGCCATGATGACCTGTTCATGATCCAGTACACCTCCGGCACGACCGGACGGCCCAAGGGGGTCATGCTGACCCACGGGAACATCATCTGGAACGTGTACAACCTGCTGGTCGACGTCGATGTCCGCAGTGACGAGGTGGCGCTGGTGACGGCCCCGCTGTTTCATACCGCGGCGCTGAACCAGGTCCTGTTCCCCACCCTGCTCAAGGGCGGGACCGCGCTGATCGAGGCCAAGTTCGACCCGGACCGCGCGATCGGCCTGATCGAGGAGTACGGCGTGACCCTGCTCTTCGGCGTCACCTCGATGTACCTGGCCCTGACCCAGTCGCCGCGCTGGCCGCACGCCGACCTGTCCGCGCTGCGCAGCGCGCTGAGCGGCGGCGCGCCGCTGCCGGTGGCGCTGCTGCAGGCCTACCTCGACCGCGGGCTGATGATCGTCCAGGGGTACGGGCTGACCGAGGCCTCGCCCGGCGCGACGATGCTGCGGGCTGCGGACGGCGTCCGCAAGATCGGATCGGCCGGCACCGCCTGCTTCTTTACCGATGTCCGCGTGGTCACGCCGGGCCTCGCGGACGTGGCCGCCGGGGAGCGGGGCGAAGTGCTGGTGCAAGGCCCCAACGTGAGTCCCGGCTACTGGCAGGACTCAGCCGCCACCCAGGCGGCGTTCGCCGGCGACGGGTGGCTGCGCACCGGTGACCTCGCGCAGGTGGACGACGAGGGCTATCTGTACATCGTCGACCGGCTCAAAGACATGATCATTTCCGGTGGCGAGAACGTCTATCCCGCCGAGGTCGAGCAGGCCCTGTACAGCCATCCGGCCGTCGCCGAGTGCGCCGTCATCGGCGTCCCCGACGACAGGTGGGGAGAGGTCGCCCGGGCGGTCGTGGTCCGCCGCGGCGGCCAGAAGGTCACCGAGGCGGAACTGATCGCCTACCTCGACGGCCGGCTCGCCCGGTACAAGATCCCCAAGAGCATCGTGTTCGCCGACACGCTGCCGCACACCGCCTCAGGCAAGCTCCGCAAGCCCGACATCAGGCAACGGCACGGCGCATGAACGAACTTCAGGGCGCGGCGAGGCGCGGGTATATCCGGCGGGCGTTGAGTTCGTAGACCTTGTCCTGGTCTGCGGGCGGCAGGTCGAGCGCGTCGACGTAGCGCCGGGTGTCGTCGAAGTGATGCCCCGTCTGCGGGTCGATGCCGCGGACGGCTCCGATCATCTCCGAGCCGAACACGATGTTGCCGACCTCGATGACCTGGAACAGCAGGTCGACACCGGGCTGGTGGTACACGCAGGTGTCGAAGCAGACGTTGCCCATCACCGACTCCTCAAGCGGCGGCCGGCCGAGCATGTCGGCCAGCCCGCGGAAGCGTCCCCAGTGATACGGCACCGCGCCGCCGCCGTGCGGGATGATCAGCCGCAGGTCCGGGAAGTCCGTGAACAGGTCCGCCTGCATGAGCTGCATGAACGCGGTCGTGTCGGCGTTGAGGTAGTGCGAGCCGGTGGCGTGGAACGCCGGGTTGGTCACCGCGGACACGTGCACCATGGCGGGCACGTCGAGCTCGGTCATCGCCTCGTAGAACGGGTACCAGGAACGGTCGGTCAGCGGCGGGGAGGTCCAGTGGCCGCCGCTCGGGTCAGGGTTGAGGTTGCAGCCCACGAAGCCGAGTTCGAGGACGCACCGGCGCAGCTCCGCGACGGCCCGCGCGATCGGGACGCCAGGGGACTGCGGCAGCTGGCAGACCCCCGCGAAGCGACCCGGGTACAGCCGGACCACGCGGGCGATGAGGTCGTTGTTCACCTGCGCCCACCGGGCGCTAACCGACTCGTCGCCGAAGTGGTGTTCCATCGCCGAGGCGCGCGGCGAGAAGATCGTCAGGTCGATGCCCCGCTCGGTCATCAGCTTCAGCTGGCTGCCCTCAACCGACGCGCGGATGTCATCGTCGGAGATGTCCGGGTAGGGCGGCGCCGCGGCGCCGGCCGTGAAGGCGGCCTTCTGCGCCGCCCGCCAGTCGGTATGAGGCTGCGGCGCGGTCGTGTAGTGGCCGTGGCAGTCGATGATCAACGCGTCTCCCGGTAAAACCTGGCGTACGGCACGCAGCACCGTTCGTTCGGGAGAAGATCTTATTCTTCCCGAACGGACCTGGTGTTACCCTCCCCGGTCACCGTCGACGCCGTGGCGACTGGGAGCTCTTCCGGGCTGGCCGGCCGGGGCTGGACCGAGCGGACGAGGATGCGCTGGCCACCGACCTCGTACCCGGTGGTCTGGAAGCTGATGATGCGGTGGCCGCGGCTCTTGGATAGGTACAGGGCGCGGGCCCAGGTGTACATGGTGCCGAGCCGGTTGCCCCATCCAACCAGGTACTGCACGTGGATGAAGCCCCACATCAGGTAGGCGGTCAGGCCGGTGAACTTCAGGCCCATGGACTCGGCGACGGCCCGCCGGTGTCCGATAGTGGCCATCGACCCCTTGTCGAAGTACTGGAACGGGCCGGGCGGTTCATGGCCGACCAGCCGGGCCTTGATCACCTTGCCGACGTACTTGCCTTCCTGCATGGCCGGCTGGGCCACGCCGGGCAGCTTGTTCAGCAGCACCATGTCCCCGACCGCGAATACCTCCGGGTGGCCGGGCAGGGAGCAGTCCGGCTCGACCGGCACCCGCCCGGCCCTGTCCGTGCTCACTCCGGTCTTGCCCGCGAGCAGCCCGGCCAGCGGGGACGCCTGGACTCCAGCGGCCCAGATCCGGGTCTTGGCCCGGATGGTCTCGCGCCCGCCGGGAGCCTGGACGGTGATGGAGTCGTGGTCCATCTCGATGGCCAGGGTGTTCAGCCGGATGTCCACGCCCATCCTCTCCAGCTCCCGGTGCGTGTAACGCTGCAGCTTCGGGCTGAAGGGCGGCAGGACGGAGGGGGCGCCCTCCAGCAGGATGATCTTGGACTCGGAGGTGTCCACGTCGCGGAATTCGCGGGGCAGCACCTTGTGGGCCAGCTCGGCGATCTGGCCGATCAGCTCCACCCCGGTCGGCCCGGCGCCGACCACCACGAAGGTCAGCCATTCGGCCCGCTCCACCGGGTCGGTGGCCAGCTCGGCCATCTCGAAGCTGGACAAGATCTTGTCACGTAGGTACCGGGAGTCTTCCATCGTCTTCATCCCGGGCGCGAACTGCGCGAACTCGTTCTTGCCGAAGTAGGAGTGCGTCGCCCCCGCCGCGACCACCAGGGTGTCGTACGGCAGCTCGGCCAGCCGGCCGTCCGGCTCGCGCACCCGCACGGCCCGCCCGTCCACGTCGATGTCCTGGACGTCGGCCAGCAGCACCCGTACATTGGCCTGCTTGCGGACCACCTGCCGCAGCGCGGGAGCGATCAGCCCGGGCGGCAAGATGCCCGCCGCGACCTGATACAACAGCGGCTGGAACAGATGATGATTCGTCCGGTCCACCAGCGTGATCTGCACATCAGCATCGGCCAGCGCCCGGGTGGCCGCCAGCCCGCCGAACCCGCCGCCGATCACCAGGACCCTGTGCTTTCCGTCCGCCATCGCCGCACTCCCTTCGCGCCGGCCACCAGATCCGGCGGCAGCCGCCAGACGGTCCCAGCATCTAGCCCGGCCCGGCTAAGGTCACGGCCTTCTCTACTGAGCAGAAGCCCGGTAACCCCCTGGCGCCTGGCGATGGCATCATCACGAGACGCGAAAGCCACCCGGCAAGCCAGTCACCCGCCCGCCAGGCGCCGTCCCGATCGTGAGGTATCGCGATGCACGTAACGCAGGTGCTGGCTGTGGCGATCGGCCAGCAGGTGGTTCCGGCGCGTGCCCAGATGGCGACCACGCTGGGGTTCCACATCGTCCTGGCCTGTTTCGGGATCGCGTTCCCGACGGTGGTGCTGGTGGCGGAGTTCCGCGCCCTGAGCCGGTCTGATGAGGTGGCGATGCTGCTGGCGCGGCGGTGGTCGCAGGTCCTGGGGGTGCTGGTCGCGGTCGGCGCGGTCACCGGGACGGTGCTGTCGTTTGAGATGGGGCTGCTGTGGCCCGGGCTGATGCGGACCTACGGGGCGGTGCTGGGGGTGCCGTTCGGGTTCGAGGGGATCTTCTTCTTCCTCGAGGCGATCTTCACCGGGATCTACCTGTACGGCTGGCAGCGGCTGCCCGGCTGGATCCACTTCTACACCGGCATCCCGATCGCGGTCACCGGGCTGGGCGGCGCGGTCGCGGTGATGGCGGCGAACTCCTGGATGAACTCCCCCGGCGGGTTCACGCTCAGCCACGGCAAGGTGGTGGCCGTCGACCCGTGGCAGGTGTTCTTCAACAAGGCCACGGTCTATGAGACCCCGCACATGATCCTGGCGGCCTACATGGTGGTCGGGTTCGGGGTCGCGGCGGTCTACGCGGCCGGGATCCTGCGGGGGAACCGGGACCGGTACCACCGGCTCGGGTTCGGCATCCCGTTCACCATCGCCGCGATCTTGACCCCGGTGCAGATCTTCGTCGGGGACACGGCCGCGCGGGCCATCGCGGCCGCGCAGCCGGTCAAGTTCGCCGCGATCGAGTACGTCACCCGGACCGGCCGGGACGTGCCGGAGTACCTCGGCGGGTTCTACGTCAACGGCAAGGTGTACTTCGGGCTGAAGATCCCCTACGCCGACTCGCTGCTGGTCGGGTTCAAGCCGTCGACCAAGGTCACCGGGCTGAACTCGGTCGCCCCCGCCCTGCGCCCGCCCGCGATCACGCTGATCCACCTGTCCTTCGACGCCATGATCGGGCTCGCGTTCTTGCTGCTGCTGGCGGGGCTGTGGGCGCTGTGGACCTGGCGGCGGCGCCGCGCCCTGCCCCGGCAGACCTGGTTCTGGTGGCTCGCGGTCGCCTGCGGCCCGGCCGCGCTGATCGCGATGGAATGCGGCTGGATCGTCACCGAGGTCGGCCGCCAGCCCTGGGTCGTGTACAACCTCATGACCACCGCCCAGGCCGCAACGACCAACGGCGGGGTGATCGACAGCCTGACCGCGGTGATCATCTTGTACGCCGTCCTCGGGGTCGTCACCGTGGTCATCTTGCGGATGCTGGCGCGCCGCTGGCGGCAGGGTCCGCAGGCCGGAGCCGAAGCGGGGGTCCCGTACGGGCCGCCGGCCGGGCACCGGGCGCCGGCCGGCCGGGAGCCGGCGTGATCACCGACGTGGTCGGGGGGATCCTGCTGGCGGGGCTGACGTTGTACGCGGCGCTGGGCGGGGCGGACTTCGGCGGCGGGCTGTGGGACCTGCTGGCCGGCGGGGACCAGCGCGGCCGGGCGCCGCGGCAGCTGATCGATGACACGATCACCCCGGTGTGGGAGGCCAACCACGTCTGGCTCATCTTCATCCTGGTCATCTTCTGGACCGCGTTCCCGGCCGCGTTCGCGGCGGTGATGACCGCCGCGGCGCTGCCGCTGTGGCTGGCCGCGTTCGGGATCGTGCTGCGCGGCGCGGGGTTCGCGTTCCGCAAAGAGGTGGAAACGCTGCGCTGGCAGCGGCTGTTCGGCGCCGCGTTCGCGTTCTCCTCCCTCATCGTCCCGTTCTTCATGGGCACCGTCATCGGCGCGATCGCCTCCGGCCGGGTCCCGGCCAGCCTGGCCCGCACCAACCTGGCGGTCTGGACCGGACCCACCTCCCTGCTCATCGGGGCCCTGTTCGTCGCGGTCTGCGCCTACCTCGCCGCGGTGTTCCTGACCCGGGAAGCAGGGCGCCGCTCCGATGACCGGCTCCGGCGCTACTTCGCCTGGCGCGCCGGCATCGCGGGAGCCGTCTCCGGAGCGCTCGCGCTCGCGACCCTGATAGAGATCCACAGCGCCAACCCGGCCCTGTTCCACGGGCTCACCCACCGGGCCCTGGCCCTGGTCATCATCTCGGCGGCCTGCGGACTCGCCGTCATCGGGTTCCTGGCCACCGGACGGCGCCCGCAGGCCCTGCGCCCGCTGGCGATCCTGGGCGTCGCGGCCGTCGTGTGGGGCTGGGGCGTGGCCCAGTACCCCGCGCTGCTGCCCGGCACCGGCCTGACGCTGACCAGCGCAGCCGCACCGCACTCCATCCTGGTCACCGTCATCGTCGTGTTCGTCGCGGCCGCCGTGCTAGTCGGCCCGTCCTTCCTGCTGCTGTTCTCACTGCACGGCCGCCAGCTGCTCGAGGGAGACAGCCATGCCGAAGAGGGCTGAACAAACGAC
>PMST01000092.1 GCA_003168295.1 Actinomycetota bacterium
GTCAGGCTGGCATCCGCATCGGTATCGAGGTCCGCCTCGTCAACGTTCACCGCGATCAGGCCGCCGTCGGCGTCGGAGGGCGGCCCAGAACCGCGTTCATCCGAGTTCCGCGGATCTGAACCGCCTGGCCGCGGAGCCGCCTGAACCGCCTGATCCTCGACGGCCCGAGGCGTCTGGTCCGAGGTCCTGGGGCGCTTCCGCTCCGTCACCTGCCGGCGGTCACGCTCCTCGCGGCGCCGGGATTTGCCTTGCCTGGTATTACGCTTGCTCATCCTCATCGCCTCCCGGACCAGCAGCCGCGACACCGCCATAGCCAGCCGCAGACCAGCAATCGGCCGGGATCTGACCGGCCGCCCCGGCGGTCTTCATGGCGGCGGCCTGGCCCTCGGTGAGCCCGCGGCCCGGGAACCATGGCACGGTCCATCCGCCGGAGCCCGGGCTCGGCGGTGTGCGCGGTATCGGCACTGCGGCTCTCGTGATTGGTGATCGTGACCGCCATCAGTCCTCCGGCTACATGAGGCCCGTAGCCCGCATCTCGCCAGCGAGATTCACCCGCCCGAATACGAACACAAGGCTGAATTGACGATGGCAGCGAGCGTAAGCGCAATACAAGCCAACACATAACTATACGGACACGCAACGTGTGCTATTCAGGCATGAGCGGTAAATCGCGCCGCAGCGCTGTGCCGGGGCAAAATAACGCCGGCTGGCGGTTGGGTCCGGGGGCCGCTTCCGCGGCCGGACGGGCCGGACGCCGAAGACTTCGTGACAGCGGCGGGCGGGTGCTCAGCGGGCCCCACGCCCGAGCAGTTTGTCGATACTGCGGCGTTCGCGCTTGGTCGGCCGGCCCGTACCTCGGTCGCGAGCAGCCACCGTGATCGTCTCCTCGCGAGGCGGAGGGGGCGGACTGTGGTCGATGTAGCACTCGGCGGCCACCGGTGCGCCAGCCCTCTTGGCGATCACCCGCACGACGACCACGACGCGTTCGCGTCCGTCCTGGCGCAGCCGTACCTCATCACCGGCCCGGACCGAATGCGCGGGCTTGACCCGCGCCCCGTTGACCCTGACGTGCCCGGCCCGGCAGGCGGCAGACGCGGCCGAGCGGGTCCGGGCCAGCCGCACCGACCAGATCCAGCTGTCCGCCCGTCCCGTCTGATCATCGGCCACTCCGCAACTGTAATGCGGTGCGCCGGCCTCGAGCCCACGGCGGAATCCTCGCCCCGGCTCTGGCGCCCGGGCCGCCATGATCATGACCGGAGCGCCGTGGCCGCGGACCAGTGCTGTTCCAGGTGCGGTACAAGGTCCATGGGACGTTCCTCCGGGAAGAGCAGCCGGGCATCATCGACGGTGACCACGCGGGTGGTACCGGGGATGGTGTCCCGTAGCCAGTAGGCCCAGGAGACGTCGAAGAACGTGTCCCCGGTCCCCCACACCACCAGGGTGGGGACCGTGAGCTCCCGCAGCTGCGGGGTGGCCGCCACCAGATCACCGGCGTCGAGGGCGACCAGGAGCCTTTCGAACTGACGGGCACGCTCCAGGTTCCCGATGCACGGTTCCAGGTAAGACCGGATGACCTCCGGGTCGATCCGGTCCAGGTGCTCGTAGGAAGAGCCGAAGGAGAACTGGGCGGCGGTGTCGAGGTCACTGAACAGCTCGACGGCGGACGGCGCGAGCGTGCCGGCCGCCGCGAGCTCGACTATAGGCTTGAAGGCCTCGGGCGGCAGGTTGTCGCTGGTATCGCAGTTGGTGAGGGTGAGGGTCGCCAGCCGGTGCGGATGGCGGGCGGCGAAGATCTGGGCGATGGCGCCGCCGGTGTCGTTGGCGACAAGATCGATCCCGGTGAGCCCGAGGGCTGCGCAGAAATCGTCGAGGCCAGCCGCCAGCGCGGCGATGGACAGGTCCTGCTCGGCGGTCACCGGGCTCCGGCCGTGCAGCGGGAGGTCAACCGCGATGCACCGGCGCTGGGCGGTCAGCGCGCTGATGACGTTGCGCCACAGGTAGGCGTTGGTGGCGATGCCGTGGACGAAAAGTGCGACCGGCCCGGCGCCGATGTCGATATAGCTGATGTCGCCGGAGCGGGTCGTGACGGTATGCCGGTGGGCATCGAGTTCCGGTAGCTGCATTACGCTCGCCTTCCTAGTGAACGCGCTAGTCTTACAGACCGACTGTCGGTTTCATCGAAACAAACCGACAATCGGTCTGTCAAATGGTTTACGGCCTCGGCGAGGAGCAGCGATGGACCGGCCGAACAAGAACGTCGCCCGCGGGGAAGCGACGCGGAGCCAGCTGATCGTGATCGCCACGCGCTCGTTCGCCGACCGCGGCTACGAGGACACCTCGATCGAGGCGGTGCTCCGTGAGGCGGGAGTCAGCCGGGGCTCGCTCTACCATCACTTCGCGAGCAAGGAAGCCCTGTTCGAGGCCGTGGCCGAGGATGTCGAGACCAGCGTCGGTGCGCAGACTCTCGCGGCCGCGAGCGGTGCCGACGGGCCGGTGGCCGCGCTGCGGGCCGGGTTCCTCGCCTGGATCCGGCTGGCTGGCGATCCGGTGGTGCGGCGGATCCTGCTGATCGATGCTCCGTCGGTGCTCGGCTGGGAGCGCTGGCGGTCGATGGAGGAACAACACGCCCTCGGCCTGATCAGGGCGGTACTGCAGGTCATCGCCGACGAGGGCAAGCTGCGGCCGGACCTAGTCGGCACGCTCGCCCACGTGCTGCTCGCCTCGGTCAACGAGGTCGCGCTGCTCGTCGCCCGGTCCGATGACAAGGAGACGGCGATGAAGGCCGGCGCCGACACCATCGACGAGCTGCTGCAGCGTCTCTTCGCTTAGCGCGCGGCTACGGGTTTACCCGGATCAGGCGTCGGCCGCCTCGCGCTCCCGGTCCGCCATCGCGAGCAGCTCCTCGGCGTGAGCCTGGCCGAACTCGGACTCTTCCAGGCCGCCCAGCATCCGGGACAGCTCGCGCAGCCGGGCCGGCCGGTCCAGCCGCACCACGCCGCTCTCGGTGACCAGCCCGTCACCTGACTTCTCCACCACCAGGTGGGTGTCCGCGAACGCCGCCACCTGCGGCAGGTGGGTGACCACGATGACCTGCGAGGAGCGCGCCAGCCGCGCCAGCCGCCTGCCGATCTCGACCGCGGCCCTGCCGCCGACGCCGGCGTCGACCTCGTCGAAGACGAATGTCGGCACCGGGTCCGCGCCGGCGAAGACCACTTCGATGGCCAGCATGACGCGGGACAGCTCGCCGCCCGAAGCGCCCTTGTTCAGCGGCAGCGGCGGCGCCCCGGGATGGGCGGCCAGCCGGATCTCCACGTCGTCGGCTCCGTAAGGGCCAGGTGCGTCCAGCGCGCTGACCACGGCGGTCAGCGACCCGTGCGGCATGGCCAGCGCGGTCAGCTCGGCGGTCACCTCCGACGCGAACCGCTGCGCCGCGGCCAGGCGCAGGGCCGTCAGCTCCGCCGCGAGCGAGGTGACCTGGGCGGCCAGTGCGGATTCCTCCGCGGCCAGGGCCGCGATCTTGTCGTTGTCGCCCTCGAGCTCGGCCAGTCGCGACCCGGCCTGCTTGGCCCAGTCGAGGACCGCGGCCACGTCTCCCGGTCCGCCGGCTCCTCCGCCCCCTCCGCCCGCGGCGGTTCCGTACGCCCGGACCAGCCTGCCCAGCGCCGCGCGGCGTTCCTGCACCGCGGCGAGCCGGGCCGGGTCCGAATCCAGTGCGTCGGTGTAGGACGCCAGCTCGGCGGCCACGTCGGAAACCAGGTACGTGGCCTCGGCGAGCCGGTCCGCGAGCCCGGCCAGCACCGGGTCATGCGCACGGACCGGCTCAAGCGCGCGCCCGGCCACCCCGAGCAGCGTCACCGCGTCCGAGCCGCCGTCCACCGAAGCCGCGGCCGGGTCGCCGAGCAGCGCCTCGTGTGCCATGGTGGCCGCCGCGTTCAGCGCGTCGGCGTTCGCGAGCTTTTCCTCCTCGGCGAGCAGCGTCGCGTCCTCCCCCGCGGCCGGGGCCACGGCCTCGACCTCGGCCAGGCCGCGCCGCAGCATTTCCGCCTCGGCCACCCGCTCGCGCTCCGCGCGGGTCAGCGACTCCAGCTCGTCGCGAACCGCGCGGTGCCGGTTGAATACCCGCCGGTAGTCGGCCAGCGCGGCGGCCAGGTCCGGGCCGCCGAACCTGTCCAGCGCGTCCCGCTGCCGCCCGGGTTTGAGCAGCTGCTGCTGGTCCGACTGGCCGTGTACCGCGACCAGATCGTCGGCCAGCACCTGCAGCAGGGACACGGGCACCGAACGCCCGCCCGCAAACGCCCGGGACCGGCCTTCGGCCGACACCGATCGGCTGAGCACCAGCGTCGATCCCTCGTCATCCAGCTCGCCCCCGGCATCCTCGATCTCCCGCGCTATCTCAGCCGAGACCAGGAGACGCCCTTCTACCGCGGCCCGCGCGGCGCCTGGCCGTACCCGCGCGGGATCGGCCCGGCCGCCGAAGAGCAGCCCGAGCGCCGTCACGACCATGGTCTTCCCGGCGCCGGTCTCACCAGTCAGCGCGGTGAACCCGGCCGACAGCTCAAGTACCGCGTCGTCGATGACGCCGAGGCCCGTGATACGGACTTCCTCAAGCATGCTCGCCTGCGTCCTCCCAGGTACGGCCCCGCCAGCCCGCCACCGGCAGGCCGAACTTGGCCACCAGCCGGTCCGTGAACCGGCCGCCGCGAGCCACCGGCGTCTCCAGCCGCGCCAGCAGCACCGGCAGCACGCCCCGGCGCACCTCCACCCGGGCCCCGGGTGGCAAATCGACCTTACGCCGACCATCGCACCACAAAACCGCACCCGATGTCTCGTGGCCCACTATCAGCTCCACCGCGAGCACAGACTCAGGCGACACCACCATCGGCGGAGCGAACAGCGCGTGCGCGCTGATCGGGACCATAAGCAGCGCCTCCACCTCTGGCCATACCACCGGCCCGCCCGCAGAGAAAGCGTAAGCCGTCGAGCCGGTAGGGGTCGAGCACACCACGCCGTCGCAGCCGAAGCGGGACAGCGGGCGTCCGTCGACCTCAGTGATCACCTCGACCATCCGTTCCCGGGCCGCCTTCTCCACCGTGGCCTCGTTCAGCGCCCAGGTGGACGCGATCAGCGCGCCGTTGCTGCGCACGGCAACGTCGATCGTCATCCGCTCCTCCACCACGTACTGCCGCGCCACCACCCGGTCAACCGTGTCGGCCAGCCCGTCCGGCTCCGCCTCGGCCAGGAACCCGACGTGGCCGAGATTCACGCCGATCAGCGGGACCCCGGCCGGCCGGGACACCTCGGCGGCACGCAGCAGGCTGCCGTCGCCGCCGAGAACGATGATGAGTTCGGCGTCCTTGGCCGCCCGGGCGTCGGCCGGCACCTCGGACGCGCCCGGGAAGCGGAGCTCGCCCGCCAGGGTCAGGACGGAGATGCCCGCGGTCTTTAGCCTCGCCACCACCAGCTGGGCGCTGCGCACCGCGTCCTGCCGCCCCGTGTGCACCGTCACCAGCACCGACCGCTGTCCCACTAGCTAGGTCCCTCCTCGATCGCCCGCTGCAGCTCATCCTCGTCGAGCGGCGGGGCCCCCCGACGCAACCACACGAAATATTCCACGTTCCCGGCAGGCCCGGGCAGCGGACTCGCCGTAACCCCCTGGACGCCGAGGCCAAGCTGACCCGCCGCCGCGGTGACCCGGTGAACGGCGGCCGAACGATCGGTGGTCTCACGAACCACGCCACCTGCACCTACCCGCCCTTTACCCACTTCGAACTGGGGCTTCACGAGCAGCACGAAATCCGCGTCCGGCGCGGCGCAGACGATAAGCGCCGGGAGCACCAGCGTCAGCGAGATAAACGACAGGTCGGCCACCACCAGCCCGGGCACCGGAGATACCCGGGCAAGCGCGCGCACATTGACGCGGTCCATCACGGTCACCCGCGGGTCGGTCCGCAATGACCAGGCGAGCTGCCCGTACCCCACATCGGCCGCGATCACGTGCGCCGCGCCCGCCCGCAGCAGCACGTCGGTGAACCCCCCGGTGGACGCCCCCGCGTCCAGGCACGGCCGTCCCTGCACCACAAGCCCCGCGGGGACAAAGGCCGCCAGCGCGCCGGCCAGCTTGTGGCCGCCGCGGGACACGTATCCGGGTTCCCCGGACTCGGTGACCGTAATCGGGGTGTCCCTGGCCACCTGGGTGGCGGGCTTGGCCGCCCGCTGCCCCGCCACCGCCACCAGCCCGGCCGCCACCAGCTCGCCTGCCTGCTCCCGCGATCTGGCCAGGCCGCGCCTGACCAGCTCGGCATCGAGCCTCGCGCGTGGTGGCGTCAAGGGCTCTCGTCCTGGTCAGCCAGGCCCGGGCCTTCGTTGAGCTCACCCAGGATGTCCCGAAGCCGCCCGTGTACCTCTTCGAGCACGGCGACATGCTCATCCGCCGGCCGGCCCGGCAGGCGGCTCAGCCCGGCCACGGCATCGTCGACCCGCCCGTCACCTGTTGGTGGTGTTTCCCCGGGGGGGCGACCCCCCGGGATCCCCCCGATTACGGGGGGGCTGCCCGCCCCCTCGTTTTCCCCTGGGCCCCCCGGCCCTTCGGGCCCGGGGGGTTCGTGCATGTTTTCCTCGTCCATGTGCGCTACCCTCCGCGTGGAACGCTACCGTCCGATGTTGATTAGAGCGAGGCGCACATGGCTTCAGCCGAGGAGTGCCGCGAGGCGCTGCAGACTCTCACGACCCGACTGGCGGAAATGAGCCCGCAGGATCGGGCCAGCTACTTCGGCAAGCGCTCGATGAGCTGCCATGTGACCGATCTCGGCGTGACGTTCATAACCAGGTTCACCGATGCGGGCGCCGAACCGGTCAAGGAAGCGGCACCCGACGAACCGCCGGCCGATATCAGGCTGACCGCGAACAGCGACGACGTGGTCGCGCTGTCCGCGACCCCGGCCAACATCGCCCGCATGTGGCTCTCCGGCCGGGTCAAGGTCCAGGCCAGCATGCGGGACCTGCTGGCGCTCCGCCGCCTTCTGTGACAGGCCCGCGTTACCTGACCACACCCGTTTCGCGCAGCTCAGCGACTTGCGCGGGGGTGTAGCCGGCCTCGGCGAGGATCTCATCGGTGTGCTCGCCCAGGACCGGGGGCGGACGGCGAAGGTAGGGAGCCGGGGTGGCGGGTAGGGGCTGAGCGGACAGCTTGAGCGGCGACCCCAGCATCTTGAGCGTCCCGGCGACCGGATGCTCGATCTCGACCACCATCTCGCGCGCGGCAACCTGCGGCTGCTCCAGGGCGGCGGGCACGGTGTTGACCGGTCCGGCCGGCACGCCGGCCGCGTTCAGCAGGTCGGTCCATTCCGCGCAGCCCTTGGCCGCCAGCGTGTCGGTGATGAGCGGGATCAGCGTGTCACGATTACGCACCCGGTCCGGGTTGGTGGCATAGCGCGGGTCATCCGCCAGCTCGCCGAGCCCGGTCGCCGAGGTGAACCGGCGCCATAGCCCGTCGCTGCCGACCGCCACCATCAGCGGCGCGTCGGCCGTCGGAAATACCTGGTAGGGAGTCAGGCTCTCATGCGCACTGCCGTGCCGGCCCGGCGTCACGCCGGTGGCGAAGTACTTGCCTGCCACGTACGTGAGCCAGGCGAGCTGGCCGTCAAGCAGCGAGACGTCCACCAGCTGGCCCTGGCCGCTGGTCTCCCGCGCGTGCAGCGCGGCCAGGATGCCGATCAGCGCCCACATGCCCGCCCCGACGTCGGCCGAGGACGTACCGCTGCGTACGGGCTCGCCGTCCGGCTCGCCGGTGACGCTCATCATCCCCGACACGGCCTGCGCCACCGCGTCGTAGCCGGGCAGGTCCGCGCTCGGCCCGGTCTGCCCGTAACCGCTGATGGAGGCATAGATCAGACCAGGGTTGTGGCGAGCCAGCTCGGCATAGCCGACGCCGAGACGCGCGGCGGTGCCCGGCCGGAAGTTCTCCACCAGGATGTCCGACCCCGCAGCCAGCCGCCGGACGATGTCCCGGCCTGCCGGGGTTTTCATGTTCACGGACAGCCCGCGCTTGTTCCGGTTGACCGAGAGGAAGTAGGCGGCGTCGTCGCCCTGGAACGGCGGGCCCCAGCGGCGGGTGTCGTCCCCGTTCCAGATGTCCTCGACCTTGATCACGTCGGCGCCGAGATCGCCGAGGATCATCGTGGCGAATGGCCCGGACAGCGCCCTGGTCAGGTCGAGCACCCGGAGGCCGGCCAGCGGTCCGGCGGCATTTGGCGTTCCCATTACCGATATGTTATCGAGCTATGGGAGACCTGATCCTGGTACGGCACGGCGAGACCGAGTGGAGCCGGGACGGCAAGCACACCGGCCGGACCGACGTCCCGCTCACCCCGGCTGGCGAAGCGGCCGCCGCGGCGCTCGCCCCGATGCTGGCCCGGCGGGACATCGTGGCCGTCTTCACCAGCCCCGCTCGCCGCGCGGTCACGACCGCGGCCCTGGCCGGCCTGGACAACGCCAAGCCGGATCCTGAGCTGTGGGAATGGGACTACGGCGGGTACGAAGGCCTGACCACGGCGCAGATCCGGGAGCAGCGGCCCGGCTGGTACCTGTGGCGAGACGGCGTGATCCCCGGGGACGCTGAGCATCCCGGCGAGACGGTGGCCCAGGTAGGCCAGCGGGTCGACCGGGTGCTGGGCCGCGTCACGCCGCTGCTGGACGACGGGGACGTCGCCCTCGTCGCGCACGGCCACGTGCTGCGGGTGCTCACCGCCCGCTACCTGGGGCTGGAGCCGTCAGCCGGGCGGTTGTTCCGGCTGGACACCGGGACGATCAGCACGCTCGAGTCCGAGCACGACGAACCGGTCATCTCGTCCTGGAACGTCCCGCCCAGAACCTAGCCAGCCTGGGCCGCGAGCTCGTGGCGCCGTAACGTTCCCGGAACGCGGGCCTGCCGGGCCGGTCAACCTGAAGCTTCCTCCGCCGGGTGGGTCTCCTCCCACATCCAGCTCAGGTACGCGGCTGAACCTGTCAAGATCGGCAGCGCGACAATCTCAGGCTCGTCGTAGCTGTGCCGTTCGGTAATGAAGGCCGCGAGCTCGTCGTAACGGTCAGCCGGGAGCTTGAGCAGCACCAGCCATTCCTCGGTCCGCTCCAGCCCTCCGTCCCACCAGTACATGGACGCCACCGGGCCTGCCACCTGGGCGCAGGCGGCCAATCTCGACTCGACCGCGGCGCGGGATAGCTCCATCGCCTCAGCCCGCGAATCGGTCGTCGTCTGCACCTGGAGGTACTGCACCTCAAGGTCCGCCATGGCACATGATCGTACGCCTACCAGGCGCTAGTACGCTGTGCCGCACGCCGCCTGACCGCGGCGAGGGCGGTGAGGAGAGCGCGTGGAACTGGTGCATTCCGGAAAGGTCCGGGAGCTTTACTCCGACGGCGACGATCTGATCATGGTCGCCTCTGATCGGGTGAGCATCTACGACGTGGTGCTGCCTACGCCGATTCCCGGCAAGGGCAAGGTGCTGACCCAGCTCTCGCTGTGGTGGTTCGAGCAGCTCAAGGACGTCATCCCCAATCACGTGATCTCCGGGACCGACGTGCCGGAGCAGTGGGCAGGGCGGGCGATCAGGTGCCGCCCCCTGCGAATGCTGCCGGTGGAGTGCATTGCCCGCGGTTACCTGACGGGACTGGGATTGGCGTCCTATAACGAAACCGGCACGATCTCAGGCGTGCAGCTGCCGCCCGGCCTCCGCGAGGGTTCCCGGCTGCCCGAACCCGCCTTCACGCCCACCACGAAGGCGGCGACGGGTCACGACGAGCCGATGACCTACGCCGACGTGGCCACGCTGGTCGGCGCACCGCTGGCGGCTGAACTCCAGCGGGCCACCCTGGAGGTCTACCGGCGGGGAGCGGAGCTCGCCGCCGAGCGCGGCGTCATCATCGCCGATACCAAGCTGGAGTTCGGGCTGAGTGAGGACGGAACGCTGATGCTCGCCGATGAGGTGCTGACCCCGGACTCATCCCGGTTCTGGCTGGCCTCGGAGTGGCAGCCGGGCCGCCCGCAGCGCTCGCTCGACAAGCAGTTCGTCCGGGACTGGTCGGCCGGCCTCGACTGGGACCGCCGCGCGCCGGGCCCGGTCCTCCCGCCGGAGGTCGTCGCGGCGACGCAGTCCCGTTATGAGGAACTGTTCACGCGGGTTACATCGGACCGCTAGCAAGCTCGCCACCAGCCATGTCCGAGCCGACCGTCGTCGTCCGCGCCCGCAGGCTACGTGCGGCGTTCGCCGTAACCCGTCTGACGGGACGCTAACGGATGGTCTTGACGCAGGTGTAAGCGCCGTACAGCCTGGCGTCGAAGTCCGCGGTGACGATCTCGAAACCCACGGCGGCGAGCATCGGCTCGAGTAGCCAGCGGAAGGTGTCCGTCCGGAGTCTCGCGGGATGCGTCCGACCCACCATTACGTATAATCCATTTCCATGATGTCCGAAAATGGAATATTCGGAAGTGGAGTAACTGAGCATACTGCGTCCGGGAGTGGGCAGCCTGGGGTCGCGGGCGGCTTGCCTGGGGTCGCGGGCGGCTGGCCTGGAGTCGTGCTCGCCCTGCAGAAGACCACGCATCACACCCTGCACGCGCTGAGCGCGGCGCTGGCCGACCTGAGCCTCAACGCCGCCGAGATCAACGCGCTGGCCAACCTCGGCGACGGCGGCACCGTCAACGTCCGCCAGCTCAGCGACAAGACCGGGACCAGGGCCAGCACGCTGACCGGGGTCCTGGACCGGCTTGAGAACCGCGGCTACCTCACCCGGGAGCTCGATCCGGCCGACCGCCGATCGTTCCGGCTGCCCTTGACGGCGGCAGGCCAGGCGGTGGCCGGACGCGTGCTCGCCGCCGTCGCGGACCTGGAACACGAGGCGCTGGGCCGCCTTTCCCCCACCCAGCTGGCGGGCTACCACGCCGTCATCACCGCCCTGCAGGAGGCCTGCTAATGCCCGATCACCAGATGCCGCCCGGGCCGCACGGCTCGCCCGATCCCGAACTGGCCGCGATCTTGCCCGTGATCACCGGCCCGGCCGGGCAGTTCCGGCACCGTCAGCACATCAACCTGGCGTTCGTGGCGGTACAGCGTTACGGCATGCCCGCAGCCACCGGCAAGATCTGCACCTGGATCCGTCATATCGCCGCGTACGAGCGGGCCCCGCAGAAGTACCACCACACCGTCTCCCGCGCCTGGGTCGAGATCGTCGCCCACCACGTCGGCGCGGACCCGGATTGCGCGGACTTCGACCTGTTCGCCGGGCGGAACCCGGCGCTCCTGGACAAGCGCCTGCTCAGCCGGCACTACCGGTCGGTCACGCTGGCCTCCGGGCCGGCCCGGGACGGCTGGGTTGAGCCCGATCTCCTGCCGTTCCCCTGGTCCGACCGGGGCACGGCAGGCTGATCGAGGGCCACGGGCCGGGTGCGGTCTGGCTGGTTAGCGGCCGGACAGGGGCACGATGACGAAGTCCTGGGCGGTGTTCGTCTCCACCGAGTCGATACCGGCCACGGCGGCGCCAGACGGCGCCAGCGTGCTGATCACGTGACTGCCGCCTCCGGTCAGGCCAGCGACCGGCGATTGCGTCCAGCTCACCCCGGTGGCCGAGGTCCAGACCGCGGCATCCACGTCGCCGGCGGACCCGGCGGACTGGCTCGCAGCGGTGAAGCCGCCGGAGGTCTGGGTGACCGCGGTAATGGCGGTACCCAGAGCCAGCTAACCGAACGGTACCTGCTGCCAGCTGGTCCCCCCGGTGGTGGACAGCTCGGCCAGCGGCGTGACGCCTGCCTTGGTCGTTTGCCAGCCCGTGGCGACAACCCGGTTCCCGTTGATCGCCACCTGATTCAACTGGCCGGCCGTCACGCCGGCCGCCACGGGCAGCTGACGTGTCGTCCAGGCGCGGCCGTCGGTGGTGGTCCACACCACGGGCATGCCGTCACGCGAGCCAACCGATACGAAGCCGTGCGGGCCCGCGGCGACCGCGATATCCACGAACGAGCCGGTCGTCAGGTTCACGTCGTGCCCCTCCTTCCAGCTGGTCAGCTTCGCCGACCAGTAGACGTCGGCCGTGCATCCGGCGCCGCTCGATTTGCGTTCCGAGCCCACGATCACGTAACCCGCCGGACCTGCCGCCGCCGAGATCGAGACCGCGTCCGCCAGGTCCTGTGCCATGTCTCCGCCGACGGCCTGCCAGGTGATGCCGTTGGTCGAGGTGAATATGGCGGGACCAGGAAAGCCGACGGCAAGCCACCCGGCCGAGCCGTGGGTCACGGCGGTGAGGTTAGCCAGGCCCCGGTTACCTGAGACCAGCGGCAGCGAGGAAGCCAGGGCCCAGGATCCCCCGGAGGCCTTCCGCCATATCGCCGGATAGCCATCCGCGCTGCCCACTGCGATCTGCTCGCCATCGGCGATAGCGGTGCTGCTCACGGTGACCGCCGGGATGGTGGCCAGCGGGACCGAGCGTACGCTTCCTGCCGTGTTCGCCTCGACGAAGACGGCCTGCTGGCTGATCGCGGTGGCCTTCGTGGATCCGACGGCCACGACATTGCCTCCCGCCGCGACCGTGGGAACCAAGTTCGACTCGCGGGAGGCGTCACCAAGCGACCCCGTCGGCCGCCAGTCGGTGCCGGCGCCCGTGTTGGTGTAGGCCACGGTTTGCTTCTGGGTGGTCTCACCGGTCACGACAAAGCCGTAGTTACTGCCCTTCACCACCCTGGGAGCCCAGCCCCCGGCCGGGTCGATGGTGCCCGCGTACTGCCAGGTCTGCCCGTTCGGAGAAAAGTACGCCACCCCATCTGAGGCGCGGCTCGCCGTCGTGCCCGGCCGGACCGCGATCAGGCCGGAGCCGTCGAACGACACGCCACTGATCTGGCTTAGAGCGCCGTGATCGACCGGGACCGGTACGAGGGTCCAGGCCGACCCGCCGTCGGTGCTCAGCCAGACAGAGGTGCCATCGGAAATCACCGTGTCATTCCCGCGCGTAGCGGCGAAGGTAATGACCCGAGGGGCCCGGCCGGCCGCCGCCAGACCGAGTTGCGCCGCCGTCATCCGCTGCCAGGTCACGCCGTCATGCGACCGCCAGATCACCGCCTCGGTCTGGCCGCTGCTCGTCTTGCCGTTCCCGGCGGCGAGGAACCCGCCGGCGGTGTAGGTGACCACGTCCACCGAGTCACCGGGCTGCTGAGCGATCCCGTGCGTGGCCGCGAGCGTCCACGACGTGCCGTTCTGGCTCGTCCAGATCGCGTTCGGGCCCACGGCCATCCAGCCGTCCGGGCCGCCGGCGATAAAGGATGCCAGGTATCCGAGCGGGGGCTGGCTGCCGTCCGGCAGGTGCACCGGGGCCAGGCGCCAGGTCTTCCCGCCGTCAGACGAGACGCGGAACTGCTGGCGTGCGACGGATCCGGCCTGGTTAGCCTGCCAGCCCGTCGTCACCATGGTGTCGCCTGAGGAGACGATGCGGCTGAGCGCCTGGAAGACGCCACGCTGCGCCTGGCCGGCGTACGCAGGCAGGGCCGTGGTCTGGATGGCGCTCCCGGCCAGGCGTTTTGCGGCCGTGTGACCCGTGTGCGAGTGCAGCGCGAAGGCGGTAAGCACGGCCGCCGCGGCGACGACGACGGCGACCGCGGTGGCGCTCATCTTCTGACGGCGGCTGACTCTCCTGCCCCCCGGCCCGGTGTGGGCAGGCGCGGGGTCGAGCAGCAGGGTACCCTTCGCCGAAGGCAGGCTGACCTGGGGTTCCAGGAGCTGCTTGGGCCCGGGCGGACTTGCCTGCCACCACTGGTGCTGGGCCGCGCTCGGGCTGGGCTGAAGCTGATCGGCCGACGGCCGGCCAGCCTGCGGGTCAGACCGCTGCCGGGTGAAAGCCGCCACCGTCTCGGTGGGAACGTCGTGCGGCCGCTCGGCAACCGGCGCGGACAGCAAGGACATCCTGTTCAGCTGATCCAGCAGCTCGTACGCGGCGGGACGGCTCTGCGGATCCTTGGCCAGGGCGGCCGCGATCAGCGGCTTGAGTGAGCCTGGTACCGCGGCGATGTCGGGGTCGGCGTACATGACCCGGTACAAGACGGCATCAGTGTTCCCGGTGCCCCACGGCGAATGCCCCACAGCCGCGTACGCGATGGTCACGCCCCAGACGAAGATGTCAGCCGCCGGGCCCGGACGCCCGGTGATCTGCTCTGGCGCCATGAAACCCGGTGAGCCGACCATCACTCCGGTCTTGGTAAAGGACGTCCCGTCCAGCGTCTGGGCGATCCCGAAATCGATGACCTTCGGGCCGTCCTGCGCCAGGATCACATTGGAGGGCTTGAGGTCCCGGTGCACGATTCCGGCCGCGTGGATGACGGTGAGCGCGTCGGCCAGCCCGGTCGCCAGGCTGTACAGCATGTCGGCGCTCAGCGACCCGTACTTGTCTATGTAGTCGGCCAGGGAAGGACCTTCGGCGTATTCAGTGACCATGAACGGCCGGTCCGACTCGGTATCGGCCTCGATAACCCGCACCGTGCACACGCCCCTGACCCGCATCAGCGCGGTCACCTCGCGGTCGAAGCGACGCCGGAAATCCGGATCATCGGCCATCTCGGGCCGCAGGACCTTTACCGCGACCAGGCCGCCGTCCGGGTCGACCCCGAGATATACCACGCCCATGCCGCCTGAACCCAGCCTGTCGGTCAGACGGTATTGTCCGACCCGGACCGGATCTCCCGGCCGAAGAGACATGCGAGCCATTGGATTCCCCTCGCCAAAGCCGATCGTGGCCCCTGGGCAGCCGACGCACCCCGCTGTCACAGTCCTTACGACTTCCTTACGACAATGAAGCGCCCAAAGGTTCACTGCCGCCATCAAGCTCGGCTGTATACATTCAGGCGGCATCGAAGACACGCCCGTGATGCACTCGTCACCTGGACCTACGCGGATAAGCAACTTAAAGTAATTCCAGAATTACGAATTGGCGGGGCGTGATCTCACGAGTTCCGCCGGCCGCAGACTTACGTAGTTATGACGGGCCAGGCGACGTTCGGCGGCCAGAGCCGCGCTGGCCTTAGTTCGATGGCCCAGGCGGCAGGCGACGCGGGTCGCCGGGATGACCACGCCGGCCGTGCGAGACAGAAACCGAGATGGCCAGCAGCACGGCACCCCACGGCCCGGCGACCCAGAGCGGCCAGGGATAGATCAGCTGACCGGCGGTGGCCGATACCAGGACCCAGATCACCAGGTTGAGCGAGACGACGGCGGCCCAGACGGTCCACACGACCTTGAGCGGAGCGGGCAGCCCGGCGGATCCACCTTGGCCGGGGGCCGGCGGCCCCGCCGCCGGCGGGGGCACGGGCGCGGCTGGTGCCCGGGCCGCCAGGCTGGTTTCGGGCAGATCCGCGTACAGCGGGGTGAGCTCGCCGTAGGTCAGCGCCTCCGACGCGTGTCCCATCCGGTCGAGGTACTCGTCCATCTTCAGGCGGCCCTCATCGAGCGCGGTGCGCAGCCGCTGGATAACCTCCTGCCGATCAGCGTCCGAAGCCCGCATCCTGTCGTGATCAGCCATAGCGACCCCTCGCCTGATTTCCCCGTACACACCATCTCAAAGGTATGCCACCGGCCCGCCTCGGCCCCGGAGCGCGGGGCGGGAAGACCTGGCAGGTCCCGCTCAAGAGTCCGCTCGGCCGTGCCCGCTTATGAAAGAGTGGCGGCAACATCGCCGGGGAAGGGACGAAGCGGATGCAGCCGATACCGGAGGACTGGGACAGGGCCGTCGCAGTGGTGGCTCACCCGGACGATCTCGAATATGGCGTCGCTTCCGCTGTGGCTCGCTGGACCGGGCAGGGAAAGAGCGTTACCTACCTGCTAGCGACCAGGGGTGAAGCCGGTATCGCGGGCAGGTCCCCCGATGAGGTCGGCCCGTTGCGGATGGAGGAGGAACGCCGCAGCGCGGCGGTCGTCGGCGTGAGCACGGTCCAGTTCCTCGATCATCCGGACGGGCTGGTCGAGTACGGGATTCCGCTGCGGCGCGACCTGGTGGCGGCGTTCCGCAGGCTGCAGCCTGAGGTGGTCATCACGATGAGCTTCGACCTCACCTGGGGCGAGGACGGCCCGGTCAATCACGCCGATCATCGCGCGGTCGGGCTCGCGGTGCTCGATGCCTGCCGGGATGCCGCCAACGAGTGGGTTTTCCCCGAGGCCGGGGCGCGGTGTACCGGCCTGCGCGACGCCTACGTAGCCTCCGTCGGCAACCCGACGCACTACGTCGACGTCACTGCCACCATCGAGGCGGGCATCGCCTCGCTGCGCGAGCACCGCGCCTACCTGGACGGCCTGGGCCGGGACTTCGACCCGGACGAGTTCCTCCGGAACATGGCGGGCTACGTCGGCCTCGGCGCCGGGTGTGAGTACGCGATCGCCTTCCGCCGCTATCCGATGGGCTAGGCCTGCTGTATCAGCCGGGGAATTAAACGCGCCGCGCGTTCGCCGGGATTGGCGTTAATGGCGAGACTGTTGATGCGCATGTGATTGGAGTTATTAGTTCCGGTTCACGATTCCTATTGAGGCGAGAACAGCGGCTCACGCCCATGTTAATTCCCGAACGCAGTCATTATCGTTGTTCTGTCGGATATCACGGCAAAGCGTCCGGGCGACATTGGGGGCAACGTGGTCAGGGGATTGCAGCCTGGAGACCCGCAGACGATCGGTCCGTACCGGCTGGTGGGCCAGCTGGGCGGCGGTGGCATGGGACGGGTCTACCTGGGCGTGTCCGCGGGCGGGCGGCCGGTGGCGGTGAAGGTCATTCGCGCTGAGCTGGCCGCGGATCCGGAGTTCCGGCTGCGGTTCGGGCGGGAGGTCGCCGCGGCGCGGAGGGTGAGCGGCGTGTTCACGGCTCCGGTGGTGGACTCGGATGTCGACGGTCCGTCGGCGTGGCTGGCCACGGCCTACGTTCCCGGGCCTTCGCTGTCTGAGGCGGTTGCCTCCCACGGGCCGCTGCCGGCCGGGTCGCTGCTGACGCTGGCCGCGGGCCTGGCCGAGAGCCTGAGCGCGATCCACGCCGCAGGCGTGGTGCACCGCGACCTCAAGCCGTCGAATGTGCTGCTAGCGGAGGACGGCCCGCGGGTCATTGACTTCGGCATCTCCCGGGCCGCGGAATCCACCGCTCTGACGCAGGCGGGCCTGGTGATCGGCTCGCCCGGGTTCATGTCCCCCGAGCAGGCCGAAGGTTATGAGGTCGGGACGCCAACCGACATATTCAGCCTGGGGGCGGTCCTGGCCTTCGCCGCCACGGGCGAGGGCCCGTTCGGCGCGGGGACAACGGCAGCGTTGCTGTACCGCGTGGTCCATGGCACCCCCGGCCTTGACCGGGTCCCGGCCGAGGTGCGACCGCTGATCGAGCGCTGCCTAGCCAAGGATCCCGGGCAGCGGCCCACCGCCGATGGCCTGCTCGCCGAGGTGGGTGCCCTCCAGCCGACGGCAAGCTGGCTGCCTGAGTCAATCATCCGCGCGTTCGGCCGGGATGCAGCTCCAGGTCCCGTGCCCGCGACGGCTGCCGTGCCGTTCGGGTCCGAGGCGGCGTTCGGGTCCGAGGCGGCGCTCGGGTCCGAGGCCGCGACACGGACCACGCGCGCCGACTCCGCGGCGCGGGGACCCAGCGGAGAAAGCCTGCTCCTCGCCCCGGCGGGCACTTCGCAGGCTGCCACCTCAGGGGGCATTCCGGTGCCGCCCGGCAGTACGCATCCTCCCGGGGGCACGTATCCTCCCGGGGATACGTATCCCCCCGGCGGCGCGTATCCCCCCGGCGATGCGTATCCTCAGCCGCCCGGAGGCGGAGGTAACCGGCCGCGCCGCCGTACGTGGCGACCGCTGGCGCTGGCGTGGATCGTTGGCTTCCTCGTCGCGGCAGCCGTAGCCGGCTTCGCCGTGACCGCTTTCACTGGGCACACGCCCGCCCCGATCCAGTCTCCGGCAGCACAGATTTCCTCGTCAACGGCAGCTACGTCGGCCGGCCGGACGCACTCCGGCGTGCCTGCCTCCCGGTCCGCGTCCTCCTCGGCGAGCGCATCATCGTTCCAGGGCAGATCTCAGTCGGCGAGCGCAGCTGCATCCTCCTCGGCGCATCAGTCCCGGTCGCCGAGCGCATCCGCATCCCCGAGGTCATCCCCGTCCGCCTCCCGGACCCCGACCCCGACCCCGACGCCGACCCATTCCACGTCGTCCCCGTCCCCCAGCCCGACCCCGTCGGCATCAACCTCCCCGACCCCGACGCCGACTCCGACCCCTTCCTCGTCCACGTCTTCGCCCGCATCCACGTCCACGAGCGCACCCCCGTCCGCATCGGCGTCGGCTTCTACGTAGCGGAAGCGAAGGCCAGGCGGCAAGCCTCTGTCCGGCGGGCCGTCGGCAGCCATAGGGTAGGTAGGCACGAAGATCCGCTGCCAAGGAGGAACGCGATGACGCGCACGCCCGAGGACGTCTTCCAGCACCACGCCCAGGTCCTTGGCGCGGGCGATCTGGACGGAATCGTCGACGACTACGCCGACGACGCTGTCTTCATCTCGCCCGGAGGCGTCAAGCGCGGCAAGGACGGCATCCGGGAGGCGTTCACTCAGCTGCTTGCCGATGTGCCGGATGCTGCCTGGGATCTGAAGACACTGATCTTCGACGGCGACGTGCTCTTCCTGGAATGGGCCGCGGACGCCGGGGCGACCAGGGTCGATGACGGCATCGACACCTTCGTGTTCCGCGACGGCCTGATCCGGGTGCAGACGGTCCGCTACACGGTCCTGCGCCCCTAAAACGGGCTCGGCCCGCGCGACCAGCGCAGCGATCTGGTCCTCGAGCGCGACGGCGGCCGCGAGGCGGTTATCGACGGTGACGTGCGGGGCGGCGGGTTCGGCGCCGAGCCGCATGCTGGTGCCGAACTGCTCGAAGTTCGCCAGCTTGGCCGAATCCCGCTCCAGCCCACGAGCGGTAAGCCGGCGGCGGAGCGTGGCCTCGTCCGAGGAGATCCAGACCAGCCGCACCGTCCCGCCGCCCAGCTCGGCCACCCAGGACTGCCACCGCTGAGCGTCGTGGATCTGCCCGGTGAAAGGGCCGGACAGCACGACCGGGCATCCATGCACCCGGATCTCACGGGCGGTAGCCGTCATTCCGGCGTACTCGTGCACCTTGATGTGCTCGTCGTACCACGGGCCCTCGCGCTCCCCCGCGGGGCGGTGCGCGGACGCCAGCAGGGCGGCCACGAACGACCCGTACATCGTGTCCTTGTCGAGCAGGGCCGGCGTCGGTTCGAGTGAGGCGATCAAGAGGTCAGCGACCGTAGTCTTGCCGGCGCCGGGCGGCCCGGCTACTACCCACGCTGGGGCAGGAACGCTCATTGGACCACCATAGCGGGGGCTGGGAGACCAGAGGAGAATCGGATTCATGACGGAGATGGTGTCCCTGGTCCTGTTCGCGGCTTATCCGACGGCAACCGCCGCGTTCTATCGCTGCCTGGGCCTGGACCTGGAAAACGAACATCACGGCGAAGGGCCGGAACATTACGCCACCCGCCGTCACGCTGGCCGATCAGGCAGGGCGCGCATTCGGCGCCAGCCGGACCGCGCAGAGCGCGTCCTGACCTGGCTGCCGGTCACGTCGGGCGATAGCGGCTGTCTTAGCCGATCGCCTGGATGATGGCGGCGGCAGCGCTCCGCCTGAGTGCTTCTGCTGCCGCCTCTCGAGCATATTCGCGCCGGTCGCGCACAAGATCACCAGGTCGACACCGGTGGCGAAGACCGCTCCCGCGAGGAGCGCCCCGTTACCGGCGGACCAGGCGATCAGCCACAGGGCCACCGTGACCATGGTGGCCGCGATGATCACGCCTGCGGCCGTCTTGGCGCTGCTGTTCATCGGCGGCCAGCCCCGCGCCCCGGCGGGCTTGCGCACCGGCTGGGCTTCGGTCGGCCCGGGGGGAATGTCGGCCGTGACCACGGCCAGCTCCGCATAGGTCCGGGCGGTGTACGCCTGGCCGACCCGCAGGTCCAGTTCGTCTTTAGTCAGCCGGCCCTGAACGAACGCGACCTTGAGCACCCCGATCACCTGCTCACGGTCCGCGTCCGACGCCCGCATCAGGCCACGGCCCGCCGCAGCCATCTCGTCTCCCGGCCCTGTCGTCACGGCGCCTCCACGAGCACAACCCTAAAAAAGCGTAACTCGTTACCTGGAGTCCGCTCGCCCGGGGTCGCCCGGGCCCGCAGTCGCGGAAAAGGTTGCGGGGGCATGAACCAGCGTTCGTTCCGTAGCGAACTTAAGAAGCACTTCGGCGGCGGCGAGGCACAATGGCGGAATGGCAACACACGTCGCACTGCTGCGCGGCATTAACGTCGGGGGCCGGAACAAGGTGCCGATGGCGGACCTGCGGGAGGTCGCGACCTCGCTCGGGCACACCGGGGTGACAACCTACATCCAGAGCGGGAACGTGCTGTTCACCACGGACAGCACCAGCACCAGCGAGCTGGCCTCGGCGCTGGAGTCCGCGATCACCGACAGGTTCGGGATCTGGGCCTCGGTCGTGGTCCTGTCCCGCGACGACCTCGCGCGGGCCCTGCAGGACAACCCGTATCCGGGCGAGCCGAACCCGAAGCTGGTGCACGTGGTGTTCCTGAACGGCGAACCGCCGGCCGGCCTGCTGGAGCGGATCGCGGCGGCCCAGAGCGCGGCGGCGGCCAAGGGCAGCCACGACACCGTCACCGCGATCGGCCACGCCCTGTTCCTGCACACGCCGGATGGCTACGGGAACAGCGAGCTGGCCCAATCCCTGTTCCGCATCGTCAGCCCGCCGTCCAAGCAGAAGCACGAAGGCCTGGCCGCCACGGCCAGGAACTGGGCCACGGCCACCAAGCTGCTGGCCCTGTGTGATGAGAAGTAACAAGTAGTCCTAAGGAGAGTCTTGGCGAAGCGAGCGGTATTGGTGACGGGCGCGTCCAGGGGCATCGGCCGGACGGTCGCGCAGGCTTTCGCGGAGCTCGGTGACCGGGTGGCGGTGCACCACCGCGACTCGGCTGGGCTCGCCCAGGAAGTGCGGGCCGGGTTGCCGGGCGGCGGTCACACGGTCGTGCAGGCCGACCTGGCCGACGCCGGCGCGGTCCGGCGGATGGTTGACCAGGCCGCTGCGGACCTCGGCGGGCTGGACGTGCTGGTGAACAACGCCGGGATCTACCTCTGGCACCCGGTCACCGAGGTGTCGTACGAGCAGTGGCAGGACGCGTGGCGCCAGACACTCGCCGTCAACCTCACCGGCGCGGCCAACGTGACCTGGTGCGCCGTGCAGCACATGAAGGAAGCCGGCGGCCGGATCGTCAACGTGAGCTCGCGCGGAGCGTTCCGCGGCGAGCCCCGGCACCCGGCCTACGGGGCCAGCAAGGCGGGCCTGAACGGGTTCGGGCAGTCGATGGCGCGCGCCCTGGCGCCGCTGGGCATCTCGGTCGGCACGGTGGCGCCGGGATACGTCGAGACGGAGATGGCCGCGGCTGACCTGAACTCGGCCCGGGGCGAGGAGATCCGGGCGCAGAGCCCGTTCAACCGGGTCGCGACGCCGGAGGAGATCGCGGCCGCGGTCATCTACCTCGCCTCGGACGCGGCCGAGTGGGCCAGCGGGACCATCATCGACCTCAACGGAGCCTCGCACCTGCGCTAGAACCCAGAGCCAGCGGTCGGACGACTGGAGCTGAGGTAATCAGTATTTGTATACATAGAGACATCTCAAGGGCTCCTCGCTGCGGGAATCTGCCGGTTGGCCGGTGCCTGCCTCTTGCGTACTCGGCATATTGCGTACAAAATGGGGTCGCCGTTCGATGACTCAGCACAGCAAAGGGGCAAGAATCGTGGCGAGGCCATCATGACCAGCGTGCAGAGCTTGCACTCCGACTTCGCGGACCTGCAGGTGCGCCCGGGCGAGGCGCACATCACCACGGACCCCGAGCTGTTCAGCCTGATGAACATCATCGCGTTCGGGGGCGCCGCGGACCGGCCGACCCACGTTCCCACCGAACTGGGCCGGGTCGGTAACGTCGCGCTGTGGGAATCCACTGGTGCCGCCGACCAGCTGCCGTTCTGGAACACCAACTACGACGGCGACGCCTACCTCTATATCGTGCACGGCAGCGTGCGGATCGAGTTCAAGCAGACCGACGGCCAGACCCGGTACGGGCACTACCTGGCGCGCACGGGCGACCTGTTCAACATCCCGAAGCTGGTGGCCCACCGCACGTTCTCCGGCGACGGCCGCCGCCGGATCACGCTGGAGATCGTCCCCGACAATCCCTTCTGGCCAGCGATCGGCACCCGTTCGATCACCCCGGATCCGTCGCTGCGCGTCGGCGGTTTCTCGTTCGCGACCACCCCTGACCACGTCACGGTCTCGGCGGCGGGCACCTCACACCCGTGTCCCCGCCCCATGTTCACCGCGGCCCTGCGGGCGCTACGCAAGTACGAGCTGCATCTCGGGCACAACGAGCTGGACGGCGGATTTACCGTTCACGACCTTGGCGACGAGGTCATCTTGTCGGTGCCCGGCTACTCAGAACGGCTGGACGGGCTCGCGGTTCTTGGCGTGTTCCAGGCGCTGCTCGACGCCAGCTGAGGGCGCGGTGGGCCGGACGCCCATCACCTGACCCCAGGCGAGTTCGGTGCCCGCGGACAGGCAGCCGTCGACCACCGCGTCGGTGCCGAGCGCACTGACCCTGATGGCCGGCATGACGGGCGCGATCGCCTCGAGTTCGGCGCTCACAGCCTCGGCGAAGCCCGGCGCGCGCCCGATCCCGCCGCCCAGGACGACCAGGTCGGGATCGACCACGGTGATAACGGCGCAGATCGTCATGGCGACCAGCCGGGCCTCCTCCGCCACCACGGCCATCGCCCGCTCATCACCGGCGGCCGCGGCCTCGAAGACCCGCCGGGCCGACACCGGGCCGCGCATGCCGCCGCGGCGGGCGGCCCGGACCACGCCGGAAGCCGACGCGGCCACCTCGAGCGTGCCCCGCTTGCGCGCCTCCTGCTCGTCCGCGCCGCTGCTGCCCGATAGCGGCAGGAACGCGATCTCCCCCGCGACCCCGTGCGCGCCGCGCAGCAGCTGCCCGCCGAGCATCAGCCCCATGCCCACGCCGGTGCCGATGTGCACGAAGGCGAAGTTATCGATCTCGCGGCCGTGCCCCAGGGCCCGCTCGGCCAGGGCGGCGGCGTCGACGTCATTCTCCATCACCAGCGACGGGCCGAACGCCTCCCGCAACCCGGCCAGCGCGGCCGGGCGGTCCCAGCCGCGCAGGCCGCCGGTGAGCTTCATGGCGTTGCGCCGCGGATCATAGACGCCCGGGCTGCCGATCACCGTCTGGGTGATCGCCGCACGGGGCACGGTGGCCTCCTGGCAGAGCATGTCGGCCAGCCCGACGAGCTCGGCCACCCGGCCGCGGACGCTGGTGGCGTGGGCGCGGACCGAGGACCGGGCCCTGATCTCCCCGGACAGGTCGGCGATCGCGCCGCGGACATACTCGTGCCCGATATCCAGGCCGAGGACCAGGCCCGCGTCGGGCCTGATCTCGTACAGCCGGGCCGAACGGCCGGGCATGCCGGTCCGCTGGCCCGCGATCCGGACCAGGCCCGCGCGCTCGACGTTGTCCAGGGCCAGCGACACCGTGGGCTTGGACAGGCCCGAGACGCGGGCCAGCTCAGCCCGGGAGCAGGGGCCGCGCTGGCGGATGTGCTCGAGCAGCAGCTGCTCGTTCATCGCCCGGATCAGCGCCGGGCGGGCGGCGAACAGGACCGCGCCGGTGCCCTCGGGAGGCGGCAGAGCCGAGGCCGGCCGATCGGCCGTGACCGTCTCAACGGCGGGCGCAACCGCGTGCGTACCAGCCGACAGGGCTGTCACGGCGACCTCCTCCATTCATTGTGCGAGGCGTCCGGCGCCCGGCATGCCGCGGCCAGATGGTCCCGAAAGTTACGACCTTGGGTCAGTTCGAGCGGACTCTTGTCCCCGACAGATAGTTAGGATACTGTCCAAACAAACTTCACGGAAGGGGCAATCCAGTGGCGAGTCGCGGCAGCGGCCCGGCGCGCGGGAGCCGCTCCGTCATCTCGCCCGGCGACCGCTCTACGTCCAGGCATCGGCGCTGTGCACCCCCCTTTCCGCACCAGGTCACGACCAAACGGCAGTAAGGACCACGGCATGAGACGCCTTACCAGATACGGGGTCATCATCGCGGCCGGCCTGCTCGCGGCCGGCTGCAGCGCCGGTTCGAGTTCCAGCTCTAGCTCAGGCTCCAGCGGCGGCGGCAAGACAACGACGAGCAGCGTGCTGACCATCTCCAACGAGAACGGCGCGCTTTGGACCTGCGGTTTCAATCCGCTCAACGCCTCCGACACCCTCCTGTCGGTCGGCTTCATGTACGAGCCGCTGGTCTATATGAACCCGCTGCAAGACGGCAAGACCACGCCCATGCTCGCCTCGTCCTGGGCGTGGGGAGCGGGCAACAAGTCCCTCACGTTCACCATCCGCTCGGGCGTGAAGTTCAGCGACGGCACGCCGATGACCGCGGCCGACGTGGCGTACACCTTCAACATGGAAAAGAAGTACCCGGCCCTGGACCTGACCGGGGTCTGGTCGGTGCTCTCGAGCGTCACCGCGACCAGCCCCAGCACGGTCGTGATGGATTTCAGCACGGTCGCCGTGCCCTACTTCTACTACATCGCGGACCAGACGCCGATCGTGCCCGAGCACATCTGGTCCACGATCGCCAACCCGACCACCGACCCCATCAGCCACCCCGTCGGCACCGGTCCGTACCTGATGAGCAAGTGCAGCCCGTCGAACATCACCTACACCGCCAACCCGCACTACTGGCAGCCGGGTGAGCCGAAAATCGCCAAGATCCAGTACCCGGCCTACACGAGCAACAACACGGCCAACGATGATCTGGCCAACGGGAACGCGCAGTGGGGCGCCCAGTACATCCCGGGCATCCAGGCCTTCTACACCTCCAAGAGCCCGAACTTCCACTACTGGTTCCCGCCCACCGTGAACGTCTCGCTGGTCCCGAACCTGACCAATCCCCTGCTGAGCAACGTCAACGTGCGCAAGGCCATCTCGTACGCGATCGACAGGAGCCAGGTCTCCAGCGTCGGCGAGTCCGGTTACGAGCCGCCCGCGAACCAGACCGGCATCGTCACGCCCACGTTCTCCAGCACGGTGGACAGCTCGGCGCTGTCGGCGTGGGGCAACGGCTATGACCCCGCCAAGGCGAAGGCCCTGCTGGCCTCGGCTGGCTACCACATGGGGTCCGGTGGCGTCATGACGAACGCCTCAGGCCAGAAGCTGGCCTTTACCGTCATCAACATCGGCGACTACTCCGACTGGGTCGCCTCCATGCAGGTGATCCAGCAGGACCTCAAGGCGATCGGAATCCAGATCACCCCCGACAACCTGTCGAACACCGACTTCGACGCCGACCTGTACTACGGCAAGTACCAGCTCGCCTACTACGACCAGCAGACCTTCGGCCCGAGCGCGTACTACGAGCTGAACAACTGGCTCAACTCCGCCAACACGGCGCCGGTCGGCAAGGTGGCGGCCAGCAACTACGAGCGCTACAGCAACCCCACCACCACCGCCCTGCTGAACCAGTACGCGACCACCACGAGCGCGGCCACCCAGCAGTCGATCATGAACCAGATTCAGCAGGTCATGCTGAACACGGTGCCGGTCATCCCGGTCGTGGAGGCGGTGGACTGGTACCAGTACGACACCGGGGCGTTCACCGGCTGGCCCACCTCCGGCGACCCGTACGCCCAGCCGTCCGCGTACGCCTACCCGGACAACGAGCAGGTGCTGCTGCACCTGGCGCCGAAGAGTTAAGCGGCCCGGGCCGGGGCCCGATCCATGAGCTCCGGCCCGCCCCGCCGGAAGATTCCCGAACCAGGAAGCCAACTCACTTGAGATACGCGCTGCGCCGCCTTGGTTTCTTCGTCCTCACGCTGTGGGCGGCGCTTACCCTCAACTTCCTGCTGCCGCGGCTGATGCCGGGAAACCCCGCGCTGGCCATGATGTCGAAGTTCCACGGCGAGCTCAGCCCCAAGGCCCTGAACGCCCTGGAGGTCCTGTTCGGAGTCAACACGCACGAGAGCCTGATCAGCCAGTACTTCGGCTACCTGCACCAGATCCTGACCGGCAACCTCGGCACCTCCCTGGACGAATACCCGGCCTCGGTCACCTCGGTCATCGGCAGCGCGATCTGGTGGACGCTCGGCCTGATCGGCGTCACCACCGTCCTGGCCTTCATCCTCGGCACCGGGCTGGGCATCGTCTCGGCGTGGCGCCGCGGCGGGAAGCTGGACAGCATCGTGCCGCCGGTGTTCGTGATCACCTCCGCGATCCCGTACTTCTGGGTGGCCATGGTGCTGGTGCTGATCTTCGGCATCACCCTGAAATGGTTTCCCAGTCAGGGCGGTTACTACGTCACCACCGATACCCCCGGGCTCAACTTCACCTTCTTCCAGGACGTGCTCAACCACGCGTTCCTCCCGGCCATCTCGCTGCTGATCACCACGATCGGCACCTGGATCCTGACCATGCGTAACACGATGATCACCACGCTGGCCGAGGACTACGTCCGGATGGCCCGGGCCAAGGGACTGCCGAACCGGCGCATCATGTTCGACTACGCCGCCCGCAACGCGATCCTGCCGAACCTGACCGGCTTCGCGATGTCCCTCGGCTTCGTGGTCAGCGGCGCGATCCTGATCGAGTACGTCTTCAACTATCCCGGCGTGGGCTTCATGCTGCTGCAGGCCGTCTCCGGCGAGGACTACCCGCTGATGCAGGGCCTGTTCCTGCTGATAACCGTGGCGGTGCTGTTCGCGATCCTGGTCGCCGATCTCCTCACCGCCCTGCTCGACCCCCGGACGAGGGCGGCGGGTTAGCCCATGGCCATGCCCGTCTCCGGGGTTCCCGCGGAAACCCCCGCCCTGCAGCTGCCGGCCGGCCACGTGTTCGCCCGTGTCGGCCGCGCCATCCGGTCCAACCACAAGGCGACCGTGGGCGTCGTCCTGCTCGCGATCTTCATCCTGATCGCGCTCTTTCCCGGTGTCATCGCCCACGAGAGCCCGACCCAGGACGCCTACGCCCCGCAGCTGGGGATCTCGACCGCCCACCTGCTCGGCACCAACCACTACGGGCAGGATCTGTACTCGCAGCTGGTCTGGGGCACGAGGAACGTGATGATCATCGCGATCGTGGTCGGGCTGGCCACGACCGCCCTCGCGGTCCTGATCGGCGTGGCCGCCGCCTACCTCGGCGGCCTGGCGGACAGCTCGCTGTCCGTGCTGACCGACGTCCTCCTGGTCATCCCGCTGTTCCCGCTGCTGATCGTCATCGCCGCCTACGCCCAGGGCGGGACGACGCTCGTGCTGATCACGGCGATCACCCTGACCAGCTGGTCCTATACCGCGCGCCAGCTCCGGGCGCAGGCGCTGACGCTGCGGAACAGGGACTTCCTGGAGGCAGCGCGGGTGCGCGGCGAGCGGCGGCTGTACATCATCGTGGTGGAGGTCATTCCCACCATGACCTCGCTGATCGTGGCGAGCTTCCTGACCAACGCGCTGTACGCGGTGCTGTTCGCGTCCAGCCTGCAGTTCATCGGCCTCGGCGACCCGAACACGGTGAGCTGGGGCACCACGCTGTACTGGGCGCAGAACAACGCGGCGCTGCAGACCGGCGAACCGTTGTGGGCGATCGCGCCGGGTGCCTGCATCGCCGTCCTCGGCGCCGCGTTCGCCCTGCTGAACTACGCCTTCGACGAGATCGGCAATCCGGCCCTGCGGCCGGTGCGGAAAATACGCCATAAAAAGGGAGCGGAGCCGCGTGTCTGACGTGCCGGTGCTCGAGGTCAGCGGCCTGTCCGTGGACTACGTCCTTGACCGTGGGGATGTCCGGGCGGTGGACGACGTGTCGTTCCGTGTCAATAGGGGTGAGTTCCTCGGCATCGTGGGCGAATCGGGCTGCGGGAAGTCGACGCTGTTGTTCGCCGTCGCCCAGCTGCTCGCTCCCCCGGCTGCTGTCGTTTCCGGCAGCGTCACGTTCGAGGGCACCAACCTGGTCGGCCTGACCGACCGCCAGCTGTCCGCCATCCGCTGGCGGGACATGTCGGTGGTCATGCAGAGCGCGATGAACGCGCTGAATCCGGTCAAGACCATCGGGGCTCAGTTCAAGGACGTGATGCGGGCCCACGGCCGGGAGTCGAAGGCGGAGATCGCGGCCCGGTCCGCCGAGGTGCTCCGCATGGTCGGCATCGATCCGGCGCACCTGCGGAGCTACCCGCACCAGCTGTCCGGCGGGATGCGGCAGCGTTCGATGATCGCGATGGCGATGCTGTTCACCCCGGACCTGATCATCATGGATGAGCCCACCTCCGCGCTCGACGTGGTGGCGCAGCGCTCGCTGATGGTCCAGATCAAGGAATTGCAGCTGGCGCTCGGCTTCGCGGTCATCTTCGTCACCCACGACATGTCCCTGATCAGTCACTTCTCCGACCGGCTGATGGTGATGTACGCCGGCCAGGTAGACGAGCTCGGCGCCACCCGGGCGATCTTCTCCGCGCCGCAGCACCCGTACACCCGGGGCCTGCTCGAGGCCTTCCCGTCGATCCGGGGCCCGCGGGTCCCGCTCAAGGGAATCCCGGGCAATCCGCCTGACCTGGCCCATGTGCCGGCCGGCTGCCGGTTCCACCCGCGGTGCCCGCACGTGGCAGAACAATGTACGGAAGTGGCACCGGAGCTGTTTCCGCTGGATGAGGCGCTCGTCCGCTGCCTGCGGCGCCAGGACGGGAGCCTGAGCTTTTGACCTCCACCGGACGGCCCGATGCCGAACTGCCCGATGCCGAACTGCTCCGAGTTGAGCACCTGACCAGGCACTTCAAGATCGGCGGTGCGCTTTCCCGGCGGACGCTGCACGCCGTGGATGACGTCAGCTTCAGCATCGGCGAGCGCGAGATCGTGGCGCTGGCCGGCGAGAGCGGCAGCGGCAAGTCCACCATCGCCCGCTTGCTGGCCCGGATCTACCGGCCGACGGCCGGGGAGATGTTCTTCGAGGGCAAGCCGCTCTCCCGGCTGAGATCGCGCCGGGACCAGCTGCGCTACAGCGGGCTTGTGCCGATGGTGTTCCAGGATCCGTTCAGCTCGATCAACCCGGTGTTCCGGGTCCAGCACGGCGTGCTGCGCAGCCTCAAGCTGCACCGTCCGACGCTGTCGGCCGCCGACCGGCTGGACGAGGCGGCCCGCGTCTTCGAGGTGGTCGGGCTGACCCCCGATATGCTGCAGCGCTTCCCTTACGAGCTCAGCGGGGGCCAGCGGCAGCGGGTCGGATTCGCCCAGGCGCTGGCCATGCGGCCGAAGCTGATCCTGGCCGACGAGCCGGTCTCGATGCTGGACACCTCGATCAGGATCGGCCTGCTGAACCTGATGGCTGAGCTGCGCGATTCCGAAGGCGTCTCGGTCCTCTACATCACGCACGACATCG
>PMST01000137.1:0-4433 GCA_003168295.1 Actinomycetota bacterium
CCGCCCAGGACCCTCAGCAACCGCTCATCAACGTTGCGGCCAGTGAGGACATCGAGGCAGCCAGCGACGACGGCCTCCTCGCCGCGACACTCACACTCACCCCGCACGCTCTCGCGGGGGGTTATGCCCCACAGTCCTGGCACGCCGCCATTCTCGCATGAGGCCGCGCGGTGAGCGTATCCATGCGGGCGCTGACCGGATTTCCTGGTGGTCCACTTCCCGGGTTGACGTTGCTGCGCCTGGACCTAGCGGTCGCCGCGCTCGCGCAGGGCCCGGATGTCTTCGGAGATCCGGAAGACCACGATGAAAGCCTCAAGGACCAGGCGCCAGAACGCCATGACGATGATGATGAACAGCGGATCGCCGATGACCAGCGTCAGAAAGCCGAATCCCGGGCTCACCTTGAACGCGATGACGGTGTATACGAGTGCGCTGATTACGGCCAGAACGAGGATCAGGACGTAGAGCACCTTGATGATCTTGGTGGTCACGAACGACGTGAAGCTGAAGTCGAACAGCGCGCCGAAAAAGCCCTTTGATTCAGCGACCTGCTGAGGCGCGCCCTGCGGGTACGCGTCCTGTTGCGCCGCGCCCGGCTGGAACGCGCCCGGCTGCGGCGCTCCCCGGGCTGCTGCTCCCTGGCCCGGCACCCCCTGCTGCGGGTTGGGCTGCCAGATCGGAGTGGTCGGCATCGCCGGTCCCGACCCCTGGCCCCCTTGACCCGCCCCCGGACCGCCTACCCCCGGACCGGGCATCCCGATGCCGGGCGCACCTGGCCGGGCCGGGCCGGCCGCTCCCTGGCCGGGCCGGGAGGAACCTGCCCCCGCGCCGTAATTCTGATCGCCGTAATTCTGCTCGCCGTAGTACTGCTCGCCGGGGACGTAGCCGCCGCGACTCCAATCATCAGGGCGGCCCTGGCTTGATGATTGATCGGTCAAAGTTCCCCCTGGGGAGTGAGTGGCCTGCTGGCGGACCTTAGCTGCCGTTCATCGCAATGATGAGACGCGCGAGCATTGTCGCCAGAGGTCCGGCTTTGGTTTACCGAATAGTAGTGGCGAACCTACCCGTTCACAGCCGCAGGCATGGGTCTCTCGGCGTCAGGAATCCCGCGGGCATGCCAAGCCGGAGTTGGCTGTGCGGACGGGTTGCGATGTCGTACTCGCGGTGGAGGATAGGACCGTGCCACTGCAGAACCGGGTGTTGCCGACGGGCGAGATCATCGCGGATCCGGCCCGTGGCCTGATGATGGGCAATCGTGGCTGCTTGCACGGGCAAGGCCGTGAACTGGGGGTTAGCCGCTGGCGGTTGAAGGCGTGGATCTGCTGCGTGCTGGACTGGAAGGATGTCCGGCGCGATCCGATGCCGCCGGGCCGGTGGACGGCGCTGTTCTTTCTCGATGAGGCGACCGCGTTGGCCGCCGGGCACCGGCCGTGTGGCTACTGTCGGCGCTCCGACTTCCTCGGTTTCGCTGCGGCCTGGCAAACGGCGCAGCGGCTGGCCCGCAGGCCTCAGGCCGGCGAGATGGACGCGGTACTGCACGGTGAGCGGGTCGACCGAACACGGCGTCAGGTCACCCGCACCATGGACGCCGGTCAGTTGCCCGACGGTGTCATGATCCGGGCGGGTGGCGACATGGGTCTGCTCATCGGCGGTCGGCTACAGGCGTGGTCGCTGACCGGTTACGGTGCCGCGGCCGGTGTGTCCGGCTCGGTCGAGGTGCTGACGCCGCCGGCGATCATCGCGGCGATCGCGGCCGGCTACCGGCCCATGGTCCACCCAACCGCGTCGCCTGAGTCCCCGCAGGCCGGCGGGATGCCCCCGCAGGCCGGCGGGATGCCCCCGCAGGTGCGCTGCCACAACACGCCGCCGGCTTAGGACCGGGCCCCGGGGCGGTGCTCAGCCGGCGCGCAGCCGCAGGCCCCGGGGTGAGGGCCGGAACCCGGCCGCCTCCAGGGCCTGGGTCAGCGGCGAATCACCGCCGGCCCGCTCGCCGTCGGCGCGCTCCACGGTGAGCCGTCCCAGCGCGCCCGCGCGGACCGCGGCGGCCAGCGCCGCCGCCGCTGGTGCCAGCACCTCGGCCTCATCGGTCCAGGACAGCAAGGTCCGGCCGCCGCGCTCGACGTACAGGATCAGCGATCCATCCACCAGTACGGTGAGCGCGCCAGCCTTGCGGCCCGGCCGGTGCGAGGCGGGCGTCTCGCCGGGGCGATCAGGCCAGGGCAACGCCGCCCCGTACGGCTGCGCCGGATCGGCGGCCGCAAGGACGAGTGCCGACGCAGGAGAAGGGCCACCCGGAACTCTCCGATCACGAGGGGACCCATCTCCCCGGACCGTACCTGGGTCCAGCGCCCGCATCCGGTCCACCGCTCCAGGCAGCGCGAACTGGGCCCCGCCCAGTCCCTCGACGAAGTAACCGCGACGGCACTGGCCGGCCTCCTCCATCGCGCGCAGCACCGGGTACACCGCCGCGAAGCCGCCGGTGATCCGCTCGGCGGCCACCGCGCCCCTGGTCAGCACGCCGTGCCGCTCAAGCAGCGTCAGCGCGAGCGCGTGCGCCCGCACGGTCTGGTCACCCTCGCCCGGGGAGGCCGCCGCCAGCGCGCCCTGGCCGGGCAGCAGCACCCCCCGGCCGGGTAGCAGCGACCACCGCCCGCTGACGGTAGGCGGACCGGTGCGGGTCGGCATGGCCGGACGGCCGAAGCTGTACCTGCGCCCGGGGCGCGGACGCGGTACGGGCCGGGGCGGGGCGGCAGCTCGTCGCTGCTGGCCGCCGAGTACCAGCCGGAGCGGGGTGAGCGTGTCGTTGGTGAGCAGCCCGGCCCACACCAGGTCCCAGATCGCGGCCGCGACCTCACTGTCGTCAGGCAGAGCCGGGTGGGGCTGCTCCCCGGCGGGCAACTCCCGGGCGAGCAGGCCCGCGACCCGGTCGCTGAGCATGCGGAAGAACATCGCGCCGCCTCCGCCGAGCACCTCCAGGACCGCCGAGTGCACCGGCGTCATGCTCACCTCGCCCGGCTCGGGCAGCAGCAGCGGTGCGCCGTCAGCGGGCGCGAGCACCAGCCAGCCATCACCTCCGGGCAGTGCTCCCGCGCCGGACCAGACAATCTCGCCGGCTGAGGTCAGCTCGTCGAGCAGGGCGGGGGAGTAGTCAGGCACGCGTCCCGGCAGGATCAGCGTCTCCAGCGCGGACGCGGGCACCGGCGCCCCGGCCAGCCGCTCCAGAACCTCGAGCACCGTGGCCGCGTCGGCCCGCCGCCGCGGTCCCGCTGTGACTCCGCCGGTCCCGTGCGTGCCGATCCCGTGCCAGGCGGGCAGGAACCGGGCCAGCACCTCGGGCGGCACCGGTTCCGCCTCCTTGCGCAGCCTCGCCAGGCACCTGCGGCGCAGTAGCCGCAGCACCTCGGCGTCGCACCATTCGGTCCCGCCGGCCGAGGTCAGCTGTCCGCCCCCGGCGGCCTGCCCGGCGGGCAGGAACTCGCCCTCGACCACGCGACCGCTCGCGGTGAGGCGCCGCAGCGCCAGCATGACCACCGCGACGCCGAGCCCGTACCGCGCGGCCACCGCGTCGGCCGTGAACGGGCCGTGCGTCCGCGCGTACCTGGCCACCAGGTCACCCAGCGGGTCGGCGACCGGCTCGGTAAAAGCCTCGGGGATCCCGACCGGCAGCGGCACCCCGAGCGCGTCCCGTAGCCGGCCCGCGTCCTCGATCGCGGCCCACATCGGCTGCCCGGCAATCCGCACGCCGATGCTTCGACGCGCCACGGACAATTCCGCCAGCCAGTCACCTGCCGCCCCCGGATCCACGCATCGCTGCGACACCTCCCCGGCCGTCAGCGGCCCGGCGGTGCGGAGCAGGTCCGCGACGCCCTCCACGTCGCGGCAGCGGCGGGACGCCGACAGGTGCTGCAGGTCGCGTTCGGCCTCCGCGATGACGGCCGGGTCGAGCAGCTCGCGCAGCCCGTCCTGGCCGAGCAGCTCGGCCAGCAGGGACGGGTCAAGGGACAGCGCCTGGGCGCGGCGCTCGGCCAGCGGCGCGTCACCCTCGTACATGAAGGCCCCGACGTACCGGAACAGCAGGGATTTACCGAACGGGCTGGGGGTAGCCGTCTCCACCTCGACCAGCCTGATCCGGCGGGCGGCGATGTCGCGCAGCAGCGCGGTCAGAGCCGGCACGTCGAAGACGTCGCGCAGGCACTCCCGGACGGTTTCCAGCACGATCGGGAAGGCCGGGTACCTGCTCGCCACCTCAAGCAGCTGCGCGGAGCGCTGCCGCTGCTGCCACAGCGGCGTCCGGCGGCCCGGCTGACGGCGCGGCAGCAGCAGCGCCCGGCTGGCACACTCGCGGAACCTGGACGCGAACAGCGCGCTCGCGCCGACCTCGGCGGTGATGAGATCGGAGATCTCATCGGGGTCGAGCAGCGCGATCCCGCTCG
>PMST01000137.1:4446-11816 GCA_003168295.1 Actinomycetota bacterium
CCGAGCTCGTCGCGGAACCGCTCCAGGACCAGGGTCCGGTCGTCGGGCACGTACCCGGTAGCCGCGCGCTGCTCGGCCAGGTACCTGATCAGGTTCCGCGCCGCCAGCTCGTCCAGGCCGGCCTGCCGCAGCTTACGGGTCGCGTCGGGTTCGCTCGCCGCAGCCAGTTCGCGGCAGGCCGCTCCGATCGCCCGGCCCAGCTCGGCTGGCCTGCCCGCGGTATCGCCGTGCCAGAACGGCAGCTTGCCTGCCTGGCCGGGCGCGGGCGTGACCAGGACGCGATCGGGCGTGATGTCCTCGATCCGCCACGAGCTGGCGCCGAGCACGAACACGTCGCCCACCCGCGACTCGTACACCATCTCCTCGTCGAGTTCCCCGACGCGGCGCGGTTGCCGGCCCGGGCCAGCAGAGCCCCCGCCGTCGGTGGCCAGGAACACGCCGAACAGCCCGCGGTCCGGGATGGTGCCGCCGTTGGTCACGGCGAGCCGCTGCGCGCCGGGCCTGGCCCTGATGGTTCCCGCCACCCGGTCCCAGACGATGCGCGGCCGCAGCCCGGCGAACTCCTCACTCGGATAGCGCCCGGCCAGCATGTCCAGCACCGCTTCGAGTATTCCCCTGGTCAGCCTGCCGAACGGGGCGGCCTTGCGGACCGTCTGCTCGAGTTCGTCGACCACCCAGTCATCGACGGCCGTCATCGCGACGATCTGCTGGGCCAGCACGTCGAGCGGGTTGTGCGGGATCTTCAGCTCTTCGATCTCGCCTGCCCGCATGCGCTCGGCGACGACGGCCGCCTGCACCAGGTCACCCTGGTACTTGGGGAAGATGATGCCGCGCGAGACGTCGCCGACGTTGTGCCCCGCCCGGCCGACCCGCTGCAGGCCGCTGGCCACCGAAGGAGGGGCCTCGACCTGGATGACCAGGTCCACCGCGCCCATGTCGATGCCGAGTTCCAGGCTGGACGTCGCGACCACCGCGGGCAGCCGGCCGGCCTTGAGCGCCTCCTCGATCTCCACGCGCTCCTGGCGCGACACCGAGCCGTGGTGCGCCCGGGCGACTTCGGCGGGCGCGCCTGCCGCCACGCCGGCCTGCGCCATGAGCTCGGCCGGCGCCCGGCCTCCCCTCCGGCCTGCCGCGGCGGCGCGGGCCGACGCCCGGGCTTCCTCGGCGGCTTCGGCTCGCTCCGCCGCCAGTTCGTTCAGCCGGCCGCACAGGCGCTCGGCGAGCCGTCGCGAGTTCGCGAACACGATCGTGGACTTGTGCTGTTCGATCAGGTCGAGCACCCGCTCCTCGACGTGCGGCCAGATAGAACGCCTGGGCGCTGGGTCCTCGCCGTCCGCCTCGCCCCCGCGGCCTGGCGGCGTGTCCAGCTCGGTCATGTCCTCGACCGGTACGACGACCTGCAGTTCGATGCGCTTGGGGCTGGGCGGCTGCACGATCGTGACCGTGCGGGTGCCGCCGAGGAAGGTGGCGACCTCCTCGGCCGGCCGCACGGTGGCGGACAATCCGATCCGCTGGGCGGCGCGGATTCTGTCCCCGGCGGTGGCCTGCCCCGGCTGGCTCCGCAAGGCGTCCAGGCGCTCCAGGGACAGGGCCAGGTGCGCGCCGCGCTTGTTTCCCGCGACGGCGTGCACCTCGTCTACGATGACGGTTTCCACCCCGCGCAGGGTTTCCCTCGCCTGTGACGTGAGCAGCAGGAACAGCGACTCAGGCGTGGTGATGAGGATGTCGGGCGGCTTGCTGACCAGCTTCCTGCGCTCTTCCGCGGCGGTGTCGCCGGTGCGGACCGCCACCTGGATGTCTGGTTCGGATAGGCCCAGCCGCTGCGCGGCCTGCCTGATCCCGGTCAGCGGCGCGCGCAGGTTCCGCTCGATGTCCACCGCCAGTGCCTTGAGCGGGGAGACGTAGAGCACCCGGGTTCGCCGCTTCGGGTCCGCGGGCGGCGGCAGCGCCGCCAGCTTGTCGATCGCCCACAGGAAGGCGGCCAGCGTCTTGCCCGACCCGGTCGGCGCGACGACCAGCGTGTCCTCGCCCTTGCCGATTGCCTGCCACGCGCCCGCCTGGGCCAGCGTCGGTTCCGCGAAGGCCGCCTCGAACCAGGCCCGAGTCGCGGGCGTGAACCCGTCCAGGGCATCGGCGGTCATGCGCCCTCCAGGGGAAAACTGTCCGTCAGGGGAAAACTACCTTTCACGTAATGCTGCCCGGGGGAACCACCCATCGGGTGGCCTGGCCGGTGATCTCGGCGACATGCTCGTAGCCGCCGTCGTAGTGCAGCACGCAGACGCGATGCCGCTCGGCGATGGCCGCGATGATCAGGTCCGGGAGCGGCACGGCGCGCGGCTCAGGCTGATCCGCGAGCTTAGCCTGGACGCCAAGCGCCCGCCGCAGGTCGCCGTCCTCGGCCGGCAGCCACTCGTACGCATGCCGCCGGTCCGCCGCGACCAGCTCGCAGTCCACCCGGCCCCGCGCGCAGAAAAGCACCTCCAGCTCGGTAATCGCGCAGGTCGCCATCAGCCCGTGTTCCACCAGCGGCGCCAGAACCGTCCGCACCGACGGATGGTGCCATCGCGCGATGGCGCTCTTGTCCGCCAGGTACCGCGCTACCGCCACGCCTGTTCCATCACTGACGGGGCGCCAAGACCGGCGTAGACGCCGCCGTCCAGTCGCTCGACCTCACGCTTTCGCGCCACCGACGCGACCGCCTCGGCCAGAGCCCGGTTCACCGTCTCCTTCTTGGTCCTGGCTCCCAGCGCGGCCTGCGCCTGGTCGAGCAGGTCATCGTCGACATCGATCAGCGTCTTGGACATCGCCGCCCTCCCTCGTATATACACATCGTATTTCAATGGATATACCCGGGGTGCATGCCGCTCGCAGGATCTCCGGGGGACTTCGGGATCCGCCGGATGCTGGCCAGAATCCGCTCTCATGTCCCCATGGTGCATCCGCCCACTGACATTCCGCGGCGCCTGTGCCCGTGTTCAGGCGACGGCCGGTTTGCCGGCAGCCCATCGGCGTGATCGAAAGGAGGGCTATACAGCTTTAGGTCCGGTACGCGTCAGTGCGGTGCCGGATCGATCGGATTTCGATGGCATGCTTGCTTTCGTCGATCCTGTAGATGACGCGATAAGTGCCCCGCCTGGCCGAGTGAAGCCCGTCGTAGGGTCCATGCAGGGGCTTGCCGACTCGCCAGGGATCATCGGCCAGCGCGCCGCTGATCAGCTCCCACGCCGCGGTGGCGACACCCGCTGGCAGGTGTTCGGCGAGGGCTCTCTTCGCGGGCGGTGTGAGCAAGATGGCATATCGTCCGCTCACCGCCCGTCCCGGCGGCCCAGACGGACATCGAGGATCGCCTGCATATCTTCCTCGGTGGTGAAGTCGCCACGCTCAGCCGCCTCGGCTGATTCCGCCAGGTCGGCTCGAGTTTGCGGATCGGACAGGATCGCGATGGTCTCCTGCAGTTCATCCCACTCCGCCACGGAGACCACCATGACGTGCGGATGTCCGTTGCGAGTCACGGTGAAATGATCGTGCTCGGCGGCCGCCCGGTCCGCGAGCTCAGTAAACCTGTTCTTCGCGTCGGTGATCGGGAGCGTCTCCATAGCCATAATTCTAGCTAAAATCTCTAGTGTTGGCGAGATCCCGGCTCCGCGCGTCCGCCAGAGATCCTTTCGCGCAGCATCGCGCATCCGCCGTGCGAGTAAACTGCGCGCAATCGTGCAGATCGCTGCATCAAATGACCCGTAGGGGGAGGTCCGCCGCGTGTCCAGGTATGAGCGCTGGAATGCGCTGCTTGACCTGCTACCCGGCGACGGGCAGCTCACCGTGACCCAGGCCGCCAAGCAGCTCGGCGTGTCGCAGGCCACCATCCGCCGGGACCTGGATCAGCTGGCCCGGCAGCAGCTGGTGACCAGGACCCGTGGCGGCGCCACGGCCGGTCACGTCTCCTACGACCTGCCGCTGCGGTACAAGACCGGCCGGCACGCGGCGGAAAAACAGCGCATCGGCCGCGCCGCGGCCGCGCTGGTGGCCCCGGGCGCGGCGGTGGCGCTGAACGGCGGTACCACCGCCAGCGAGGTCGCGCGGGCCCTGGCCACCCGGCCCGACCTGCAAGATGGCACCGGCGCGCCCGCCGTCACCGTGGTGACGAACGCGATGAACATCGCCAACGAGCTCGCCGTCAGGCAGCACATCAAGATCGTGGTGACCGGCGGGGTCACCCGCGGCCAGTCCTATGAGCTGATCGGACCGTTCGCCACCCTGGTCCTGGCCGAGCTGACGCTGGACTGGGCCATCCTCGGCGTCGACGGGCTTGACGTGCGAGCCGGGGCGACCGCCCACCACGAGGGCGAGGCCAGCATCAACAACCTCATGGCCACCCGGGCGGAGCAGGTCATGGTCGTCGCCGACAGCTCCAAGCTTGGCCAGCGCGCGTTCGCGCGGATGTGCGGGGTGGCCGAGATCGACGTCATCGTCACCGACCGCGATGCCTCTCCCGCCGCGCTGGCCGCCTTCACCGAGCGCGGCATCCGCGTCATCACCGCCTGACGCAACGCAACGCGACCGGACACGACGGAACACGACGGGGCGCGACGCGACGGGCCTGACCGACGGCGGAACCCACCGCCGTTCCTCAGTAAACGAGCTGTCATGATCACTGCGCTGCATCTTGGTGATCTATACTGATCAGATATGGCATATTTCGATCATGAGAATGCAATATTTGTGATCGCAGGAGCAGGAGCAGCGATGAGTTACCTGACCGAGGAGATCGCCAGCCAGCCCGGATGCTGGACGAAGGCGATCGAGATGGCGGCCTCGGCCGAATCCGCGCTGCCCCGGCCGGGCGAGCGGGTCGCCGCGATCGGCTGCGGTTCGTCGCTCAACGTCGCCCGGTGCTACGCGACCCTGCGCGAGGCCGCGGGTCAGGGTGAAACCGACGCCTTCCCGGCCTCTGAGGTGCCGCTGACCCGGCGGTACGACCGCCTGGTCTTCATTTCCCGCACCGGCACCACCACCGAGGTCCTCGACGCCCTCCGAAACGCTCCCCGCGACCGCGGCGTGCGGACGGTAGCCGTCACCGCCGACCCGGAGGCGCCGCTCGCCCGGGAAGCCGATCAGGTGATATGGCTCGATTTCAGCACCGAACGTTCGGTGGTCTCGAGCCGTTTCATCACCAGCTCGCTGGTCCTGCTCCGCGCGCATCTCGGTGAGGATGTCGGCGAACTGCCTGGCCAGGCGGCCCGCGAGCTGGCCCGCCCGCTGCCGCCCGGACTCGCCGAGCGCAGCGAGTTCACCTTCCTCGGCCACGGCTGGGCGGCCGCGGTGGCCGACGAGGCGGCGCTGAAGCTGCGCGAGGCCTCACGCACCTGGGCCGAGTCCTACCCGGCGATGGAGTACCGGCACGGCCCGATCAGCGTCAGCGACGAGAACACCGTGGTCTGGGCCCTCGGCGAGGTTCCCTCCGACCTGCTGGCGGACGCCGGGCGTACCGGGGCCACCGTGATCGCCGCCGCCTGCGACCCGCTCGCCGGGCTGATCGGAGCGCAGCGGCTCAGCGTGCTCCTCGCCGAGCGCAAGGGCATCGACCCGGACCAGCCGCGCGCCCTGGCACGCTCTGTCATCCTGGCTTAATGCCAGAGGTCCCGGCCACCGCCCGGACGCCGCCCCATGACACTCGTTCCCGCCGTTCGCAGCTGCTGGCCGGCGGCCGCGTGGTGACGCCCGCTGGCGTGCTCAGCCCAGGCTGGATCCAGCTGGCCTCCGGCGTGATCGAAGCGGTCGGATCCGGCCCCCCGCCACGGCCTTCACCAGAACGTCCCGTCACTGACCTGCGCGGGTCCTGGGTTCTGCCCGGGTTCGTCGACATGCACGTCCACGGCGGCGGCGGTACGTCCTTCACCGAGGGATCGGAGGAGGACGCCAGGCGCGCCGCGGCGTTTCACCGTGGCCACGGCACCACGACCATCGTGGCCAGCCTGGTGACCGCGCCGCTGGCCGAGCTGGAGACCCGGGCCGCCATGCTGGCCGGGCTGGCCGCCGACGGCGTCCTGGCCGGCCTGCACCTGGAGGGACCGTTCCTGTCCGCGGCCCGGTGCGGCGCCCAGGATCCGCGGCACATGGTCGCTCCCGACGTCGCCGCGTTCGAGCGCCTGCGGGCGGCCAGCGCGGGACACCTGCGGGTCATCACGATCGCCCCCGAACGGCCCGGCGCGACCGCGCTGATCGGCGCCGCGGCGCGAGCCGGGGTGACCGTCGCGGTCGGGCACACCGACGCCACCGCCGAGGTCGCCTCGGCCGCGGTGGACGCGGGCGCGACTCACGCGACCCACCTGTTCAACGGCATGCGGCCGCTGCATCACCGGGAGCCGGGCGCCGCCGGTGCCCTGCTCGACCGGGATGAGGTGACCTGCGAGGTGATTGCCGATGGCGTCCACCTGCACGACATCACGATCCGCCTGGTGGCGCGCGCCGCCGGCCCGGGCCGGCTGGTCCTGATCACCGATGCCATGGCGGCCGCGGGCATGCCCGACGGCGGCTACCGGCTGGGCTCGATGCGGGTGAACGTGTCCGGGGGAGTGGCGCGCCTGGCCGGTCAGGGCGGTTCGGCCGGCCAGGGCGGTTCGGCGGGCCCGATCGCCGGTTCCACCGCCACCATGGACGACATCGTCCGGCGGGCGGTGGCCGCGGGCCTGCCGGTGCCCGAGGTGGCCGCCGCGGCGAGCACCACCCCGGCTCGCGTGCTTGGCCTCGACGACCGGGTCGGGGCCCTGCGCCCTGGCCTGCAAGCCGACCTGGTCGTCTGCGACGATGACTTCCGGCTGAGCGCGGTGATGGCGGGCGGGCGGTGGCTGACTCAAGCTCCGCCAACCCGGTACGGTCAGCTCACCTTACGCACCGATCCGGTTAGCTTCCCGGTCGCCGAGCTGACCTCGCACACGACGGTACGCTCACCGGCCTGCCAGGCGGTCTGGTTCGGGTACACGAACTCCTGGGCCAGGCCGGCGTTGGCCAGATCCGGGTTCAGGTAAGCACCGAGCCTGCTCGCGCAGCCGTCGCCCGCGTCCTGCTCGACGGCTGTGTTTCCTGGCCAGGGCGATGCCGGCAAGCTGAACGTGGCGAACACTTCCGCCTCGTGCGGCGTCCCGCAGGACAGGACCGTGACGACGAGCCCGTTCGGCGCCGAATTGATGCACTCGCCCGGCCGCAGCTTGAATACGGCGGCGGGACGGTACGTCACCAGTGTCTTCTTGTGGAAGCCGTGGGTCGCCACCGCCAGCACGCCGGCCGCGACCCCGACAAGCACGATGACGATCAAGATAATCGCGGCGACGGCCCAAGGACTCACGTCCCGGCCCGCCCGCACCCCCGCCTGT
>PMST01000001.1 GCA_003168295.1 Actinomycetota bacterium
GCCCTGGGCCTCCCCGGTAAGCTCGAGTACATAGCCTGATACGTTGCGAGAATGTCCTGCGCAGAAAGGATGCTGTCGTAGATGGCGACCTTCCCGATGGCGCCATCAAAGAACGAATCCAGGTCTCGAGTCCCTATCCGCAGCGGAGCATTCGATGCCCCGGGCTTGACATTAAACTGGCTCAGGCTAACCTGACGACCTCGCATTTGCCCATTCTTGTATATTGAAATATACCCATCGGGCCATTCCGCGGACGATCGGCTGTCGATAACGAATGCTACCATAATCCAATCGCCGGGATGAACTACATCCTGAAAGTACGCTCCGGAGCCCTTACCGCCCGCCAGGTTGAACAGGTATGCTGATATTCGATTTGGCCTCGGCGGAACCTCTGAATTCGAATAAGAGTACATGCGCATAGCATATTCTTGCTTGCCGACGGTTCCTTTCCCGAGAACATACACGTAGCCTGAGCCTTGAGTATGCGGAAACTGGAGAACGGCAGGCTTTATCCACGCCTCAACGGTGAGGCAGCCCGTGTCCGTTACCGACAGTGACCTAGATGAAGGAACCTGGACATATTGGCTCACGCCATCGAAGGCGCTCGCCAGGTCCCCGTTCGGAAGAGTAGTGAGATCTGGCTTCCCACCGCTAGGTTCATAAATCCCGTTATTACCATTACCGGACAGGTCTGGTTCAATCCCAGACGATGCATTCCCGAGGGCTAGGTAAAGCACGGGGTGGAATGATAGAACCTGGCGATCGTATCGATCGGTCACCTGCGGGGGCGACGTGACCGACACTGGCTCGCGCTGATCAGTCACGGGTCCCGTGCTGCTTCCTGCCGAACTGCTCCCGTCGCGGGCGCACCCCAGCACCACGCCTACAAACATGACTATGGCCCCGACCAGGGTAGCCGCACGCCAAGGCGTTCGCGCCGAGACGCCGACTAGTTTCCAGCTCACCTTAACCACGTTCATCCCCACCATCACACATTACAAAAAGGGTATTCATGCTGGGCGCGAAGTCGGCTCCTCTCCTGGCCCGCCCACGTTCGGCGCGGTCAGCCGGTGATAGTTGCGGTGATCAGCGACTTCTCACCGGCATTTACGTAGATATGGTTTTTGACGGGCACTGCGTTGCTTCGGTCGAGCTCGCTCAGCGTCATCACCCGGATGCCCGAGGCGCGGATGCCGTTGATGACTTCCTCGAACTGGGCTAGCGGGAATCCGGGCAGGTCACTAGGCTCGGAATGGATACGATGAAACGTCAAGAGAAGCGTTGTATGATACTCTTCAGCAGATTTAACGGCGGCCAGAATCAGCGAGGGCGGAGTGTACCCGATGTCGCCGTCCTCTCCATCGCCGGGATACTGGATCACCAGGTTGTTCACATCTTTTGGATTACCGAACGGGTAGCTATCTGGGTTGTTAATGATGCCACGCCCGAACATATAATAGCGGCCGACGGCTTGCTCTAGGGCGTCGTTCATGTCGCCATACGGGTAAATAATCCAGTTGGGCGCGGAGTTCAGCCCGTTCGCCTCCAGCCAGGCGGCCTGCTGAAGAATATCGGAAGCATACCCGGTCGGGTCATTTCGGTCATAATACGCCTGTACCGCATCCACGTCGGACTGGGTCTGATTGACCATATCCCAGCCCCAGTTATTCTGCAGGGCGCGGAGCTGATAAAGATTCAGGTAGTACTGGGCTGGATAGTCAACGTATTTGCCGATGACCCCTATGTTGCCTTGCATCCCCAACTCATGCATGTAGGTCGCGGCTGGAAGTATCGACTGGTAACCGTCGTCGAAGATGATCACGACTTTGCCGGAAGTCTGGGCAGGTGTGAGTGTTAGCCCGCCGATACTGACCGTCGGGACGGGGCCGGGGCCAGCCTTCGCCTCGAGCGTAACCGCCATTGCGTCCACATCGGCCCAGTTGACTGCCGGGCCGTTGGCGAGCCAGCCGCCCGAGGCGCCGAACTGACCTCCCGGGCCAAGAAAGACATCTATCCAGTCGCCGGCTACGTCAGGGGTGTACGCATTCAGCAGGTCTGTCGTAGCCGACCGAGCCCGGCCGTCGCTGTACAGGGTCAGCCTCAGCACATCGACCCGCCGTAGTCCCGTCACCCGCAGCCGAAGCCGGGCGTCATGCTGCAGCAGATCCAGCCGGATGGCGTCGTTCACCATCGTGACAGGCTCCGTGCCGCTGGCAGTAAGGCTATCGACGACCGAGCCCTGCTGACCCCGCGAGGCAATGGTTCCGCCTCCTGATGCGGTCCAGTTATCCGGGGCCGTAGCCGCCGTCACCGCGGCTGTCGGCACGGTCGGCGGATTCGGATCGGTGGCCCAGGCTTTCGGTGCGACAGCTTGGCTGAGGCCCAGGGCGATGCTGAGCCGTCGGGTACCAAGGGTCACCGCGACCCCGCCCTTATCGACGCTAATGCTGAAGCCAGCCTGCTGCGGTTGGCCGATGGTCAACAGCGTCATGAACGTAGCCTGACGCCCTCTGATTGCATAGCCGATTTGGTAGCACGGCAACAACTGCCCGTACGAATCGGAACAGAGGCCAGCCGGATCCTGCCCTCTGCGATTGATCACAACGCTCTCGGAAATCCCTTGAGGTTGCAGCTGCTGGATTGTCACCTCGCGACGCGGCGTGCCGCCGATTCCCGAAACTGTCAGGCCAGATCTTTGCAACTGCGCAGCGGGGAAGAGATGGAACAGCTGCTGGTAGGTATGTACTGATGCTGAATCAAGCTGGTCGATAACCAGCACATGATCAGGGTCAAGCAGCATCACCATCCGCCGGTGCTGCACTCCCGCGTACAACGAGCTTTCACCGGCCTGGTAGGTTATACCGTCTTTACTAACCAGCGGCCCGGCTTCACCGTTACCTTGAGCTTGCGATTTCCCATCGACGGTAACCGTGTTGTGCGACTCTGTGCCATGGAAGTAGTTGTGATAGGGGCCCGCCGCGTACGTGTACAGGCCAGGGTCCGTAAGAAGATCTCCGCCATCACCATACAGCGTAATTCCCATCGCATCCAGATCGCTATGCGCCGTCCGATAACGTCCGAGGTTGAAAGTTAGGTAGGTGCTGTCTGCATAAGCGGCGCCGCTCGGCCACCCTGACCGCATGACCGTCAACGAAGAAGCAGGGAAAAACTTGCTGTTAACCGGCGGCGCTGAACCCTTGGCTCCATGGGTCAGGACATAGAGAAAATTCGGATCCGAGTTGGCCATGCCGATATAGACACCATGATAGTTAATGGTCTCATCAAGAGATGCGCCCAGCAGGGGGACCTGCGAGTTGGGTTGCAGGATATAAGACGCGAAGTTGATCATCGAGGCGAGCTTTGACGACATCCCAGCCGGGAGCGGCTGCCGCTGGGCTAGCATATATTGATAAATATTCCAGTATTTCTCAAGCGCGTAAAAGTCGTAGTACGGCGCATTCTCGATTAGCTGACCATCTGCATCGATAAGACCCAACAACTGCCATTCGAATCTGTCCATGGCAAGCTGCTTCCACTGCTGAGCGTTCGGCAGAGAGGGGAAGGCAACAGCAAGATTGTAAAGAGCGGCCGCTTCGTTCGTGCCATGGTTCTCCCCGGTCTGGTAATGATTCGGATCAGCCAAGAAGGCGCCGGTCTTTTCGAGTTCCTGCAGGATTGCTGTGCTCGCCGACTCGCTAAGCGCATGGGCCTGCCGCAACTTCCACCATGTATCGATAAGCGACATGCAGCGGAAAGCTACAGCATGGGGATCCTTCCATGCCCACGGGGATTTCGGTTCGGCCGCGATAAAGCTCATGTCGAGGTTTACTAGCCGCTTAGCATAAACCACGTCGCCAGTCGTTCGGAAAGCATAGAGAAGGTTTAGAGTCGGTCGCAGTGAATAAAATTCAAATCGCCAGTAATTCGCGTCATACGGGTTTTCAGACCAGGTGGGTGAAGCAGGCAACCGGACTGAAGCGTAACGCGGGACGTCCCAGACATTTTGCAAGAGGTAATTGGCCGCCTGGATGGTGCCCTGATCTGTACTGGGATAGATTACTTCCCGGCCCATGCCGACCAATGGGTATGCCTTGTATATCGAAGCGTACTGACCAGAAGCAAAAGGCTGAACACACACGTAGCCACCGGACACGTCGGACATCTTAAGTGCACTTGGGCAGCTGTTCAGGAACGGCAGGTTGCTTATTGCGCTAACCGTGTTGTCGGTAGCAACCGATACCGTCTGTGTTATCGTTGACAGCCTGAAAGCGTTGGGAGCTACGTAATTAGCGATTTTCAGAGAAAAGATTGCCAGCACCACAAAACTAATGCCCGCTTCAACTATGAAGTGACGAATAGTTCGTGGGCGCTTCTCTTTGCGATCTTTGGGCGGCGTCTTTACGAGTCCGCCGAAGATCGTTATCCGCGGTACCATGTCATCTTCCTAATAGTCGCTACGGAATAGAAGATGAGCCAGGAGAACATAAGGGTCGACATCAGGCTCATCGCAGGCCTGTACAGCCATCGCCTAGAGCCAGGATTTTCGTAACGGAAAGCTAGTCCGAAAGATAGGCCGATGTAACCAATTCCGGCTAGATATAGGACTCCAGATACAGGGTCGCCACGTAGCGGTAGATAGATCAGGTGGCGGGCCGCTACAAAAGGACCGAGGAAAACAAATATCACGTGTATGTAGTAGAATAGTGCGGGCAAGAAGGGGCGGCGCCAGTAAAATCTGCCAGTGACAAAGATATTTCGGATAAAGCTTTTCTTCCACCGGATCTGCTGCTTGATCACGCCGCGAAAAGTGGCGGGCACGTTGGTCCAGGCACGCGTAGACTTGGAGTATACGACCTTCCAGTCTCGCAGCGGATACGTCGGTGTTGAGAAGGGAGAATCGGTGAACTTAGGTAGCACTCGCGGTCCTAGGAATGTACCGCCGAGCACGTAGGCGGTGAGCGTCCGATCGGTGGCGAACCGGAACTCCTGGCCGAGAAATTTGTCGGCCTGCCAGGCAGGCATGAAATTGTAGATTGCAGATCGCCGGAAGAGAGCCAGTGGCCCGGAGACACATGTTACCGCCCCGAAGACACTTTCAAATGCCTTGCGGACCGAAAACTGACCTTCATACCAAGTGTCTTGCGCCTTAGTAAGAAAGTTAACGTTGCTATTCAATGCCCGGCAATGACCGCTTACCGCACCGACGTCTGGATCGTTAACGAAGATCGGGGCAGCGCAGGCCAATGCGTCGTTTTTCCAGACCGTATCGCTATCTGCAAAAGCGATAATGGAACCTTTGGAAACCCATAGTCCGGCCGCCAGAGCTCCTTTTTTCCCGCGGTTGACGGGCAGCTCAGTAAGGCTAAAACCGTATCTCTGGCTTAGCTCTCGTAGTACGCCGACTGTGCCATCGGTGGACGCGTCGTCCACAACGATTATCTCTGTGTTCTCGTAGGTCTGACTGATCATTGAAATTATGCATTCCGTTACTAGTTCCTTCTCGTTGTGCACCGCTACAATGCAGCTAATAAGTGAATCTTTCATCTGAATATCTCCGGCGGCAATCCGCGCGCCAGCGACCGCGGCCGGGTCTCGGTAGAACGCCAGAGATACGGTCATGACCACAAATACGACCGCGGTCACCAGTACGCCGTATGCAAAAAAGGCGTCATTAGAATCTGGATTCTTGAATTCGATTTTCACTGCGAGTAGAAGAGCGAGAGCGAGTACGGCCAGCAATGCAACACCACGCAGGCGTGTACCTAGCGGAAGGCTTGTGGTTCGATGACCATGAGGCAGTGCTTGTGATTTAGACATAAATGCCTCAGTCAAAAACGCTCTATGTGCGGGTCGACCATACAGCCGCGTGCGTCAAGGATCCGGCACCCGGCGCGCGAGATCTGGTCGAGGTTGTATACCGTGACTTCGTGTTCCAGATCATTTGCGCGCCGAACCGGCCTCCCGTCCACGGACCATGCGGGTGCGTATGGATCGTGGTATGCAAGCATCGCGCCGCGCGCCATCAGTCTGCGGGCGACGCGAGGGACGGGAGATTCGCGCATGTCGCCAATATCTCTCTTATAGGCCACGCCCAATTGAACGCCTTATTCGGCGTCTTCTCCCCACTTAGTATGCCATTACGCCCGGGCGGTACGCTATCGCCTGAAAGGGCGCCAATTAACGGCATTGATGTCTGCTAAGCCCGTGTTTCTAGAGCGAACTCGAAATTTGCGCTCGCGTCACCTAGACCGTTATATCCGGACAAGATCACGACCGTTCGTGGTCGCCTCCCCTATTGCCGCCATGACTGGTGCCGCAGATGATCATCAAGGTGACGGCTCCCCCTACGGGCCGCCCTCCATTAGATAATACGACCAGCGGGGATGGCAAGCGGTTACGCGAATGTTTAGGCTCTGGCCCTGCCTTTTGGTCCGGACGTAGAGCTGGGACGGCGCGCCTAACGTAGGAAGTGCTCCTAAACTGGTGCGATACGGGGTGTCGAGGTGCTTACTTAATAGGTGCGGCGCCTCTTGGGTGATGCAACGTGGAAGGTTCTAGCGTGCTTGTTGCCGCGGTGTCCGGGCTGCTCGAGTCGGCGGGTGCATAAGGGGCTCCGTCCCAATGCCATGTAGATCGGCGTTTTCGCGGCCGGGTTCAGGCTGCGGTGGCGGTTACGTTGCGTGATTCCTGACGCTGGCTGGATCGACGGCTTGTTGGTGCCGGCGGGACACGCGGTGAGTGTTTTGCCTGTGGTTACGGGCTTTCTGGCGGGACTCCCGGTAGGAGAAGAGGTGCTGACGCCCTTCTGATCCGGGAGCCCCTCGTGTCTTTGTATCCTGCCGTGCTGTTTCCTGTCAGTCCAGCGGACGAGGCCGCCTGGTGGCAGCCGGGACCAGGCAGCGCCCGGATGGTCGCGATCCGCCTTGGGGACCTGCGGTCCCCGGCCCGGCATGGCAGCGGTAAAGATGGCCGGACGGCGCTGACGGCGGCGGGTGCGGGGCCGGTCCGCAGCGGGGACCTGGTGGTGTTCTGCAAGCCGGTCGCGGTGGCACCGGCGCTGGTGCGCCGGGACGGGCGGGTGCAGGCCGCCGGGCACCCGGCCGATCACGTCCGGCTGGGCGTCATCGAGCAGCAGCTGGATGAGATGACCGGCACGAAGGACACGATCGGCCAGGTCGCCGCGCAGGTCACGCCGCGCGGGGCGGTTAAGGGAACCGCGCGTCGGGCGATGAGCATCGCCGCCGCGGTGCGCGGGTCGCTGCTGATGACGCTGATGCCGGACGCCGATCACGCCGAGATCCTGGCGGCGCTGTTCGGTGACCTTGCCGCGGTGCCGTGGCAGGCGCCGTTCACCGTGCCGACCGGTACCGTGTTCTCTGCCTGGCGCAAAGCGGCCGGCCCCGAACCGCTGGCCGTCCTGCAGGACCTGGTGCTGGCCGCCTCGGCCGCCGGGCACGAGCAGCATGACTGGCGTGCGATCGAGATAGGTGATCTCAAGCCCGGCTCGGTTGACGGGACCGTGACCCGGATGCCGGACACCACGGCCAACCGTGCCCTGTTCGGCTCGGCGGCCGGCGACGACGTCAGCCCCTATCCGCAGCTGAGGGACCTGCTGGTCACCGATGCTTCTACCCGCGGCACGCTCGCGGTAGTGACCGGGCCGTCCGGCGGTGACAAGGCCGAAGCCGAGCAGCAGCTCCTGGACCGGGCGCTCATCCAGTACGGGCACGTGTTCACCAAGGACCGGATCTGGGTACTGGACCGTAACTTCCCCGGCGTCGCGCGGATCAAGAAGATGACGACGGTCACCCGCCTCCTGATCCGGCTGCGCAGCAGCATCACGCTGCGGCGGGTCAGCGGGTTCTTTCCCGGCGGCTCCTGGCTGGCTGATGTCAGCGGCAGCGGGGAGACGATCCGGATGCGGATCACCGAGTACGACGTCGACGTCGACGGCCAGGACGTGCCGGAGACGTTCTGCCTGGCCACCGACCTGCTCGACTGGTCTGCCTACCCAGCCGCCGTGCTGGCTGCGGCGTATAAGTGGCGCTGGGACGGGTCGGAGACCGCGCTGCGTGAGGACAAGTCCGCCATCCGCGGCGCCGGGCCGTCGACCGGGCCGATCTTCCGCTCCGGCACCCCGGAGATGATCCGCGCCGAGCACGCCGCGTGGATCACCGCCTGCGAACTGGTCCGCGCCGTGATCCGGGCAGCCGCCCGCCAGGCCGTCCCGGCCAGGAAAGGCCACCGGGCCGGGCAGCCCGTCCATCCCCGCGAGATCTCGTTCACCGCCGCCCGCCGCGCCGCTATCACCGCCGCCCGCGACGGCACCGCCACCGCCAGCCTCCCCGCTGCGGCCCGCTGCGACAGACGCGACGCCGTCCTGCACGAACTGGGCAGACGCTGGATAACGACCGGCCGTGACCGGCACCGCGACCACAAAACCAAAGCCGGGCAGGCGTTCCCCGCCGCCGGACGCGGCATCACCACCCGCAAGGCACCCGCCCGCATCACCATCTGCGGCCCCCTCGCCGCCTGAACACCAGCACCCGCCCAGCCGCCATCTGCCGGATCGTGGAACCGGCCACCGCAGCGGAGCGTCATCCGCCGCCCAGCCATGCCCGGAACAGAATCAGTCACTGACCGTAAACCTCAAAGATGCCCCCACGGAGACGGCCAGGAAAGCCCAACCGAGCTATCTACCTGGCATTGGGCTCCGTCCCGTTTCGTTCCTGGTTGTCTTACGACCAGAACGGAAAGGAGCAGCCCGATTCAAGGGTATGTGGCCAGGCCGGGTTCGGGGGCTGCGAACTGCTGCGGTACCTGTTCCAGGACCGGCTGGAGCCGATAGCTGCCCGTACTACCTGATTCGGTGGTTTGGTTAGGTGGGTCGCGAGACAGGATCTCGTCGCGGATCGCGGCCCACTGAAGCGAGTGACGGATGCCTTCGGTGATGTCGTACTGGGGCTGCCAGCCAAGAAGGCGCTCCGCGCGGTCGATGCGCGTGTAGGCGCCAGCAACGTCCCCCGGTCGGCGGTCGGCGTCGAGCGCCTCGACCGGGCTCTGGGCGACGTGATTAAAGGCGTCGAGAAGTTCCCGGACGGTGGTGCCTCGGCCAGTCCCCAAGTTGATAACGGTCGTCGGCCCCGGCAGGCATCGAACCTATCCAGCGCGGCCACGTGCGCCGCGGCCAGATCCCAGACATGAATGTAATCTCTGATGCCCGACCCATCCCGCGTCGGATAGTCAGTCCCCGTGACCACGAACGGAACGCCTTCTTCATGCGCCTGGATCATCTTGCCCAGGGCATGGGTCGGCCGCGCGAGCTGCAGGCCAGTGCGCATCTTGGGATCGGCGCCGATCGGGTTGAAGTATCGCAGGGACAGCACCCGGATAGGCTCTGCCGCTGCGATATCCGCGAACATCGCCTCGCACATGGCCTTGGTGCGTCCGTACGGGCTCTGCGGATCGACGGGCGAGTCCTCATCCATGGTCAGGTCCTCGCTCACCTGGTAAATGGCGGCCGACGAACTGAAGATCAGCCGCCTGCAACCGTTGCGCAGCAAGTGACCGACGAAGTCCAGGCAATGGATCACCGCGCCGATGTCAGGGTGCTCCGCGAAGATGCGATCGATCAGCTGCCCGTCCGCGATATCACCCTCGTAGAACTCCCGGCCCGCCGCCATCTCGCGTCTGCCACTGACCAGACTGTCCAGGATTACCGAATTGATCCCGGAATCCGAGCAAACCGAGGCAATTGTGCTTCCGATGTAGCCCGCGCCCCGGCGATAAGAACCCGCACCGTCGTACCTTTCGGTTAAGGCCGCCTTTACTGACGCACGGAGCCTATTCAAGAGGTTATGGCATCTTCAAGCCAGGGGCCGATGAAAGTAACGATCGCCCGGTCGCAGTATCAGCGATGTCGGGCACAAATCGTACATTCGGGGCCTGAATGTTTACGAACAAGGAGGATTATTCAAAACTCCCGTCAATATGACCAAACAGACCTGTGACCTGTAGTGGCGTAATGAGTGTCGCGCAAGTAAAGCGGGTGTTAAATAAAATTCAAAGACCATCTCTCGGTCATCGCAGGTGCTACTCTGATCGTCGCCAACTGAGAAGCGGACCCCCGCTACTTCCCAGACGGAAGGTCCTGACTTTCCGAGGCATAAGCGGATAATTAGTAACGATTGAGAATTTTCATGGGGGATAATGTGGGCCTGGACGCATACGACGCGGACTTCCAGGCATCTGCAGCTAACGGTGAAGTCTTCTTGTCCATAATTATGCCGACATACAACGAAGGTCCTACGATACGGCGCGCCGTGTGTCAAGTGCTCTCCACAAGCTATCCCTGCCGCATTGAGCTGATCGTCGTTGACGACGAAAGCTCGGATGAAACCGTCGAGCAACTTGACGGACTCTCCTGTGACCGGCCAAAAGTCTGCCGCAACTCTCGGAACACGGGAAGGGCACTGCCCTCCCAACTGACATGGGCAGATCCCGGTGGTGCTGCCCGACCAGAGAAAGCCCGATACGGGGACGATCTTCGCATCGTGTTGATAACGCGCAGTAATTTACACTTTCTTCACTAAAAAATGGGGGGGTAGTTAACACCGTGGTGAACGGGGGGGTTCACTCTGCGCCTGAGCCTGAACAATCGGAGGCGTCAGAGACCGGCCGCGACAAGAGTCGCGCCACTGTCATTGCACAGGACCGCAGTCCGACCAACATTGTTGATGTGCCTTGGCCACGGGTGTCCGTAGTCATTCCTGCGATGAACGAGGCACGCAACCTCCCGCATGTTTTTGCGCTGATACCGCACACAGTTTACGAGGTGATCTTGGTAGACGGTCGCTCAGTAGACAACACCGTGGCAGTGGCCCGGGAACTGTGGCCAGACGTACAGGTTGTGATGCAAAACTGGACTGGCAAAGGAAACGCGCTGGCTTGCGGTTTCGCGGCGGCGACCGGCGACATCATCGCCATGATCGACGCGGAGGGCTCCGATGATCCCGGAGAGATCCCGGCATTCGTCAAACATTGCTAATTCGCTGCCCCCAGCCAGTCACTCAGGAAACGGGAATCCCGGCACTGCGCCCCATGGCGGTGCGCCTGTAGCGACCCCGGCGGTCAGCGCCGAGATGCTGACCTGATAAGCGCATCGCGGACATCGCGCGCGTTTTGGTGGTGGCCCGGTGCCCGATTCACGGGTCTTATCGCTCTCTTCGCCGACGGGTTCCGGCCGGGTGCCGCGGAGTGAATCTAAGTGCTGATTTTTGATTACTCTCGGCTACCAAGTGATCACTAAATTAATACAGAAAGGTCATTTGCATGGGGGATCGTGGCGTAAGTCATTATGACGGGGCCGCGTCCGTACGTGGTGCGCCGGCCGGGCCGGACTCGCCTTCGCGGGCCGGTCGGGCTAGCTCTCCGCCGTGGGAGCGGTCCAGTGCGCCGACGCTGCTCGACACGCCGGTGTACGTGCCGTTCGATGATGTGACCGTCCCGCTGCCGGCCCCGCCGAAAAGGGCGGGCAGGGCGGGAAAGGCACAACAGCCGACGAGAGACACCGGGCGGCACTGGTTGCCCCGCCGCAGCCCCTGGTCCTTCCTCGACGGCGTTCCGTGGCCGCTTGTCATCATCCTTGCCGCCCAGGCGGCGATGTCGCTCCGGCTGATCTGGACCAACACGGCGTTCCTGGACGAGGCCACCTACCTGTGGGCCGGGCACGTGGAGTGGGCGCACTGGCTGCACGGAACGTCCGAGCCGGCTTATGCGACCTACTTCTCCGGCGCGCCCGTCATCTACCCGCCGCTGGCCGCCATTGCCGCGCATTTCGGCGGGCTGGCCGGGGCCAGGCTGCTGTCCCTGGCCTTCATGCTCGGGGCGACCAGCCTGCTGTGGGGGATGACCAGGCGGCTGTTCGGCCAGTGGGCCGCCTTCGCCGCGGCGGCGCTGTTCGCCGCTCTCGGGCCGACCCAGTTCATCGGCGCCTTCGCGACCTACGACGCGATGTCGCTCTTCTTCATGGCGGCCGCCGCCTGGTGCGTAGTCGCCGCGCGGGACCAAGAGGATTCCTCCCAGCTGCTGATCGCCGGGGCGGCGTTGCTCACCCTGGCCAACGCCACGAAGTACGCCAGCATGCTGTTCGACCCGACCATCGTGGCCCTGAGCGGCCTGACCGCGGTCGTGAACCACGGAACCGCGAGCACGGTGGGGCGCGGCCGACTCAAGATCGCGGTGGGGCGGGCCGGACTGGTCGGCGGCGTCACGGTGGCCCTGAACGCGGGGCTGCTCGCGCTGGGCGGTTCCTGGTATCTCGCCGGGCTTATGTCGACCACGATCTCGCGATCGTCCAGTAATACCCCGGCCAGCGCGATCCTTATCGAGGCGGCCCAATGGATCGGCCTGGCCGGCATCCCCGCGGCCCTCGCGGCCGTGCTCGCCCTGTCCCGCCGCCACCGAATCGAGGCTGGCATCGTCGCCCTGCTGGCCGTATCGGCGGCGCTCGTGCCGCTTAACCAGGCCCGCATCCACACCTTGACGTCGCTGTCCAAGCACGTCGACTTCGGGGTCTGGTTCGCGGCCGCGGCTGCGGGTTACCTCATCGCTCAGCTGGCGCGGGCCGGCCGGCGCCGGTGGCCGGCTGCCGCCGGCGCCCTGGCGGTCGCGGGGGCCGCGCTTGTCCCCGCGGCGGTCGTCGGCAGCTCGCAGGCCTCGGCCTTTTACCAGGAGTGGCCGAACTCGACCGTGGTCTCGGACCAGCTCGCGGCGCTCACGCGGGAATACCCGGGCCGTTACCTGACCGAGGATTACGAAGTCCCCGCGTACTACCTGAAGGATCAGGTGCCCTGGCAGGACTGGTACGACACCTGGTACTTCGCCTGGCGTCCCCCCGGCGGCAAGCGAACCCTCCTCAACCTGGCCGCCTACAAGGCGGCCATCGCGCGCCACTACTTCCGGCTGATCGTCCTCGACTTCGGTGACACGGCCCATACGGACAGCGCGGTCACCGCTGATCTCAGGAAAGCCGGCGGCTATCACCTGATCGCCGAACTGCCCTACTGGGACCGGTTCGGCGTGGGCCAGTTCACCGTGTGGTTGTACCGGCCGGCGGCGGCCACCACCTCAGTCCGCCTTGCGAACAGCAACCGGAGGCACCGTGAGCGTCCGCACTAAACCGGTCGGCGCGGCCCTCCCCGCGCTGGCGGCCGAACGGTCCGCGCAGAAACACCGCCAGAAGCTGCCCGTCCCGCCCTCGGATGCCGAGAAGGCGATGTACGCGGACCGGAACCTGGCGCTGATCAACCGGGCTTCGCTCGCGAGTTTCGGCGCCCTGCTGATCAGCCAGGCCAGATTCATCATGCTCAGCCCGCTTCTGCTCGTGCTCACCCCACTGGTCGCGTTCACACTGGCGTACTACGTGATCTCGCTGTTCGTGAACATCGACGCCGGGGGCTTCGACCTGACGGCGCATCGGCGGCTAGTTCAGGACTGGAGGCCGCATGAGTATCCCGCCCTCGACATTTTCCTGCCCATTTGCGGTGAGCCGATCGAGGTCCTGCGCAACACCTGGGTCCACGTGGCCCGGTTGTTGCGCGCTTATCCCGGCGTGGGCACCGCCTACGTGCTCGACGACGCCGACAGCGCGCAGGCGCGGGAGCTGGCCGAGACCCTCGGCCTGACCTACCTGGTCCGGCCGGACCGGGGCTGGATGAAGAAGGCGGGGAACCTGCGCTACGGGTTCAGCCAGTCATCGGGTGAGTTCATCCTCATCCTCGACGCTGACTTCGCGCCCCGCACCGACCTGCCCGCCGAGATGCTCCCCTATTTGAGCGCCGACCCGACCCTGGGCATCATCCAGTCGCCGCAGTACTTCAGGACCCGGGGGCGCATGTCCTGGATCGAGCGTGGGGCTGGTGCCGTCCAGGAGCTCTTCTACCGGCTGGTGCAGCCATCGCGGGACGTACACGACGGTGCGATCTGCGTGGGCACCTGCGCGATCTACCGGCGGACGGCCCTGGCGGCGCATGGCGGCGTGTCGCTCGTCGACCACTCGGAAGACGTGTATACCGGCTTCGACCTGCGCCGGGCCGGATGGGGACTGCGCTATATCCCCATCCTGCTGGCCACCGGGCTGTGCCCGCCCGACCCGGACTCGTTTCTTACCCAGCAGTACCGGTGGTGCGCCGGATCGATGTCGCTGCTCGTCTCGCGGACATTCTGGTCTACACGCATGCGCCTGCGGACCCGCTGCTGCTACCTGTCCGGGTTCTGCTACTACGTGCACACAGCGCTGTTCACGTTCGCCACGCCGATCATCCCCCTGGTGATGCTGATCTTCCTGCCCAGCGGCGTCCAGTTCATCAACTACCTGCTCATCCTGCCGTCCTTCATCTACACCGCGGCCGTGTTCCCGGCCTGGCACCACTCCCGGTTCGGCCCTTCGGCGGTGATGGCCAAGCTGCTGTACGGCTGGGCGCACACGTTCGCGATATGGGATCAGCTGCGCGGGCGCCCCGTGGGCTGGCAGCCGACCGGCGGCTCCGCGCGCAAGTCCAGGACCCGGCGGGTCTGGACCGGGATCGCGCTGTGGAACGGCGGCACGAGCGCGGCCTGGGTGCTGCTGGCCCTGTGGCGCACCGTGAACGACAATCCGAGCTTCATCGTCCTGCTCGCCATCGGGCTGATGAACAGTGTCGTGACGGTCATGGCGCTGCTTTCCCGCCGTAATTACGCGATGCTGGAAGGAGCTTGACATGATGAGCCTGCTCCGCCGGCTCGGCACGGTCGTAGTCGTCGCGGCCTCGGTCGTCGCCGTCGTAGCGTTCGGCCTGCACGAGGAGGCGGCCGGATCGGTCAAGGCCCTCCCGGCCACGCCGCACGGTTACCTGGGGGTCTACGTCCCGGGCATGCCGGCCTCCGACGCCGCGCTGACCACCTTCGGTTCCCGGACCGGTACCAGCCCGAACGTGGCGGTCTACTACAGCGGATGGCTGGAGCCGTTCCAGACCGGCTTCGCCGCGCAATTGTCGGCACGCGGAGCGGTGCCGCTGGTGCAGATCGACCCGCAAGGGGTCAGCCTGGCTGCGATCGCCCGGGGCACGTACGACAGCTACCTCGTGTCCTTCGCACAGGCCGTCCGTAATTCCGGCCATCCGGTGATCATCAGCTTCGGCCACGAGATGAACGGCGACTGGTACTCGTGGGCCAGCGGGAAAACCTCACCGGCCGACTTCGTGGCGGCCTGGCGGCACATCGTCAATGTATTCCGCTCCTGGGGGGCATCCAACGTGACCTGGCTGTGGACCGTCAACTCGCTGGCCGGGGGTCGGGGCGCGGCCGCCCCGCCGAAGCCCTGGTGGCCGGGCGCGGCCTACGTCGACTGGGTTGGGATAGACGGCTACTACTACTATGCGGGCGAGAGCTTCAGGACAGTGTTCGGCTCCACGATCTCGGTTATCCGCCATTTCACCGACGATCCCGTTTTCATTCCAGAGACCGGTATCGCCCCGGCCGCGGGCAAGGCGGCCATCATCCCGCAGGTATTCGCAGGAGCCAGGTCCGACGGGGTGCTCGGGGTCGTTTATTTCGACGCTGGAGGAAGCATGAACTGGAGCCTGGACGGCGATGCGGCCGCGCTCGCCGCTTTCGGTAAGGCCGCACGCGGCTTCGGCTGACCCGCGGTCCGCAAGTAACCGACCGTGCGCCAGGTAAAAGAATTTTGACCTAATTCACATCAGGGGGAGATATTCATGCCCCATTTTTTGCGGCTGACCGTGCTCGGCGCGGGCTACCAGGGTGTCATCCATGCCGCCTGCGTGGCGAGCCTCGGGTTCGAGGTTTTCACCCTAGACACCGACGCCGCCAAGAGCAACCGTCTCAAGGCCGGGCAGATCGTCATGCATCAGCCGGGGCTCCAGGAACTCCTCGATGGCCGCCTCCGCAACGGGCGGCTCAGGTTCACGACCTCCTACCAGGAGGTCGCGGAATTCGATGACTAGCACTCGCTCTCGACTTTTGAAGGTAGGAGCGGAGCAGACGCGATTTCGAAGCGTGCAAGTGTTATTGATAGTTAGCGGAAGTTCGTGACAGGGTTACCGAGGCTTATCTGGAGGGGAAATGAGTGTCGGCGAGCGGGAAATAGTCCAGAGTAGAAGTCATGGCGTGAATCTTCCCGAACCGTGGCGGTCGGCGCACGTGATTGTGGTGCTGCCGACCTATCAGGAAGCGAACAACCTGTCTAAGATCGTCGGAGTCCTGATGGAGTCGCCGTTGTCGGGACTGCGGGTCCTGGTCATCGACGACAACTCTCCAGATGGAACTGGACAACTAGCAGAGCGGCTGGCCGACAAGTACGGCAGGCATCGCATCGGGGTTGTGCATCGCCCGGGCAAAGAGGGGCTGGGCCGGGCTTACCTGGACGGGATGTCTCGAGCAATCAGAGAAGGGGCGGAGTTCGTCGTCCAAATGGACGCGGACCTTTCACATAGCCCTGAGCACCTACCGGGTATGCTCGGCACCCTCCTATCTGCGGAGGCCGATGTAGTGATCGGCTCCCGCTACATCGTCGGCGCCAGCGTGGCTAGGGACTGGCCGTGGCACCGCAAGGTCCTGTCGGCATTCGCCAACGCGTACGTGCGGATGCTGCTCCGTCTGGGCGTCAGGGACGTAACGGCTGGTTACAAGATGTGGCGGTCCACCGCTCTGCAGGCGATCGGCCTCGGAAACGTCCGGAGCAACGGCTACAGCTTCCAGGTCGAAATGAACTATCGGGCACGGCTGCGCGGCCTGAAGGTCGTGGAGTTGCCGATTCACTTCGCTGAACGCGAGGCTGGCGAGTCGAAGATGAGCTTTAAGGTGCAACTGGAGTCCGCAGTGATGCCGTTCAAGCTTCGCCGCTTTGTGCGTGGCTGACTTCGGCGCTTCGCGTACCGGAGGGTTTAATCTTGACGTCCCCGGTACCGACAGCAAATCTCTGCCGGGGACGACAGTCCTACCTGGGTTCCGTAGCTCCTGGGTGCCGCAGCCGTGTAGCGCGATAGTCGGCGAATCCGGGGTTTGACGTGCCGAAATGTGCCGGTTCCTAGCTGGAGGGCGTGTATTTAGGCTGGGCTTTTCCGCTGGTCAGCGGGTTGCGGCTGGGGTGAGCTGGTAGATCTTCGGGGGCGGGTCGACAGCGAACTCGGCGAGGATGGCGGCCCGGGCGTCGGTGATCTGGGTGAGCTGGCGGAAGGTCCCGGCGGGGCCGGTCAAGGTGCCGATTTACGCCCTCGCCGTTGTCCCGCCGCACGCGGAGCCGGTTTGCCAGATCAGCCAGCGCCAGCAGGCCCGCCGTCGTGAACGGGCACCGTGCCGCCGCGATCACCACGAACGGGTCCGCCGGCGCCACGTCGGTCCAAGCCGCTGGCAGCGAGAACAGCTGCCCGGTGTCGTCGTGCAGGTGGACCCGGTCCTCACCCCAGTTCTGCCGGTAGGCGACGAACTCGAAGTCCCGGCCATGCAGAGGGTGCAACGGGTGCGTCACCCGGACACGTCGGTACCGATCGCGCGGATCGGGTGTAGTTGACGATGCGGGGTAAGCTGCTCACCGAGCGGATGGTGGCCATCGATGAGGAAACCCTCGAGATCATCGACCGGATCGTCGCCAACCGATCGGCGGGGCGGTCGCTGCGCCACCCGCGCACCGGCAAGCTGGCCGACTTCCTGCTCACCCACCAGGGCCGCCGCGTCTCGGCGGACACGCTGCGCGAGGAGCTGCAACGACCTGCCGCCGAGGCGGGCCTGGACGGCGTGGTGCCCCACCAGCTCAGGCACATTGTTCCCGCTACCGGTTACGAAGGAGGCGTGCCGCTGCCCTACATCCGCGACATCCTCGAGCACATCG
>PMST01000025.1 GCA_003168295.1 Actinomycetota bacterium
GCGGCGGTTGCTTCGACGGTGATTTCGCGGTGAGCCTGAGCGCGAGCGGTGACAGCCTGGTATGGCAAAACGCCTGCCTGGGCGCGACGCAGTCGCTTGTGGTCATCAACGGGTACCTGTTCAAGGGCTCGCACGCGCACGACTGCGCGTACGCGCCGGGCGGCTTCCCGCAGGTCAACAACAATTCCGGTGGCTGGGTCACGCATCACCTGCTTGACCAGTCGCTGACCGACGGCTCACTAGGCCACTGGACGCCGAACGACGACGATACCCTTCTCGGCCCGCGCGCGATGGCGACCGACGGCAAGCAGCTGTTCCTCGGCGGCGACTTTGAGAACGTCAACGGCAAGCCGCAGCAGGGCTTCGCGATCTTCCCGGCCAAGCCCGACTCCGTCTACCCGTCCAACCCGACCACCGCTCCCACCGTGAGCAGCACTTCGAGTGGGACCGACACGGTCCAGTTCCCCGCGGTGAGCAGCGCCGATGTCGGCACCCTCAACTACAATATCTACCGCGATGGCGGCAAGACCCCGATCGCGACGTTGACCGCGACCTCCTGGCCGTGGGCTCTCCCCGTGCTGACGTACCAGGACAAGGGTCTGACCTCTGGTTCCACGCACACCTACACCTATGCGGCCACGGACGGCACCCACCTGTCCGGCCAGTCACCGGCCTCGGCGTCGGTCACGGTCGCCTCAAGCAGCCCGGCGCTGAGTTACAACCAGACCGTGCTGAGCGGCAACCCGTCGTTCTTCTGGCAGCTGAACGACACCGGCAGCACCGCAAACGACACCTCGTCCAACAACTTCGACGGTACCTACACGGGCGGTACTACGCAGGGCGCGGCTGGCCCGCTCACGGGCAGCACCGCGACATCGTTCGACGGTCAGTCCGGCAACGTGTACGCGCAAACCGCGGTGAACGGCCCGCAGGCATTTTCAGTCGAGGGCTGGTTCAAGACCACGACGAACACTGGTGGCAAGATCGTCGGCTTCGGAAACAGCCAGACCGGGCTGAGCGGCAACTATGACCGTCACGTCTACATGATGAACGACGGTCAGCTGGTCTTCGGTATCTGGAACAACGCCACTGAGACGATCGAGACGCAAAACGCCTACAACGACGGTCAGTGGCACTACTTCGTCGCGACATATGACGGCACGAACATGGCCTTTTATGTAGACGGTCAGCTGATCGGTACCACCACCAGCAGCTCGGCGCAGTCCTACACCGGCTACTGGCGGGTCGGCGGCGACAACCTAAACGGCTGGAATCTTGACCCCTGGGGCAGCAACAGCCAGGGCACGACCGAGCCGATCAGCTACTACTTCAACGGGACAATCGCTGACGTGGCCGTCTACCCGAACGCTCTGACGGCGGCTCAGGTTAAGACGCACTTCGCGGCGGCGCTCTTCCAGGGAGGATAACCCAGCCGAAGCGCACCTAACCAGACGGTACAGGTTGCGCAGCGTAGCTAGCTGATGGCGGCGGCCGAACTGGCCGCCGCCATCAGCGCAGCATTCAGCCGGTGGGGGATTCGCGGGAGCGACAAGATGAGTTATTTTTGGAGGAATGGCAAGATACTGGATTCCGAACAAGGTATTTCCAAGGCGCGTCGCGTTTCCGGCGGAGCCCCGAGCTGGCGCTACTTCGCGACCGTCTTTTCTGCCTGCTACGGATGGACCGATCACATTTTCGGCCACTGCTCAACAGCGAGTCCGGCACTATAGAACAGCCGAGCGACGGCCCGCTGGTTCTGGCGGGCAAGCCCACTATGGCAGACGCAATTCCCCGGGATCAGGGCGATCGTGTATGTCGGCCTAGCCGGGGCCTGGCCAGTCAAAGCCCGCGCCCAACGAAGGATTTGAATGACCATAAGACAGACACCGGACCAAGACGACTTCGCGGCCGAACCGCGCTCGCTTGACCTGCGTGAATACTGGCTTATAGTCCGTCGCAGGTGGTGCCTCGTCGTGGTCATAACGGTACTCGGCGCGGTCTGCGGGGTGGAGTATTCGGCCCACGCGGGACACGCCTATACCGCCCAGGCTTCCGTGGTAGTCGTCGCTGTCACTCAGGGACCGCAGGGCGGATCCACTCCGGTGACCACCCCGGTCAACATGAGCACAGAGCAGGCGATCGCGCAGTCAGCGGCAGTGATCCAGCTGGCCGCGACCAAGCTCGGTGTACCCGTGGCCAAACTGGATGCAAGCGTCCCCAAGCGGCTGACGGTCAGCGTGCCAGCCAGCACGCTGACCACCTCCAACGTCCTGCAGGTCGACTGGCAAGCTGACAAACCCGCGCTCGCCCAGCAAGGCGCCAATGCCTTCGCGGCGGCGTACCTCGCTTACCGGCAGCATGTGTTGCAGGGACAGGTCGCGGTGCTGCAGAAAAACCTGCAGCAGCAGGTGAGCACGCTGAAAAATGAAATCAACAGCCTGTCCGGCCAGCTGAGCCATACGACAACGGGCACCTCCGCCAATCAGGTCCTGACCGTTGAGCTCACCCAGGTCAGCCAGCAGTACAACACGACGCAGACGAATCTCGCCGCCATCCCCGCCTATAACACCTCGGGTGGCCAGCTCATCTCGGCCCTGCCGCCGTCCAAGCCGTCAGGATTGAGCCGGTCTGTGCTCGGCGCCGGCGGCCTTATTCTCGGCTTGCTCATCGGTCTGGTGGTCGCCTTCGCCCGGGATCTGTTCGATGACCGGATGCGCGACTCCGGCCAGCTCGAGCAGCGCCTCGGCGCGGTCACGCTGGCGGTGCTGCCCTCCTCAATCAGCCGAGCCGAGGTCCGCCCCACCCGGACCGGCGCCAAGCTAGGGTCACCGCCGGTCATCGCCATGGCCGCCGCGCCGGACAGCGCCGCCGCCGAGGCGGCCAGGACCATGCGCGCGGCCCTGATCGCGGTCTCGTCCCGGCGCAAGCTGCGTGTCATCCTGCTGCTGGGGGCGGACGCCAGCGTGTCGTCTGGCCAGGTCGCCGCCGAGCTGGGGGTGGCACTGGCCGAGTCTGACCGCCAAGTGCTGCTAGTCGCGTCGGATTTGCGCGGTTCGGTCCTGCCGCGGATTTTCGGGATGCCGGGCCGTGCCGGGCTCAGCGAGATGCTCATCAGCAGTGGCGATCCCAAGAGCATCATCCAGCGGCCGCAGGAGGCATCCGGGACGCAACTGCCGGAGGAGATCACCGAGCGGCTCACGGTGCTGCCGAGCGGCCAGCCCACGCCGTTTGCCCTGTCGGTCCTGGATTCCGGCAGGATGCGAGACCTGCTCGGCGGCCAGCGGGTGAATCATGATTTCGTCCTGCTTGACGCGCCGGCCGCCACCGTTGCCGACGTCCTGTCGCTAGCCGCACACGTCGACGGCGTGATTGTGCTGGTCCGCGAGAAGAAAACCGCGGCTAAGGATATCGCCGCGCTGCGTCATCGCCTTGAGCAGGTGGGTGTACCCATCGTCGGCGGCGTGCTGATCAGCCGTCGGCGGCTTGGCTGGGGCCGGCGCCGCGTCGGCCGCCCCAGGACCACAGCCAGCCAGCCTCTCATCAAGCGGACGCAGCCATCCGCCCCGGCCCGGGCGGGCGAGCCGGAGGCCGCGACGCCCCCGGTGATCTTGCCGATATCGACAGATTCCGACGCCACGATCATGCTGGCGGGTCCGGACGATTCGGTGAAGCAGTCCAAGTGACGACGTTTCGGCGCGATGAGCTTGGCGAGGTACGCGCGGGCACCGGTTATGGCGTAACTCGGCAAGAGCGAAGCAGTCGGCCTCATCTGCCCGATACCTGGCCCCTGGTCGTCCTGTTCGTCGCGTTCCCGCTCTGGTGGGTGCTCGGCCTGAGCGCCCTCATCTGGGCGGTCATCACAGCTCCGCTGCTGGTGGCGCTGATCTGGCGGCAGCGAACNNGCCCAGGTCACGTCGGCTGGACATGCGGGTGCTCCGCATACTCACGATCTTCTGGATGATCGTGGTCATCGGCGGCTACATCGGCATTCTCGGCGGCGCGCACACTTTCCCGGCGCTGATCGAGTACGTGCTGCCGCGGAGCGCGAAGAACCAGCCGTTCGTGCAGGAACTTGTCCAGCCAGTCTTGGCCAATGTGGAGAACTTTTTCGGTTTTCCGGTGCCGCGCCCAGCCGCGCCGTTCCCGTACACCAACAACTGGGGCGGCAATATCGCCGTGCTCACGCCCGTTGCCCTGGCGGCCATGTCGGTCACCGGGGCCGGGCTGCGCCGCCGGATGATCGCTGTCTTCCTGATCGCCTCAGTGGTTCCAATGATCGTCTCGCTGAACCGCGGCATGTTCATCAGCCTGGGCATCGGCCTGCTGTACGTGGCGATCAGGCTGGCGTTCCGCGGGCGGGTGGCGACGCTGGTGTCGCTGCTGGTACTGGTCATCGGGCTGGTCATCCTCATTGCGTTGACACCGCTCAGGCACCTGGTCATCGCCAATGTGTCCAGCTCGCATGGCCACAGCAACACCACCCGGGTCAGTGTGGCCCAGCAGGCGTTCGCGGGTGCCAACCAATCGCCGCTGTTCGGTCACGGCGAGCCACAGGCAGTCACTGGCCAGGGTGGCACCCCGCCGATCGGCACCCAGGGCCAGCTGTGGATGGTC
>PMST01000164.1 GCA_003168295.1 Actinomycetota bacterium
GCCTGGGCGTCCCGCCGCGCCTGATCACCTGTTTGCGCCTGATCATCGGCTCGTGGCTGAGTCTCGGCTCGCAGCTGGTCATCCGGCTTCGCCGGAGCGCTTGGCCTGGCCTGCCTGGGCAAAACCGCGGGATCCTGCGCCGCGCTGCCCAGCGTGACCGTGCCCGTGCTGCCTATGCCGCCGCCCTTCCGGTCGTCTTCGCCTTTGGGCGAGAAGTCCCGGGGGAACATTCGCATGATCGACTCGGGGAGCCAGTCCGTCGCGTCCTGCAGGGCGCCCAGCTCGGCCAGCAAGCTCGCGGCGCTAGGGCGCTCGCTCGGATCCTTCGCCAGGCACCGCTGGACCAGCGGGCGGACTTCGGCCGGCACCTTATCGAGGCTCGGCGTGCCGTGGATCACGCGATCGAGCAGCGCGATGGGTGTCCCGGTACCGAACGGTCTTTCTCCCGTGGCCGCGAAGGCGAGCACCGCACCCAGGCTGAACACGTCGCTGAGCGGTCCGACCTTCTTACCCAGGGCCTGTTCGGGTGACATGAACCCGGGCGATCCCATCACCAGACCCGGGTGCGTCAGCGGCGCCGCCTCCGCGGCATGAGAGATCCCGAAATCGATCACCCGCGGCCCGTCCTCGGCCAGGAGTACGTTAGACGGCTTGAGGTCGCCATGCACCACGCCCGCGGCATGGATCGCGTTCAAGCCCTCGGCCAGGCCTGCGGCCAGCGCCATCACTGACTTGGCGGACAGCGGGCCGTGGTCCCGCACCGTCTCGGCCAGCGACGGGCCAGCTACGTACGCAGTGGCGAGCCAGGGCACCTGGGCATCAACATCCGCGTCCACGACCAGGGCGGTGAACAGGCCGTTTACCCTCCGCGCGGCTGAGACCTCTCTGCTAAACCTGGACCGGAAATCAGGATCAGCGGCAAGTTCGGCGCGGATCATTTTCACCGCTACCGGGCGGCCGCCGGCTGACATGGCCAGGAATACCCGCCCCATGCCGCCAGAGCCGAGCTGCCCTACCAGCCGGTAAGGACCGATCAGCCGCGGATCCGCAGGCTGCAAAGCCCTCACCATGCTAAATCCCACCCCAACGTCTGTAATGACGCTCTAGATGTCATATCAGCCAGGGCAATAATAATGGCCGGGTGCCGACCTGCACGCGGACAAAGGAGCTATTAAGTCCATCGTTATGCATACTCAGTTCTCCCTTCCGTCACACTGGCACCACAGGCCACTCTGGTAGCACAAGTCCAGGTGCCGGACAGCCGAGGCTCCGGCCTGGCGCGTCAACAACGCGTCACCATAGCGGAAGCTCGCGGTCAGGCTGTGCAGGACAGATGGATCACGGCGGGCTGGCTGCTGGCTCCCGCCGCGTCGTAGATCCAGACCTCGATTTCGGCGGCATGCTGACGGGCCGTTCCGCAGGCCAGGTTGAGCGGATAAGCGATGCTATCCGGTCCGACGATGCCGGCTCCGGGGCTAGAGAACGGATAGGTTCCCTCCGCCCAGCGATTGCCGTTTGAGCCCGTGAAGCCGAAACCCTGGGCGTCGTTACCCGGGTCGGCGTAATGCACGTCGAAGTAGACCCGTACGCCTTCCCGGTATGTCGCCACGCTCGTGATCAGCGGCAGGGGCGGTGCCGGTGACGTGGACGGTGACGGGCCCGGTGACGATGACGCAGATGCGGTCGGGGATGCCGATGCGGTCGGGGACGCAGAGGTAGTCGGCGTGGGGGACGCCGACGCGGCCGGCGGCTTAGCCGACGGGGGCGAAGTACTGGCGGACGGCGTGCCCGGCGACGTGAGGGTGTCTATCGCCGGGACGATGTCCGCAGGAGCCGCGCCGGGGAAGGTGCTGGGTGATGATGACGTCCTCGAGGGCGACACCGATGGCGACGCACCCGGGAACGAGGCCGGCCCGGTTGCCGGGGCGGCTCGGGTCGCCGCGACCCTCGGCTGGAGCGAGGCGGCGTAGGAATGCCTGGCCACGCCGGACAGGGCGAAGCTGACCGCGGCCGACGCCGCCAGGACAGTGGCCGTGACCCCGGCCGCCGCCAGCGGCCGCCACCAGCGACGTCGCGACATCTGGTCCCGGCCGGGCGACCGGGCCGACCCGAACCGGGTGCGCCCAGAAGCGGGTCGCCTGGAATCGGGTCGCGCGGAATCGGGTCGCGCGGGCCCGGGCGTTTGCCCCGGAGAAGCCGGGCGAGCAGCGGCGGCCGCCTGAGGCGGGTTGGGCGCGAGGTAGTCGGCGAATGCTCCGATGGCCGTGTCCGACAGCCAGCCGGCCGCGGATTGCACGGCCGCCACCTCGGCCAGTAGTTCGTCGGCGGTGGGCCGTCCGGCTGGCTCCTTGGCCAGGCAGTGCCGGACCAGAGAGCACAGTTCGGTGGGCAGCCGATCCAGGTTCGGCTCGCTGTAAACGAGCCGGTAGGCCAGCTCGGGACTCGACCCCTCGCCGAACGGCCCCTGCCCTGTGGCGGCGAACGCGAGCACCGCACCGAGGCTGAACACATCGCTTGGCGGCCCGATATCCCCGCCCATGGCCTGCTCAGGAGACATGAACCCGGGCGAGCCGACCACCAGGCCCGTTCCTGTTACCGACGCAGCCTCTGCGGCGCGCGAGATGCCGAAGTCAATCACCCGCGGCCCGTCCTGCGACAGCAGCACGTTGGAGGGCTTCAGGTCGCAGTGCACCACAGATGCGGCGTGAATCGCGCTCAGGCCCTCCGCCAGCCCCGCCGCGAGCGCCAGCGCTGGCCGGGCTGACATCGGCCCGTGACGGGCGATCGCGTCAGACAGCGCAGGCCCGCTGACGTAAGCAGTAGCCAGCCAGGGCACCGGGCCGTCCACATCCGCATCGACCACCAGCGCGGTGAACAGCCCGCTCACCCGCCGGGCGGCGGCGACCTCCCGGCCGAACCTGACCCGGAACTCCTGATCCGCGGCCAGCTCAGCCCGGATCACCTTCACCGCGACCGGTCGGCCGCCCGCCGAAAGGCCCAGAAATACCCGTCCCATGCCACCGCAGCCAAGCTGCCCGACCAGCCGGTACGGACCGATCAGCTGCGGGTCCCCTCGCTGCAAGCCCCGTGCCACGTTGCGCCACCTAACGTCAGCCAAAGCCCCTTTTGCCGACATACGTGCAAAACAAGCCTAATGGCTAGGCGCAAAGATGCATCCAGGGAAAATATTTCTATTCGGACACGTAATCCCGCGTTCGGACGCCGTTTGTTCTACTGCCACACCAGTCCCAGAAGCAACCGAAACGCGGATGGTCCGAAATGACATGTCACCATTTGGTTGCGTAATTTTCAATTAAGAGTTGATAACACTTATATCGTCTGAGGTCATGACGGAGGATCGCCCCGTTGCCCGGGCCGCGGGACAGGCCGGCGCATGGCTTGCTCAGGCCGAGACGGCGTTATCTTCCGGAGACTCCACGCGTGAACCTCTGCGACAGCGTGCACGGCGCTAGCCGCTCAGATCACGATGACTACGGCCGGTCCGGCAGCGTTGCAGGCCCTGGGTCCGGCCGGACCTGCCGGATTCGGTCACGCTAGGTCTCCGAGACTCCGCAGCAGGCGCACGCTGTCAGCGGCGCTGAGCGCAGACGCGCGCAGCAGCGCGAACGCGCGGATGTAACGGGCGACGTCCTCCTGGCTCTCCAGGTAGACGCCGCCGGATAGCGCCTCCACGTAGACCACGCCCAGGCTGGGCGCATCGGAGAACCGCAGGATGGCAAGAGACGCGCTGCCTGCGGCGGCATGCGCCCCGGCCGAGAACGGCAGCACCTGAAGGATGAGGTCAGGAAGATCCTCGCTCAGCTGGACGAGGTGGCGGATCTGCCCGGCCAGGACGCCGGGGCCGCCGACCTCCTGGTACAGGGCGCCTTCGCCCAGGATGACCCACAGACGCCGCCCCGAAGAACCCGAAGACCCCGAAGAACCCGAAGGCTTCCCGGTCAGCACACCCTGGCGCCGCAGTTCCATGGCCGCGATGGCATCCTCCCGCTGGCCGCCGGTGGTGTAGCCGGGCACGGCGACCGCGATGGCGCGGGCGTAGTCCTCGGTTTGCAGCAGGTCGGGGACGAGCTGAGCCTCGTATGCCATGATCTCCGAGGCGAGCGACTCCATGATGACGTAATCCAGGTACGCCTCGGAGAAGCTGCCCGCATAGGGATGCCACCAGCCTCGCTGCCCGCCGCGGCTGGCGATGGCCACCAGCGCGGCCTGGTCACTCTCCGGCACGCCGTACTCGGTCAGCAGCTCGCGCAGTTCCTTGGGCCGGATACCACGCTGGCCGGTTTCGATCCTGCTGATCTTCGAACGGTCGCACTCAAGCACGCGCGCCGCATCTTCGAGCGTGTAGCCGACATGCTCCCGGTACCGGCGCAAAGCGCCTCCGACGAGGCGGCGCCGTACGGGGGGTTCTCCGGTCACGGTTCCTGCCTTTCTGCGGTTTATGCTCCGCATAAACGAACATTGTGCTACCCAAAGAAGAAGGTAGCATTTTATGTAGTCCAAAGGCGGGTAACGACACGCCCGGACGCGGGTCAGGATGCCGCGGCGCAGTGAGGCAGGTTCAGCTACCAGCCAGCGTCAGGCGCTGAGCCGGTCAAGGGCCGCGAGCACGCGGTTCTCGGACACGGGAGCCTGGGTGCCGAGAGTCTGGGCGAAAAGGCTCACCCGGAGCTCCTCGAGCATCCAGCGTGCCTCGCGCAGATCGCCGTCGGGCAGACCCGCTTGGCTCTCCCGGCCTGCGCCGCGCAGCTCCGCGACCGCCTGGGCGTATGCCTGCTCAACCCGCTGGGCGATAGCCATGTTCGCCGCGTCGCGGGCCGGGTTCTCCGGCAGCTTGTTCAGCCGCCGCTCTATCCCCTGCAGGTAGCGAGCCAGGTGCGGGAGCCGCCGGTAGCCGGTGGCGGTCACGAACCCCGGAAAGATGAGCCCGGCCAGCTGAGCGCGCATGTCGGCGACGGCCGGCCGTGCGGCCTCGCCCCGGACGTCGTCCAGGCGGGTCTCGATCGCGTGGGACAGGCGCAGCGCGGACTCCACCCTCCGCACGACATCTCCGGTCACCTCGTGCAGGCGGGACCGGACCGCGGTGCAGAGCCGCTCAAAGCCGTCGCGATCCCAGGCCGGCCCGCCCGCCTCGGCCATCAGGTAGTCGGCGGCGCAGCTGATGCAGTCGGCGAACATCGCCGCGACGCCGCCGTGCGGGTTGTGGCTGAGCGCCAGCTTCGCCCGGGTCGGCAAGCCGTCCGCGACCGACTTTACCGGCGACGGCGCGCCCAGCAGGATCAGCCGCCGGGTCCCCGCCCACATGGCCGTCCGCGCCGCGGCCTCGGTCTCGAACAGCCGGACGTCGACGGCGGCGCCCACGTCGAATAGGGCGGGGTAGGCGACCACGGTGCCCTCGGTGAAGACCTTGGGCAGCGCGCCAAAGTTCCACGAGCTCAGGCCCGAACGCGTGATCCCCCGGGCCGCCTGCGACAGCACGGCCCGCAGCCGGGGCCGGAGCTCGCGCTGCAGCTCGCCGACATCTTTACCTTCGGCCAGGACGTGGTCCCCGTCGGTTACCCGGACCGTGATCCGCAGGTGCGGCGGCAGCTTGGAGAGATCCCAGGCGTCACGAGGCACGTTGACGCCGCGCAGCGACCGCAGCTCGCGGGCGACCGCATCCCGCAGGTCCCCGGCCGGCCGGCCGAGGCGGCCGGTGACCTCCCGCGCCACGTCGGGCGCGGGGACCAGGTCGCGGCGCAGCGCCTTGGGCAGCGACCGGATCATCTCGGTGACCAGCTCGGTGCGCAGCCCGGGCACCTGCCAGGAGAACTCGGCCGCGTCTACCTGATTGAGCCTGCTCAGCGGGATGTCGACGGTCACTCCATCGGCCTGGCTGCCGGGCTCGAAGGCATAGGAGAGCGGCAGCACCCCGGCCGGGGAATTGCCGGCCGACTCGGAGGTCCAGCTGTCCGGGTAGGCGTCCGCGCTGATCTCGCCGGCGTCGTCGCTGAGCAGGTCGCTCGCGGTGAACGTCAGCAGGTCCGGATCGGCCCGGCGGGCCTGCTTCCACCACGTGTCGAAGTGCTGGGCCGAGACCACGTCCGCGGGTATCCGGGTGTCGTAGAAGGCGAAAAGCTCATCCTCGCCGATGACCAGGCCCCGGCGGCGGGCCCGATGCTCGACCTCTTCGGCCTCGGCCAGCAGCCGCCTGTTCTCGGCGAAGAACTTGTGCGAGGTCTGCCAGTCACCTTCGACCAGCGCGTGCCTGATGAACAGGTCCCGCGCCGCCGCCGGGTCGATGCGCCCGTAGCCGACCTTGCGGTCCACGACCAGCGGCACCCCGTACAGGGTCACCTTCTCCAGCGCGACCGCGCCGCCGCGCTTCTTCTCCCAGTGCGGCTCGCTGTAACTGCGCTTGACCAGGTGCCCGGCCAGCGGCTCCACCCACTCGGGCTCGATCCGCGCCACGGTCCGTGCCCACAGCTTGGAGGTCTCCACCAGCTCGCCCGCCACGATCCAGTCCGGCCCCTTCCGGGCCAGGCTGGAGCCGGGGAAGATGGCGAACCTGGCGTTGCGGGCGCCGAGGTACTCGGCCCGGGGCCGTCGACCAGCAGAGCCGGGGCTCGCTCCGGTTCCGGCGCCTGCCGCCGACGAGGCCGGCCGGGACGGCTCGGTCGCCAGCAGCTTCATTCCGATCTGGGACAGCAGGCCAGCTAGCAGTGAAGCATGCACCCGTGCCCGTTCCGAAGATGACGAGCTGACCGTCACGCCCAGGTCGCCGGCCAGCCTTTGCAGCTGTCCGTGCAGGTCCTGCCACTCGCGGACGCGCAGGTAGTTCAGGTACTCGGCCCGGCACATCCGGCGGAAGGCCGAGGAGGAAAGCTCGCGCTGCCGCTCAGCCAGGTAGTCCCACAGGTTCAGGTAGGCGATGAAGTCCGAGTCTGGGTCGGCGAACCGGCGGTGCTTGTCGTCGGCCGCCTGCTGCGCGTCCAACGGCCGCTCACGAGGATCCTGGATGGACAGGGCGGCCGCGATGATCAGGACCTCGCGGGTGCACCCGTTCCGGTCGGCCTCCAGGATCATCCGGCCGATGCGCGGATCCACCGGCAGGCGGGCCAGCTTGCGGCCCAGACCGGTGATCCGGCCGCCGGAGAACGCGTTCAGCTCGGTGAGCAGGGTCAGCCCGTCGGCGATATTGCGGGCGTCAGGCGGTTCGATGAACGGGAACTTCGGCACGTCCCCCAGGCCGAGGGCCGCCATCTGCAAGATCACCGAGGCCAGGTTCGTCCGCAGGATCTCGGGGTCGGTGAACTCCGGCCGCGAGGCGAAGTCTTCCTCGGAGTACAGCCGGATGCAGATGCCGTCCGCGGTGCGCCCGCAGCGGCCCTTGCGCTGGTTGGCCGAGGCCTGCGAGATCGGCTCGATCGGCAGCCGCTGCACCTTGGTCCGGTAGCTGTACCTGGAGATGCGCGCGGCGCCCGGGTCGATGACGTACTTGATGCCGGGCACGGTGAGCGAGGTCTCGGCCACGTTGGTGGCGAGCACCACCCGGCGGGTGAAGCTCGAGGCGGACCGGCGCTGGAAGACCTTGTGCTGCTCGGCGGCGGACAGCCGCGAGTACAACGGCAGCACCTCAAGCCGGTCCCGCCCCGAAAGCAGGTCCGCGGTGTCGCGGATCTCACGTTCCCCGCTGAGGAACACCAGGATGTCACCCGGTCCCTCGGCGGACAGTTCGTCGACCGCGTCGCTGATCGCCTGGCCGAGGTCAGCGTCTTCGCCGCCCTCACGCGGCGGCCGGTACCGGACCTCCACCGGGTAGGTCCGGCCGGACACCTCGACGATGGGCGCGCCGGAAAAGGCGGCCGCGAACCGCTCCGGGTCGATGGTGGCCGAGGTGATGATCACCTTCAGATCCGGGCGCCTGGGCAGCAGCTGCCTGAGGTAGCCGAGGATGAAGTCGATGTTCAGGCTGCGTTCGTGCGCCTCGTCGATGATGAGCGTGTCGTAGCGGCTCAGCTGCCGGTCACGGGTGAGCTCGGTCAGCAAGATGCCGTCGGTCATCAGCTTGACCAGCGTGTCGTCGGCGGACACGTCGGTGAAGCGCACCTTGTAGCCCACGGTCTCGCCGAGCGGGCTGCCGAGTTCCTCAGCGATCCGTTCGGCGACGGTCCTGGCCGCCAGCCGGCGCGGCTGGGTGTGCCCGATCTGCCCGGCGACGCCACGGCCGAGCTCCAGGCAGATCTTGGGGATCTGGGTCGTCTTTCCCGAGCCCGTCTCCCCCGCGATGATGACCACCTGGTGGTCCCGGATGGCGCGCAGGATCTCGTCCTTGCGCTGGCTGACCGGAAGCTCAGGCGGATAGGAGATCGGCGGCATGGCCGCCCGGCGGGCGGCCCGCAGCCCGGCCCGTGCCTGCGCGCGCGTTGAGCGCTTAGCGAGGCCGGCGGGTGAAGACATCACAGAACGCGACTCCATACCGGCGTGAAGACTAAATCAGATTGCCCCACATCACGTAACAGTTTTCGGCTCCGAAGACTTCCGCGGGTACGAGCCGCAGCGCGCTTCAGGCCGCAGCGCTTCAGGCTGCAGCGCGTTTCAGGCCGTAGTAGCGGGTGGCGGTTCCGCCGAGCACGGCGGCACGGTCGGATGCGGGCAGCTGATCGAAGATCGCCGACAGCTCCGACCACACCTTGACGTAGCCGCCGCCCAGTTCGGCGACCGGCCAGTCGCTGCCGAACATCAGCCGGTCTGGCCCGAAGAGCTCGAGCGCGAACTCCACGACGGCACTGATGTCATCGGCGGTCCAGGATCCGAACGGGCCCGGCGGGTACAGGCCGGAGATCTTTGCGAACACGAGCGGATTGCGCGCGGCCGCGGTGATCAGCGCCTGCCATTCTGTGGCGCCCGCAGACTGAGCATCGCCAAGCGGCGGGTGGGCCAGGTGATCGAGGACCATCCGGAGCGCGGGGTACCGCTGCGACAGCGCTGGCACGTGGCTGAGGTGCCGGGGCAGCACGCAGATCACGTCGAACGGGATGTTCCGCTGTTCGAGCAGCGCGAGCCCCTCGCCCACCGAGGGACGCAGCAGCCAGTCGGGATCGGGCTGGTCATGGGTCAGGTTGCGGATGCCGGCGAAGCCCGGCCGCGCCGCGAGCCGGTCGAGCTGCTCAGCCGCCTCGGCCGGACGATCGAGTGGCACCCAGGCCACCACGCCGGCGATCTCGGGGTGCGCCGCCGCGACTTCGAACATCGCCTCGGTGTCTGCGGCGGTGTCATCAGCCTGTACCAGGACCGCCCGCGCGACCGGGGTCGCGGCGGCCCGCGCGCGGAAATCCTCGAAGCCGAAGCTGCGGTTGATGGCGGAGTTCTCCGGCCGCTGCAGCCACGCGTAGTGCTGTCGGCGGGTGTCCCACAGGTGCAGATGCGCGTCAATCACCACGGCATCTACCCTGCCATGACGCCCTGGGGCCGCGGAGGTCACGGGCCGCGGAAGTCACGGTCTGGTCGGAACGGTCTGGTTGGATAAGGCGCATGAGTTTTGAGCTTGCCTTCGCCCCGGCCCTGTCCCAGCCGCACCTGCTCGCCGCGCCGGTGGCGGCGGCGCTGCGCGGCCTGCCGGACGCGGCAGAAGTCGAGGTCGCCGAGATCGACCCGGCCCTCGCGGACACGGCCGCGTTCTGCGAGCGGTACGGCGTCTCCCCCGCGGAGTCGGCGAACTGCGTGGTCATCGCGGCCAAACGCGGCGGGGTGACCAGCTATGCGGCCTGCATGGTGGCGGCGACCACGCGGGCGGACGTCAACGGTCTGGTGCGCAGGCACCTGGACGCCCGGAAGGCATCCTTCGCCCCGGTCGACGCGGTGACGGCCGCCTCGGGTATGGAGTACGGCGGGATCACCCCGGTCGGCTTGCCCGCGAGCTGGCCGGTCCTCGTCGACGAGGCCGTGGCCAAGACCGGATCGGTGGTGATCGGATCCGGTATCCGCGGTTCCAAGCTCAGGCTGCCCGGCGAGTTGCTCGCCGCGCTGCCGGCGGCCCAGGTCCTTCCTGGTCTCGGCATCCCGGTCGCGCCATTACGGTCGGGCCCTTGCGGTCGGCCAGAGCCGGAATAAGCGCCCGACGCGCCGGGAAATGGACTCCGGCCAGCCGGGAATCACGGTTACGCTTGGCAACCGGGCGCCCCCGGCGCGCGTCTTAAAACACGGGTCAACGACGATCGAGCGTAACCAGGGGAGTTAGATTGAAGCGGGGCCGTCTTACTGCTGCCGTCATCGCGGCGATTTCCGTTCCGGGCCTCGGCCTCGGCTTGGGCCTGGGGGCAGGCGCCCTCAACTCGGCCGCGCAGGCCTCATCGCGAACCTCATCGGCTGGGGCGGTCTTCGCGCGCCATTTCTCAGAACGGCCCGTGGTCGTCGACTGCCTGGGCCAGCCTCAGGTCCGGCCATCGGAGTTCACGCTGTCCTGCGCGGACGGCAACGACTACCTGACCGGCGTGTCCTGGGCCAGCTGGGGCGCGGGGCTGGCCAGCGCCACCGGCGTCCAGGAGGTCGACAACTGCATCCCCTACTGCGCGGCCGGTCATTTCCATGGCTACCCGGTGGATGTCGTCTTCTGGGGCGGAGCGTCGCTGCCCGGCCATCCGGGTAGCCAGCGCTATACGAGCGTCACCGTGCTGTACCCCGGCGCCCGGCCGAACGTCGGCGCTCACAGCGCGCCGGCCACCGTCACGCTGCCCCTGCTGGCCGCGTCGAGTTGACACTAAGCTTTCAGCCAGGGCATGCTGGAGGCGAAAATGGGACACCTCGTTCGGTGAGGCGTCTTCACGGACATAGGCCACTGATCCCAACCGTCGAGAGACGCTCCGGATCAGGACACCTCTCCCCGGCCTAAGGGGTGAGGCCAAGTGGCTGGCGGTCGAGGAACCGGTCAAGCGCCGGCGGTCGCAATACGCCGTGGAGTGCCAAAGCTCTTACGAGAGAGGTGCGGCCTGGGATTTCTTTGCTCCCGGCCATTGTTCCTCTTGTGTCACGCGGAGAAACGCCTCGGCGGCGGTCAGCCGCAGGGGCGGCCTGGCGCCCCTGTGCGTCACGGATGGAAGGGAGGCACGCGATGGACTCTGATAGTCCGGGCCGAAGTAGGCCCTGCTCGCTGCTTTCCTATTTCTGTTCCGGGCACACGCCGGTCCGCTTAACCCCGCTGCTTCGTTATTCCTGCCGCCCCCGATGAGGGGCCCGTAGGCGTGTGCCCCCGATCTCGTCGTCCTCATGACGTGAGAGGGGTGTTAACTATGGCCTCCATCACCCGTGCCACTCGTACCGCCGTCCTTGACGAGGCGCACCTCGGCGACATCCGCGGCGCGCTCGGGACGATCCCGGCCGACGACCTGGCCCCCCGGGCGGGGCTTTCCGCCAAGCTCAAGACGCTGCTGGCCATCGTGGGCCCCGGGCTGATCGTAATGTGCGGCGACAACGACGCCGGCGCGTTCTCCACCTACGGGCAGGCCGGCCAGAACTACGGCACCCGGCTGCTGTGGACGCTGCTGCTGCTGGTGCCGGTGCTGTACGTGAACCAGGAAATGGTGCTCAGGCTGGGCGCGGTCACCGGCGTCGGTCACGCCCGGCTGATCATCGAGAGGTTCGGGAAGTTCTGGGGCGCGCTGGAGGTCATCGACCTGTTCATCCTGAACGCGCTGACTCTGGTCACCGAGTTCATCGGGATTATCCTGGCGGCCGGGTACCTCGGCGTGCCCAGGCTGGTGGCGGTGCCGCTCGCGGCCTGCGTGATCCTGGCCGCGGCGTTCACCGGCAGCTTCCGCAGGTTCGAGCGGATCGCCGTGACGTTCTGCGCCGGATCGCTGCTGCTGATCCCGCTGTACCTGTTCTCGCACCCGTCNNCATCGTCGGCACCACGGTGGCGCCCTGGCAGTTGTTCTTCCAGCAGTCCTACGTCGTCGACAAGCGGATCACACCGCGGTTCATCCGCTACGAGAAGGTCGACCTGTGGATCGGCATCGTGATCGTAGTGGTCGGCGCGGCCGCGCTGATGGGTGCGACCGCCGCCGCCTTCGCCGGCTCGCCCGCCGCGGGCCACTTCACCGACGCCGCCGGCCTAGCGCACGGCATCGCCGCTTCGGCGGGCCGGGTCGCGGGCGCGGTATTCGCGGTGGCACTGCTCGACGCCGCCATCATCGGGGCGTTCGCGGTCTCGCTGTCCACCGCGTACGCGGTCGGTGACACGCTCGGCCTCAAGCACTCGCTGCACCGTGGGTTCCGTCAGGCCAAGGGTTTCTACGCGATCTACGCCGTGCTGATCGCCGTCGCCGCGGCCATCGTGCTCATCCCCGGCGCCCCGCTCGGGGTGATCATCGAGGGCGTTCAGGCGCTAGCCGGCGTGCTGCTGCCGGCCGCCACGGTCTTCCTGCTGCTGCTGTGCAACGACCGCGCCGTCCTCGGCCCCTGGGTCAACCGCCGGGGCACCAACATGTTCACCTCGGCCGTGGTCGCCGTGCTCATCACGATGTCGGTCGTGCTGACCGCCTCGGTACTGTTCCCCCGCATCACCGAGCGGCAGATCCTGAGCATCTTCCTGGGCTGCACGGCGGTGTCCGTCGCCGCGGGCGGCTGGACGCTGATCCGGTCACTCCGGGCGCACAGCTCGGTCGAGGTAGACCGGCGTGACCGCGAGAGCTGGCGGATGCCGCCGCTCAACATGCTGTCCAAGCCGATCATGTCCACCGGCCGCAAGATCGGGCTGACCGTGCTGCGCAGCTACCTGGCCATCGCGATGATCCTGGTCATCGTCAGGATCGTTCAGCTGGCCATCGGGCACTAAGGACAAAAGCGTCCAGGGAGAGGTCAGATGTCCTTTTCTCACGCCTGAGGCGGGCCGTGTGGTGCTGTTGCGTCCGTTAGCCCGCGCCGCCGGGGCGGGCTGCCGCCGGGGGTTGCCAGCCGTAGATGGGGGCGAGGCTGCGGAGCGCGGCTCCCGGCGCGAGCTTGCCTGTCAGCCATACCACCGTGTTGCGGAACGCGACGGCGGGAGGCGAGGCCCAGGTCGTCATGGTGGCGGCCCGGCGGGACCAGCGGACGACGTCGGTGGTGCGCGGCAGCCTGTCGGCGGTATAGCGGGCCAGCATCCCGGCTACCGCGTCCGGTTCTGTTCCGGCGGCCAGCCGGGAGATGACCGCGGCGTCTTCGAGTGCCTGGCACGCGCCCTGGCCGAGGTTCGGGGTCATGGGGTGGGCCGCGTCGCCGAGCAGTGCGACCCGGCCGTGGTGGAAGGACGGCAGCGGCGCGGCCAGCTCGGCGACATCATGGCGGAGTACGTCCTGCGGCCGGCCGGCCGCGAGCAGCTCCGGGATCGGCTCGTGCCAGGTGCCGAAGAGCCCGGCCAGTTCGGCCAGCTCGTCGCGGGCGCGCGCGCCGGGTTCCGCGGGCGCGGCCGCGTAGCAGTAGACGCGCCTGTCGGACAGCGGCATGACGCCGAAGACGGTGCCGCGCCCCCAGCTCTCCGCCATGGGAAACTGCCCGGTCATGGGACCTGTGAGCAGCCGCCAGGTAGTGAACCCGGCGTAGCGGAGCCCCGGATGGCCGGGGAACAGGACCGAGCGCGTTCCGGAGCCGATCCCGTCGGCAGCCACGACGAGGTCGGCATCCAGCTCGCCCGCCGTGGTAGCGACGCGCGCTACCGATGTCCCGTTCTGCCCTGCCTTCCCCCCAGGCTCGACCGACGTCACCTCGATTCCCAGGGAGAGCACGTCGCCGGGGAGGCAGGCCTCCAGCGCGTCGATCACGGCCGCCCGCGCCAGCAGGATAACCGGGTCCCCGAACCGGTCGGAGATCATCCGGCCGGTGGTGCTGCGTATCAGCCACCGGCCATCGGACCGGCGGATGCCCAGTTCCTGCGGAACTGCCAGGCCCCGGAGCCCGTCCCCGGCGCCGACGGCGTCCAGTGCCCGCAGTCCGTTAGGAGCCAGCGCCAGAGCTGCCCCGACCGGCTCAAGCGACGCCGCGCGCTCGCAGACGGTGACGTGCCAGCCAGCCAGGCGCAGCCCTGCTGCCGCCGCCAGGCCCCCGATCCCTGCACCGATCACAACCGCACGCGCTCGTGGCATCCTGGCGCTCCGTCCGGTTCGATACCTCTACTACAGTCCGTAGTATAGCGTGGGCGACCATGGCATCTTCAGGCGCGTGAAGCCGTCAGCCGAGCTCGGACCGCACGGTGCGCAGACGGCCCTGCAGGAGGCGCCGTTCGACTTCGCCGGGCGCCAGGGTCAGCGCGGCGTGGAGTTCTCCGGCCGCCTCGCTCGTGCGGCCAAGCCGGCGCAGGTTGTCCGCCAGGGCAGCGTGCCATAGATGTGAGTACTCCAGGCCGACGATGGCCTTCAGGGCAGCCAGCCCCGCCTCGGGGCCGTCGCGCTCGGTAACCGCGACCGCCCGGTTGAGCGCCACCACCGGGTTGGCCGTGATCGACCCGAGCAAGTCGTAGAGGCCGACGATCCGGTCCCAGTCCGTCACCGGCCAGCTGGGAGCGGTCGAGTGGGCCGCGGCGAGGTGAGCCTGGATCTGATAGGGCCCGGCGACCCCGCCGGACCGGGCCACCGCCTGGGACAGCCACGCCGAACCCTCGGTGATCGCGGCCCGGTTCCAGCGGGTGCGGTCCTGGTCCGCCAGGGTCACCGGGTTACCGTCGGCGTCGGTGCGGGCGCAGGTGCGGGCCGAGGTCAGCAGCAACAGAGCCAGCAGGGAGAGCGCCTCGGGCTCGCCGGGCATCAGGCCGGCCAGCAAGCGAGCCAGCCGGATTGCCTCGGCCTCGAGATCGACACGGGCCACCGCGTCCCCGCCGGTCGGGGCGTGAGCCTCGGTGGCGATCAGGTACACCACCGCCAGCACCGCGGCCAGTCGGCCGGGAAGCTCCGTATCAGAGGGGATCGCGTAGGGGATGCGGGCCGTGGCGATCTTGGAGCGGGCCCGTACCAGGCGCTTGGCCATGGTGGCCTCAGGCACCAGGAAGGCGCGGGCGATGGCCGGTACCTCGAGCCGGGCCAGCGTGCGCAGCGAGAGGGCCACCTGAGCCTCACGGCCGAGCGCCGGGTGGCAGCAGGTGAAGATCAGGCGCAGCATATCGTCGCGCAGCGAGCTCTCTGGTTCGATCGCCTCGATCGCCTCGTCGATCTGGTCCGGTGCGGCCCCGGTTCCCCACCGGAACGCGGCGGTCTCCTTGGCGGCCCGGGCTGACTCGCGTCGCAGCAGGTCAAGCGCCTTGCGGCGGGCGACCACTGTCAGCCAGGCCCGCGGGTTGTCAGGGATCCCCGTTCTGGGCCAGGCATGCAGGGCGGTGATCGTGGCCTCGGAGAGCGCGTCCTCGGCGACGGCTAGGTCGCCGATGGTCCTGGCCAGCGTGGCCAGCACCCTGGGACCTTCGCCCTTCAGCACCTCGACCAGAGTGTCGGTGGCGTCCATGCCAGGGTGCACCTAGGCGTGTATCGGGGCTATCGGGCGAAGCTCGATCTTTCCCCGCCAGGCGGCCGGGTTCTGCGCCGCCCACGCGATGGCCTCGTCGAGGTCGGCCGCCTCCAGCAGAAAGTATCCGCCCAGGACCTCCTTCGCCTCGGCGTAAGGGCCGTCGACCAGCAGGACGTCGCCGCCCTTGCCGCCCGAGACGGTGATGGTGGTCGACATGGTCACCGGGTGCAGAGCTTCGCCGCCGCGCATGACCCCGGCCTCGGTGGCCCGGCGGGCGAACTCCGTGTACTCGGCGGAGAGCTCCGTCTCCGGCGGTGAGTCCCAGTACTGGTCCCGGTCGTAGTAGCACAAGGCCACATACAGCGTCATCGTCACGGTTCCTTCCGTTCAGCGGACCATGCCGTACCGTTTTACCTGGGCGATCTCGACTGCGCCAACCGCTGCTACGGCCCTGGCACCCGTTCCCTTCCGGGTAGGGGGTGGCTCCCCCGGAAGGGAACGCCCCGTACCCGGAAGACGGCGCCTTAGCTGGCGGGGCTGTTGTGGTAGCAGGCGATGCGCCAGCCGCCGTCGCGCCTGACCAGCACCCAGGTCGCGCGCACCAGTCCCTCGCTCGCGACAGCGTCCTGCCCGGGGAAGATGATCCCGCCCTCGCTGATCACTACGGCCGTGTCGTCGGTGAGGAAACGGACGTCCGCCGGGTGGTCGGTCGCCCGCGACCCACGGAGCGGGCCCGCGAACCCCGCGGCCATCGTGGCGCGGATCTCCTCGCGGTCCTTCTTGTAGACGCCGGGCTGGACCACGCTGGCGTCGTCGGTGTAGTCGGCCACGAACGCCTCGGCGTCGTTGGCTTCCCACGCCTTGTACAAGCCCGCGAGTACGTCGAGAATGGCCTGCCGGTCGGCGTCGGACCCTGCTGTGGTGGTCTTGCTGGTCATCGGTCTCCTCGTTTCTCCGCGTGGTGGCGAGCGCCACCCGTGAGAAGGACGGACGAGCCCGCCCGGAGGGGACACTCCCGCGGCGCGAAGCCGGAAAAATCTGAACCAGTACCGCGCCGAGGCTTGATCAGGCACCTCGCAAATCCCGTGTCCGCGACGTAACTGCCGGCCGGCAGCGCGGTACAGGGTCTGAGGCTGTGCCGCGTTAAACCTGACAATTTTCTCGCGATCAGGCACGTGCCGATCGTATCGAAGGTCACGCCGCCAGATTAATGCGGTTTGATGACCTGATGATGGACACAGATGTGATCGTGGTGGGCGCCGGGCTGGCGGGGCTGGCCGCCACCGCGGAGCTGGCCCGGGCCGGACGGCGGGTACTGCTGCTTGACCAGGAGCCCGAGACGAATATGGGCGGCCAGGCGTTCTGGTCGTTCGGCGGCCTGTTCCTGGTCGGTACGCCCGAGCAGCGCCGGATGGGCATCAAGGATTCCCGCGAGCTGGCGTGGCAGGACTGGCTGGGCAGTGCTTTCTTCGACCGCGGCATCGATCAGATCGGCGGCGAGGACTACTGGGCATACCGGTGGGCTGAGGCCTACGTCGACTTCGCCTCCGGGGAGAAACGCTCCTGGCTGCACGCGATGGGGGTGCGCTGGTTCCCGCTGGTGGGGTGGGCCGAGCGGGGCGGCTACCTGGCTGACGGGCACGGCAACTCGGTGCCTCGTTTCCACGTCACCTGGGGCACCGGGCCCGGGGTGATGGCGCCGTTCGAGCGCCAGGTCAGGGAGGCGGCCGCGTCCGGGCTGGTCGACTTCAGGTTCCGGCATCGCGTGGACGAGCTCACCGTGACCGGCGGGGTCGTCGACGGGGTGCGCGGGGCGCTTCTCGAGCCCAGCACGGCCGCCCGCGGGACCCGCAGTTCCCGCACCGAGACCGGCGAGTTCGAGCTGCACGCGCCGGCCGTGATCGTCACGTCTGGCGGGATCGGCGGCAACTTGGACTTGGTCCGGGAGAACTGGCCGGATCGGCTCGGCCCCGCGCCGGAACACCTGATCTTCGGGGTACCAGAGCACGTCGACGGGAGGATGCTGGCCATCGCCGGGCGGGCGGGCGGCCGGCTGGTCAACCAGGACCGGATGTGGCATTACACCGAGGGCATCCAGAACTGGGACCCGATCTGGGCCCGCCACGGCATCAGGATCTTGCCCGGACCCTCGTCGCTGTGGCTCGATGCACGGGGACGGCGGTTTCCCGCGCCGAACTTCCCTGGCTTCGACACGCTGGGCACGCTGGCCGCGATCAGGGAGACCGGCTTTGACTACTCCTGGTTCGTGCTCACCCAGAAGATCATCGAGAAGGAGTTCGCGCTGTCCGGCTCGGAACAGAACCCGGACCTGACCGGCAAGGACATCAAGCTGACGCTATCCCGGGTGCGACCGGGCGCCCCGGCTCCGGTGGAGGCGTTCAAACGGAACGGCGCCGACTTCGTGGTCGCCAGGACGCTGCCCGAACTCGTCGAGGGCATGAACAAGCTGACCGCGGAACCGCTCATCGACCTCGCTGACCTCGAGCGGCAGATTGTCGCGCGCGACCGGGAAATCGACCATCCGTTCACCAAGGACCTGCAGGTCATAGCGATCCGCAACGCCCGCCGCTACCGCGGCGACCGGCTCGCCCGTACCGCCGCTCCGCACAAGATCCTGGACCCCAGGGCCGGACCGTTGATCGCCGTCCGGCTCAACATCTTGACCCGCAAGACGCTGGGCGGCCTGCAGACCGACCTGTCCGGCCGGGTGCTCGGCATCGGGTCCGGCTCGCCGGCCGGGTTCGCCGGGTCGGGCCCCCGCCCGGTCCCGGGCCTGTACGCGGCGGGCGAGGTGGCCGGCTTCGGCGGCGGCGGGATGCACGGTTACCGGTCGCTGGAAGGCTCGTTCCTCGGCGGCTGCCTGTTCAGCGGGAGGCAGGCAGGCCGCGCCGCCGCCCAGCAGACCGACACCTGACGCAGGCCTCAGGGCTGCGGGTGTCCCCCGTGGGTTCCGCCGTCGGATGGCGTCTGCGAATAGCCGCCGTAATTCTCCCCTGGCTGCGGCGGCTCGGTGAATCCGCCGTAGGCCCCGCCCTGAGGCGGCTCGGTGAATCCGCCGTAGTGCCCGCCCTGCGGCGGCGTGGAGAATCCGCCGTAGTTCTCACCGGGCACCGGAGGTGTCGGGACGCCACCGGAGAGCCGGTAGTAAACCAGCGTGACGACGAGGGCGAGGAACGGGGAGATGAGGGTGCCCGAGATGACCGCGCTCAGGCCGCTGCCGAGCACGCCCGGCAGGGCCGAGAAGATCAGGCCGAGCACGAGGTCCACGACGAGCAGGATCACGTACACCATCACCAGCGTGCCGAACACGTGCCAGCCATGGCCCCGGACCAGCGCACGGCTGCGTCCGAAGGACGCCATCGCCCCGACGCCCTCGATCACGATGACCGGCACGATCACGGCCCAGATGGTGATCAGGTACAAGCCGGGGGCGATGATCAGGGCCAGCCCGATCACGATCGCGATGCCAGCCAGGACCGAGGCCACGATGACGGCCCCCAGGTACGGCACGACCGCGGACACGGTCTCCCCGATCGACATGTCGACCCGGCCGTCCCGCACGTCCTGCACGGCCTTGACCAGCGTCGCCTGCAACAGGAAGGCCGCGACGATGCTCACCAGCGAGCCGAGCAGGTCGCCGAAAGTGCCGGCCAGGGACAAGATCGCGGCAATGATCGCGGCGACCACGTAGATGACAAAGGCGATCGTGAGAAGGTGCTTGGCGTAGGTTTTGTACATCCCCCACGCTTCACTCAGAACGCCTGCGAGTGGATTCATGGCCGGATCGTACTGCGAAAACCCGCCCATTGGGGAATAGCGGGGTCTTATTTCCGGCCAGTATCGACACGTTTCCGCTGCGTAAGGCCGATGTTCCGCAGGCATGGGACAGGCGCACCTAGTGTTGACCTCGTGTGGATGACGCGAGTGTGGATGACGCGAACGACCTCCTGGCGGACCTGAAATCGGCCACCAGACGGCTGCTTGACGGGATGGGCCGCCTGTCCGATGCGGCCGCCAGGCAGCCGTCGCTGCTGCCCGGCTGGAGCCGGGGACATGTGCTGACCCATCTCGCCCGCAACGCCGAAGGCAGTACCCGGCTGCTGACCTGGGCCAGGACCGGCGTGCCAAGCTACGAGTACGAAAGTGCCGCCGCCCGGGCCGCCGAGATCGAGGCCGGGGCCGGCCGGCCCGCCGGGGTCCTGGCCGAAGACGTCCGGCGGACAGCGGCGGCCCTGGAGGAAGCGGCCACCGGCATGCCGCCGCGGGCCTGGCGGCGCGTCGTCCGCTACACCGGCGGCCAGGAACGTCCTGCGGACGTCATCCTGCCCTCCAGGCTGGCCGAGGTGCTCATCCACCATGTCGATCTCGACCTCGGCTTCACGCCCGAGGACTGGCCGCGCCCCTTCGTGGCCGACATGCTCACGCTCCTGGCCAGCAGCCTCAGCCAGCGCGACGGGGTAACTGCCCTGCGGCTGGCCAGCCGCGACGGCGGCGGTGTTTTCACCATCGGCGATGCCAGGCCCGCGGACGTCACCGTGACCGGGTCCGAGCCGGAACTGCTGGCCTGGCTACTCGGCCGGGCCGATGGCCGCGGCCTCGGCCGGGAACCAGACGGTCCGCTCCCGGCGATACCGGCGATCTACTGAGCCGCGCCCTGATGCCCGCAGCCGCAGCTCTCCCTGATGACGAGCTCGATGGGCAGCCGCTCGACGTGACGGGGCAGGGCCGGATCGGCGATCCGTTCCAGCAAGCGGGAGCAGGCGCGCTCGCCGAGCAGGCGCATCGGCTGGCGGACCGTGGTCAGCGGCGGCGCGACCAGGGTACCGGCGTGCATGTCGTCGAAGCCGACGACAGCGACGTCGGCCGGAACCCGTATCCCGGCCATCTGCAGCTCGCGGATGGCCCCGATCGCCATCTGGTCGTTGGCGCAGACGATCGCATCGGGCAATTCCGACCGGGGCCAGGTCAGGATGTCGCGCACGGCGAGCTGGCCGCTCATCGCGGCGAACCGGCCCTCGAACGAACCCGCCAGCCTCGTCCCCGGATAGTCCGCCAGAGCCTCCGTTAGAGTGCTGCGCCGTTCGCGCGCGTCCGGGGCCTCGGGCGGCCCGGCTATGGCGAACAGCCTGGTCCGGCCGTGCTGCTCGACCAGATGGCTGACCAGGGCTCTGGTCCCGGCCCGGTTGTCGGCGCTGATGACATCGGTGTGGGGTTCATCCGGCGGGCCGGCGATCAGCACGATCGGGGTGCGCACCGCCAGCAGCGCCAGCTGCTCCGAGCTGATAATGCCCTCGATGATGAGCAGCCCGTCGACCTTGGCGGAGACCTTCTGTATCCGCCGGAAAGCGGCCGCGGGATCATCGCCGCTCAGCAGGGAAATCAGCAGCGACCATTCGATCTTGCTCAGCGAGAACTCGACGCCGCGCAAGACTTCTTCGATGAACAGCAGGCCCTCTTGCTCGACATCGGTGTCGGGGCTGCGGCTTTCCACCGCGATGAGCCCGATCACTTCCTTGCGGTGCCGGGCCATGCTCTGGGCCGCGCCGTCGGGTATGTAGCCGAGCGCCTCGATGACCTTGAGCACGCGCTGCCGGGTCGCCGGGCGGATCCCATCGTGCCCGTGAACAACCCGGGAAACTGTCGCGGTGGAGACTCCGGCCTCACGCGCCACATCGTAGAGAGTGGAGGCCGGAGAACTGCCGAATCCGGTCGGCCGGTCGCTTCCCGTGGGCGGCCTCCTGAACAGCCGGCGTCATGGATCGTATGAGCGCAAGCGCCGAGAGTACCTATCTAAGCGGTTACATACCTGATGTTACCGCTTACATGATGGTTCCCGGTGGGACGCGTCAATCCTGGCCCGGACCGCGACGCTCAGACGTCCACGCTTGAACCGGCCCCCTGCTCCTGGCTCATGAGGCGAGCTTATCCAGGCGCTGCAGGAGCTCGTGGGCGGCGAGCTCGACCTCCTTGTGCCGCCACTCGGCCGCCCGGTACATGCAGGCGATAATGCCCATGCGGTGGACGCGCCGGAAGTCCCCGTAGACGAACGCGTACCTGGCCTTGGTCTGGTCAGTGGCGCCGTCGGTAAGCCCGAGATGCCACCGGCCGTACTCCTCCCAGGAATGACGCTCCAGGAAGGCGTTCTGCTCGCTGGCCTTAGGCTGAATCTCCCCCCAGTCGCTGTCGAGCACGTACTGGCGGCTGTCGATGAGCCGCTGGGCTTGCTTGACGGCGTCCGGGTTCACAGAATACGAAGCCATGCCAGCATTCTGCCGCGCCCGGGGGGTTCTGCGACATCAAGGCGCGGGATGGCCGGTCACAGTGAACCGCTAGCCGGACGAGGACGCCGCGTCCCCGAGCATCCGGTCGGTGACCTCGCGGAGCTTGGCGCGGAACTGCGGGTCGTAGGCCTCGGGCCGGGCGCGCGCGATCTTGAGCCCGTCGAAGAACCGCCCGGTGACTCCGTCCAGGGCCGGATCGGTAATGAGCCGCATCGTCGCCTCACCTCCCTGCTCGAGGGTGGAGACCGGGGTGATCCCGCTACGGATGACCATCGCGGTGTTCATCAAGGTCGCCGGGTGTGAGCAGTTCACCGTCACCTTGGCCGCCTCAAGCTCACCGGCCAGGTCGAAGCTGAAAGCGGCCAGCGCGAGCTTAGACCTCCGGTAGGCCTCCACTCCCTGGTACCCGTGCTCGAACTCGGCATCGGCCGGGTCGAACGCGGCCTGGCCGATCGAGCCCACGTTGACAACCCTGGACGGCGCCGAGGCGGTCAGCAACGGCACGAGCAGCCTGGTGAGCAGGACCGGCGCGAGATAGTTGACGGCGAACCGCAGCTCGTGGCCGTCCGCGCTGACCTGCCGTCCTTCGCCCGGCGCGCCGAAGCCGACCGCCGCGTTGTTCACCAGCACATCAACCCGGGGCGCTCCCGCCGTGATCCGGGCCGCCAGGTCCCGCACGTCGCCGAGCGAGGCCAGGTCGGCGACAAAGCCACGGGTACCGCCCAGCTCGGCGCAAAGGTCAGCTACCCGGGCCGGATCGCGTCCGTGTGCCAGCACCTGCCAGCCGGAGCCCGCCAGCTGCCGGGCCAGGTAACGGCCCAGACCGGAGGTCGCACCGGTGATAAGAACGGCAGGCGCCACGTCAGCCATCTGGCCTCCAGCATCGTCGTGCGTTGATCCCGCGGGTTCGCCGAACCCGCGGCCGGGGCGGGCTCGATCTTGCCGGAACCAGTGACAGCATAAGGAACATGGAACTGACCGTCCCCATGCCGGTGATCGGAGTGGTCCGCAGCAGCCGCCAGGACCTGGAGAGCACGCCGATCCAGGCCGGCCTCAACCGCGCCGAGCACGGCACGATCGAGATCGCCGAGCCGTACCGGGACGGCCTGGACGGGCTCGCGGACTTCGACTACGCCTGGATGTTCAGCTGGCTGCACCGCCCGCGGGACCGTGGCGGGGACGCACCGCTGCGGCAGATCCCGTTCCTGCTCCGCCGCCAGCAGCGCACGATGGGAATTTTCGCCACCCGCGGACCGCGGCGGATCAACCCGATCGGGCTCAGCCTCATCCAGCTTCTCGAGGTGACCGGCCAGGCTGTGGTGTTCGCCGGCGTCGATCTCCTGGACGGCACGCCCGTCGTGGACCTCAAGCCATACGTCAGCCGCTTCGACCGGCCGCCGGGAAACCCGCGATGCGGCTGGTTCGACGAGCTCACCATCAGCGACGGCACCACGCCCGCGCAACTCGCCGGACCGCCATCGCCACCCTGACGGCAAGCCGGCCGCGGCCTGGTCAGCGTGGATCGTTGCGTGCCATCTGCGCGGCGCGGAGATCGGCATGCATCTCCCAGGGCGGCTGCGGCAAGACGTGCCCGGTCTCCAGGAGGGACTTCAGGTTGGCCAGGACAGCAGGCCACCCGGCCGAGACCGCGCGGTAAGCGTCCTGGCCGGCGAGGTTCTCGTGGATGACCGTGACCCGGACGATGTCGTGGTAGGGCTCGATCTCGAACGTCACCGTTGACGATCCGGCGGGCGGCTGGCCGGATGGATCGCCTGGTGGATCGAAGGTCATCACCAGCCGTCGGGGAGGGTCCGTCTGCACGACGGTCCCGGCGACATCGGCGATACCAGAGCCGTCCGTGCGCTGGTGCTCCCACCGGGAGCCAGGCTGCCAGTCCGAGACGTTGCTGTGGCCCCAGTAGGAGGCGGTCAGGTCCGCGTCGGTCAGCGCGTGCCAGACCTGCTCGGGCGTGGCGTGGATATAGGTGACGTACACATACTCCGGCCTGCCGGCCATGCCGTGCTCCTCTACTCGTCGCTTCATGCTGCTGAGCGTCCGGTGCCGCGGACGCTCGAACTTTCCGATCCACCGGTCACCGATGTCGTGGAGCGGCACCGGGTTCAGGTAATGCAGCTTTTCCCGTCCCCGCCAGACGGTGCTCACCAGGTTGGCGGCCTCCAGGACAGAAATGTGCTGGGTGACCGACTGGCGCGCCATGCCGAGCTGGCCGCACAGTTCGCCGAGCGTCTGCCCGTTGCGCTGGTGCAGGCGGTCAAGCAGGGACCGCCGGGTCGGGTCGGCCAGCGCCTTGAAGACCTTATTAGCCTCGGTGGCCACAGAACATTATGCAGGTATTTACCTGCATAATGTCAAGCCCGCAACGCCGTGAATGAAGGTCCCGCACCCGACGGGTGGCCCACACCCCCGGTTGGAGGGGGTTCGAGGGTGGGCTCAGCGGGCCTCCGTTCGCGGGGCTGGCAGGATAGTCGCGGGAGCGGCGCGGGGCACAACGAGCGGTGGCGGCGCGGTACCACCCGGTGTCCCGCAGCACCCTGAAAGGGGCACAGCATGATTCTGGTGACTGGAGCGACCGGGCGGGTGGGCTACCGCGTCCTGGAGGCACTGGCCGATGCGGGCGCTGACACCACCGCGATGGTGCGGGTGGAGGCGAAGGCCGCCGACCTGCCGGGTACGCCGGCGCATGTAGTAGCGAGCTTCGACGATCCGCCGCCGGCCGAGGTCTTGCGGGGATTCGACCGGGTCTTCCTGCTGAGCCCGGCGGATGAGGAGCAAGCCGTGCTCGAGACGGTGTTCATCGACGCGCTCGTAGCCGCTGGCCACCGCCCGCACATCGTCAAGATCGCAGCGGACGGCTTCGCCGATCCCGACTGCGAGGTGCGTTTCATGCGCAGCCACCGAGATGTCGCCATGCACTTGGCCGCGACCGGGCTTCCGGTTACCTACCTTGCTCCCTCGATCTATATGGAGGACTTGCTGGCCGCCGCGGAGACCATCCGCGAGGACGGAGTCATTGCCGCGCCCGCGGGCCATGGCCGGGTCGGGTTCGTGTCGGTCACCGACGTGGCCGCGGTCGCGGCCAAGGTCCTCACCAGCGACGGCCATGACGGCGCGACCTACGTGCTGACCGGCCCGGAGGCGCTCGGGTACGCGGACGTGGCGGCGCGCATCTCGGCTGTGTTCGCGCGGCAGGTCGACTACAAGAGCCAGCCCGCTGAGCAGCTGCGAAAGCTCCTCCTGGCGAGCGGGCTGAGCCGCTGGGACACCGACGGCACCGTTGAGCTGTTCGAGTGGATCCGGCACGGCGGCGCGGCCACGGTGACGGCCGACGTGCGCGAGGTGACCGGCGCCGATCCCCGCCCGGTCCAGGACTGGCTCGAAGAGTCACGAGGGAGCTTCCTCGGGCCGCCGTCGGACCTGCCTCCCCCGGCCTTCTAGGCTGCGGCCAGGGTCCGCAGGTACCGCGGTCAGATCTGCCGGTCGTGTCCTTTCCAGAACGGGGCCCGGAGCGTGCGCTTGAGCACCTTTCCGCTGGGATTACGCGGCAGCGCGTCGATGATGTCGACAGTGCGCGGGCATTTGTAGTGAGCCAGATGCTCCCGGGCGAATCCGATGATCTCCTGCTCCGTCGCCTGGTGGCCGGGCCGCAGAGCCACCATCGCCTTGACGGTCTCGCCCCAGTGGTCATCGGGAATGCCTATCACCGCCACCTCGGCCACCGCCGGGTGCTCAGCCACGGCCTGCTCGACCTCGGGTGAGTAGACGTTCTCCCCGCCCGTGATGATCATGTCCTTGACCCGGTCGCAGATGAACAGGAACCCGCCGTCGCCGGCATGCCCGACATCGCCGCTGCGCAGCCAGCCGTCCTCGGTGACCGCCTGGGCGGTGTCATCCGGCCTGTTCAAGTAGCCCCTCATCCGCTGCGCCGACCGGAACCAGAACTCACCGGGCTGGCCGGCGGCGGCGTCCTGGCCGGTGGCCGGGTCCACCACCCGCACCTGCGCGCCGGCGAGCAGGGTTAGCCGCGAGCTGTGCCGGTCCTCCCGCCCGACGTCCCGGTGCGCGTGCGGGGACAAGGCGCTGATCACCGTTCCTATTGAACTGGCAGGAGATGATCCTGGCTAGCCGGCGGCCCCGGACGGTCCTGGGCTGCCTGATCGGGCGGGCGTGTCCGTGCGGCCGTCGCGGTCTTACGCCACCATGGTGGCTGCCGATGGGCCTGGCGGGGCCTGCCGTCCCTGGTGGTGCGGGTGGCCGCGGGTGCTCGGGGGGCAGCTCTCCGGCGGCTGGTCCGCTGGCCGCCGCCGGTCACGCCGGCCCGTCGCCGCGCCCGGTGGCCGAGCGCACGCCGGCCGATCACCACCGCGGCCGCATGATGGCCGCTGGCGGGGACCGGAGAAACTCGTTCCCGCAGCGGGCCGAGCCAGTGCTCGGCTCCCCACCGGGAGGTGTAAGCCGGGTCGACGGCGATGATCGCCAAGCCTGCGTTGGCGGCCATCTGGACCAGCCGGTCCCGGAACCGGCCGGTCGGCAGGCCGGAGACCAGGGCCCGGTAGCGGCGGCCGCGGCGGCCGCGCGAGGGCCGGCTGCCGTGCCGCTCGCGTCCCTGTTCGCGGACATCAGCGAAGTCCAGGTCCTCGATCACGATCGCCCGGCAACCGCGCTGACGCGCCAGCCCGATCAGGGAGCTGATGGGGCCGCGCAGCCGCCCGTCACGCTGCGGGGCCAGCAACCTGGCCAGGACCAGCGGGATCGTCACCGGCGGCCCGGCCGGGTTCACCACCCACGCGGCCAAGTGCCCGTGATTCAGGTCCGCGGCCAGCACCGGGAACGCCCTCAACTCCTCCAGGGACGGCGTCAGTGACGGGGCGGCCTGCCACGACGCGTCCAGATACCACCGGCCGCGCACAGGGTCCCAGCTGATGTCATACCGCACCGCCCCGGTAGCCGCCTGAGCGGCGACCTCGCTGCCTCGGTAAGCAAAGGCAACCGGGCACGACAGCCGGTACCGGCTGTGCGGCTCGTTCGCCAGATGCGCCAGCGGCCCGGGCAGCTTGATTTCCAGCCAGCCCTCGTCGGGGTGCCAGCGCAGGGTCTCGTTACCCCACGGCTTGTCCTTCTCCCCGTCGGCGGTCAGGAAGAGCCTGGCTGCCTCCCACTGGCCCCGCCACTGTGCCTGGGTGAGCCCGGCGCCGACCAGGTTCCCGCGCTTGCGCAACAGCGCCTTCCCGCCCCGCACCACCCGCACCCGCCCCGCCGCCATCCGCCGCTCCACTGCGGCCAGCCGGGCTCGCAGCACCTGCAGGCGGACCAGCTTGGCGTGCCGCTCCGCCCCGCTCGCATACCCGCGGACCCGGTCGGCCTTCCCGCCCGCCGGTACCGCCAGCCGCGCCTCGATCCCGCCGATCCGGGCCCGCAGCCCCGACGCCTCGGCCCGCAGGTTCTGCCCGGCCAGCCGGACCTGGTCCTCGGTGGTCCGGGTGATCGCCCCGGCCCACCGCGACGATGACTCCTCCGTCAGCGCCCGCTTGCGCCGCGCCCGGGACGCGGCCTTCCCCTGCGCGTCCAACCATCCTTCGGAGCACCGCGCGGCCAGGTCACGCCCGGCCAGCGACCCCAGGTGCCTGCCGACGACCCGCAGTACCGCCTCGTCCTGCCCGGACACCCGCAGCCGGGTCCGCACCCGCGCGCCGACCGGCGCAGCCGCTACGAACGGGGCCACGACCGGGCGCAGCGACCCGCTCATCCGGCACCGTCCGCTACGATCACCTGTTCTATCAGATGCATACCATAACACTGCCAAATAGAACATGATTTTGCTTCCACGACACGCCGAACGACGCAACAGTAAGAACCCCTAGCGTTGCCACCACGGTCACGACCCGCTCCCTCGGGCCAGCCGCAGACTTATGTCGGGCTGAGGTCCACCTGCTACATACCCCGGCTTGCCGCCACACGGCAATAGATACGGGCCTCGACCGCTAGCGGCCACGAAAGCGCGGTTCGCGCCGTTCGATGACGGCGGCCAGTCCCTCCCGGGCGTCCGCGGTGCCGGACAGCTCGGACACGGTGCGCGCCTCCTCGGGCAGCTGGGCTTCGACCCGGGCGCCCAGTCCCGACCAGACCAGCCGCTTGGCCGCGCCCAGCGCCCTGGTCGCGCCGCTGGCGAGGGACCGGGCCAGGGCCAGCGACTCGGCGGCCAGGGCATCGTCCGGAACGACCCGGGTAATCAGGCCGGCCTGCAGGGCCTCAGCCGCCGTCAGCACCGGGTTGGTCAAGATGATCTCCATGGCCTTGCGCAGCCCGACGAGCAGCGGGAGGGTCACCGACACGCCCGCGTCCGGCGCCATGCCGACCCTGGTCGCCCCGGCCAGGAACCTGGCCGACTCCCCCGCGACGACGATGTCGCTGGCGCAGACCAGCCCGAACCCGCCGCCGCCCGCCGCGTAACCATGCACTGACGCGATCACCGGTACCTGCAGGGACAGCAGCCCCTGGACGCAGGTCTGCAGCCAGGAGGTGGCCTCACGCAGGTAATCGGGCAGTGCGGCACCCTGGCTGGCGAAGGTTTTCACGTCCCCGCCCGCGCAGAAGTTCGGTCCCTCGCCCGTCAGCAGGAGCACCCGGAGCCGAGGCTCGCCGTGCGCGGCCATCACGGCGTCGTAGAGCGCCCGCAGGAACGGCACGTTCATGCCGTTAGACGCCTCGGGCCGGTTCAGCCGCAGGTGACCCACGCCGTCGGCGTCCAGGTCAAGCAACGCCATGCCGTCGCTGATGAGCTTCTCGGTCACGATGACTCCCCTGCCGCCACGTGGACTCCCCCGCTGGCCGGTACTCCTCCGCTGGCCGGGAACGCTCCAGGTTTTTAAGACACATTAGAGTATTGCCCGAGGAGTTGATCGGATGGACCTGGGGCAC
>PMST01000119.1 GCA_003168295.1 Actinomycetota bacterium
CGCACGTGAACCGCCGTTCGGCGCGTATCGCAAGCGCGTACGCGCGGCATTCATGGCCTCCCATAACGATTAATCTGTGCGTGGGCTGGCGCCGGGTAGGTCGCCGTGTCGGCGCTCACCGACTGCCCTGCCAGTAGCGGTGTGATGCTCCCGTATTTCCCCGCCCCGGCTGCTCAGCCGGCCGGCGGGGGCTGCGGTTGCCTGGCTGATCATGTGTTGCTCTGGCCGCGTGGTGCGGCGCGGACGTGGATGCGTTCGCCTTGCTGGCCGAACAGGCTGAGGATCTCGACGGGCTGGTCGCCTGCGGGTCCGAACCAGTGCGGGAGCCGGGTGTCGAACTCGGCGGCTTCGCCGGGTCCCATGGTGATGTCGTGGCCGGCCAGGATCAGCCGCATCTGCCCGGCTAGCACGTAGAGCCATTCGTAACCCTCATGGGTGCGAAGCTCGGGCTCGCCGCGTCCGGGCGGGATGATCACTTTCCAGGCATGCGGACCGCCTGGCTGTCGGGTGAGCGGGACGACGGTGCGGCCGTTGCGGTGTCGTGGGGTGAACGGGACCCGGGGGTCGCCGACCTCGGGTGCGCCGACCAGTTCGTCCAGGGGGATCCGGTGAGCTTGCGCGATCGGCAGGAGCAGCTCGAGGCTGGGCCTGCGCTGGCCGGTTTCCAGCCGGGACAGGGTGCTCTTGGAGATCCCGGTCGCGGCGGCCAGCTCGGTCAGGGTGATGCCCCGCTGGGCTCGCGCCCGCTTCAGGCGGGGACCGACTTCGGCCAGGGCGGCGCCGATTGCTGGCGAGTTCTCCATGCCGTCAGTCCACCACCGGTTCCCGGAAACGGCAACGGAAGTTGTCAGATCTGCGTGAGCTGACGGACTCTGGCGGTGGAGGTGATCGCCATGGAGGCGACGGTCTATGACGTGGTGGTGGTCGGCGGCGGAGCGGCCGGCCTGAGTGCGGCTCTGGTCCTGGGCCGGGCGCGGCGCCGGGTCGCCGTGGTCGATGCCGGAGCGCCTCGCAACGCCCCCGCGGCTCACATGCAGGGGTTCTTGTCCCGTGACGGGATGCCGCCGGCCGGCTTGCTGGCCGCGGGACGGGCCGAGGTGGCCGGCTACGGCGTGGAGCTGGCCGAGGATCAGGTGGTGGGGATCGAGGCCGGGTTCGTCGTTCGCCTGGCCGGCGGCCAGGTGCTGAGGGCGCGGCGGATCCTGGTCGCGACCGGGGTCCGCGACGAGCTGCCGGACATCCCCGGGGTCCGGCAGCGGTGGGGCCGGGATCTCCTGCACTGCCCGTACTGCCACGGGTGGGAGGTCCGGGACCAGCCCATCGGGGTTCTGGGCACCCAGCCCGGCTCGGCACAGCATGCGCTGCTGGTGCGGCAGTGGTCCGACGACGTGGCCTTCTTCGTCCACACCTACGACCTGACCGCAGCCGAGCGCGTGCAGCTGGAGACACGCGGGGTTCGGGTCGTCGGCGGTGAGGTCGCGCGGCTGGTGGTCCAGGCCGACCGGTTGACCGGTGTCGAGCTGGCCGATGGCCGGGTGATTCCGCGGACAGCGGTGTTCATCCGGCCCGGCAACGTGCCTCACGCCGATGGTCTTCTGACCGGTCTGGGCTGCCAGGTCAATGAGGCTGGCTTCGTCACTGTCGATGCCACCGGCCGGACCAGCGCACCTGGTGTGTGGGCGGCCGGCAACGTCGTCGATCCGCGCGCCCAGGTGATCACCTCGGCCGGCGCCGGATCCGCGGCGGCGATCGCCATCAACGCCGGCCTGGTGCAAGAGGACGCCGAACGCGCGGTAGAGGACCACGACGCCGCTGACGGCGCGTTCTCCGCCGCGATGGAGGCCCGCGTCACCCAGGCCGTGCCCGGCGATCGCCGGCACGGGCTCTAGGAACCTCCCAGCTACCCACGGTTGCGGTGGCCTGCTGGCAGGCCACCTGATTCACCGCGCGCCTCAGCGGGGGCCGTGGCTGACCAAGGAGAACTTGTCATGTCTATCCACGCTCCTAACTCTGTCCGCAGTCCCGGCTCTGCCCGCAGTCCCGGCTCTGTCCGCTCGGGGCCGTGGCGGGCGATGCCCGCGCTGATGTCGGCGTGCGTGGTGGTGGTGGTCGCGATGGTTGCCGCGGTCAACCTGGCCCTGCCGAAATTGTCTGGCAGCGCGCTGCACCCGAGCTCCACCGAGCTGTTGTGGATCGTGGATGCCTACATCCTGGTGTTCGGCTGCCTGCTCATCCCTTCCGGGGCGCTCGGTGACCGGGTCGGCCGCAAGGGCGTGCTCCTGGCTGGCCTGGGAGTTTTCGCGGCCGGCTGCCTGTCATCGGCTGCGGCGCCAGATGTCACGGTGCTGCTGGCCGGGCGGGTGGTGACTGGTCTGGGCGCTGCCCTGGTCATGCCCGCCACCTTGTCGCTGCTCCTGCAGGTCACGCCACCCGAGCGCAAGCCCCGCGCCATCGCGACCTGGACCGGCGCGACAGGCGCAGCCGGGGCCCTGGGCACCCTCGGCGGCGGCCTCATCCTGCAGTGGCTGCCCTGGCAGGCACTGTTCCTGGTCATCGGGCCACTAGCGGTGCTGCTGGCTGTCGCGGTGGCCCGAGTCGCGCCGCCCGGTGAGCGGCATCCCGCCAGCCTTGACCTGATCGGTGCGGCCCTGCTCACCGCCACCGTCTCCGCGCTCCTGTTCGGCATCATCGAAGGCCCGGACTGCGGCTGGATCTCCGCGCTCGTGCTGGGCTCGTTCGCCGCCGCGGCGCTGCTGGCCGCTGCGTTCATCACGCACGCCCTGCGAGCCGCTCACCCGGTGCTCGATCCGCGGGATTTCGCCATTTCCAGGCTGCGGACCGGGACGATCGGCGTGGCGGCTGTCTTCTTCGGCCTGTTCGCGCTGTTCTTCGTCAACGCCCAGTACCTCCAGTACGCCCGGGGAGACTCCCCATTCGTCACCGGCCTGGCCATCCTGCCGCTACCCATCGGGATTATCGTGATCAGCCGCCGCAGCATCGCGATCGCCCGGCGAATCGGCACCCGCACCGCCGTCGCCGGCGGCCTGGCCCTCATCGCCGCCGGTCTCGCGGCGCTGTCCCTCGTCACCTCCGCGACGGGCTACCCGCCCTACGGCCTGGCGCTCCTGGCCATCTCCACCGGGATGGGGCTCAGCGTGCCCGCCCTCTCCGCAGGCATCATGACCTCGCTCCCGTCAGCCCGCGCCGGCATGGGATCGGGACTCAACAGCGCCGCCCGCGAAATCGGCAGCGCCCTCGGAGTCGCCGTCGTCGGCACCGTCCTCGCCAGCCACTTCACCCGCGCCCTGCCGGTATCCCTTCGAGGGCACGCCAGCTCCATCTCCCAGGCACTCAGCGCCGCGCAACAACTCGGGACCAGCACCCGCACCCAGGCCGTCAGCGCCTTCACCGACGCCATGGCAGCCGGCTACCGCGTCATCGCCGTCATCGTGCTCATCGCCGCCGCCGCCGTCGCGCTAGGGCTCCGTCGCGACGGGCCGCAGTCCTGACCCGGTCCGCACCGGAACCTGGGCGAGCCAGAGCTGGCACTCAAAGACCGACGCAGGAAAATGCGGAATGAGGGCGACATTCGCACGATTCCCTCAACGATCCCCCCGAGCAACTCGCTGACGCTGCCATCATTCAGCAACATGCCTCTGGCGCGCTCACACCCAGGCAATGTGCTGATACACCGGGGTGATGGAACACCAGAACCGGGTGATCTGGCACTCAAGGCATGCTCGCTACTCTCACCAGATGACCAGCGCATAGTCGATAAGTTCGCCTACACTCCGGATTGGCTGTCGCGCAGTGTCACGGTCGCTGGTCGAGGTCGTCGCACGAGATCCGCTGGTTATCTCACGGACTTCGGCCTGGTTTCGGTCAAGACAATGGCCGTCCAGATCCGAACATTCTGTGCCTGCGTTCGGTGCCGGGGCCGGACCAGCGTTACCTGTTCGGTCATCCCTGGCGGTCGGCGTTGTCCATCGCCCTGCAGTCGCCTGGGTTCATCGGTCGCGGCCCGGGATCGGCTCAGCTAGCGCCGCCCGCCAGGGAGGGCCTGGAAGGCCGGCGAAGTACTGGGTCTCGAGCAGCACCGCGAGTGTGCCGATAATGGTCCGGCCCAGTACGTGCCGTTGACGCCGATGTCCACGCGGCCCGGTACTTCGCCGGGGTCATCTCGTCGGCCGCCGAGTTGATGGCGGCGTATTCGCCGCCGATCCCGGTTCCGGCAATGAACCGCCGCTGGCGGGTAGCTCAGCACGGAGCCAGACCGCCGAGGAGATGCGGACCGCGGCCGGCACGCTGTCCGCCTCGGTACCTCATCGCTGAGTGTGCCGCGGTCCTAGACCGGCTCGGGGAGTGGATGGCAAGCGCCCGGCCGCCTCGATGTGCCCGATCGGCAGGCCGCATCACGATGCGAACGTCCGGTTCTGCGCTCCGTCAGCCCGGTCGTCGCTTCTCGGCGGCGCCCGTAACGGCGGATCCGGCGGGTCGTGCCGGCGCTCGGCGCCACGTCCGGTGATTACGGTGGCTGTCGCCCGGCATGTCACCCGCCAGGGCAAGCAGCCACTCGCGGGGCTGCACGGCTTCGGGTGATGCCGAGGGGCAGGCTTTCGCGGCGAGCCGGCGGGCTGTGGCGCTGCGCGGCCAGTTGCGCGGCGACGCCGAGGCGGGCCGGCCGCAGAAGTGCTGGCGCGGCGAGCACGGGGCGATGAACAGATCTAGTGCTACGAACGTGTTTAGTAGTTGAAAGGTCAACTACAGAGCCGAC
>PMST01000350.1 GCA_003168295.1 Actinomycetota bacterium
GCGATGATGCCGCCGGAGCAGGTCCCGGTGAGCGCGGTCTGGTGGCTCCCGGTGATCCGTTCGGTCGCGTCCATGGCGTCCAGGATGGCCTGACCGTAGGTGTTGATATCCCACTTGGCGTTCCGGGCGTCCGGGTTGCGCCAGGAGACCATGAATACCTGCAGGCCCTGGCCGACCAGGTACTCCACCATGCTCCGGCCGGGGGCCAGGTCCATCACGTAGAACTTGTTGATCACCGGCGGGATGATCACCACCGGGACCTGCCGGACCGCGGCCGTGACCGGGCGGTACTGGATCAGCTCGAACTCCGGGGTGCGCAGGACCACCGACCCGGGCGTGACGGCCAGGTCCACCCCGACTTCGAAAGCGTCCGGCTCGACCATGGTCGGCACCCGCGGCGGAACCGCCATGTCGGAGAGGAAATGCCGCAGGCCGGTCACGGCGCTGCTGCCGCCGGTGTCGAGCGCGGCCTTGACCGCCGCCGGGTTCAGCAGCGGGTTGTTGCTCGGGGCCAGCGCGTCAATCAGGTTGGTCAGCATGAAGCCGACCCGTTCGGAGTCGCGCTCGTCCAGGCCGGCCTCGGCCACCACGCCTTCTACGCTCTCCGCGGTGGCCAGGTAGGCCTGCATCGTGCGGCGCAGCAGCGGGTTGCCCGTCCAGCCCGGGTCGGTGAACCGACGGTCCCGGCGGGACGGCTGTACCTCGGAGCGGCCCACGGCGATGCGGGCGAGCTCGCCGGCCAGCTGGCTTCCTCGCCCGGCGACTAGCCGCGGCTTGGCCGCCAGGGATGCGGCCAGGCGCAGGCCAGAGCCGCCGGGGTTCATCCGGCGCAGCACGCCGGTGGCCGCATCGCCGAGTAGTAGGTCAAGCGGCGCCGCCGCGGCATCCTCTGCGGCGGACCTTGCGGAGTCAGTTTCAGCGCTCATTATCAGCCGAGCCTAGGCCGCGGGGCGCGTTCTTCCATTGGTCGCTCGTCACGAACCCATGCTAAGACGTGGGTCTGCGGGCACAGGCGCGCTTCAGGCCACCAGGGCCGCGGCGGTCGCGGCGCCGAGCTCGCCGCCGTGGCGGCGGGCCTGCTCTTCGGCCTCCTGGCGCAGCTCGCGGGCGAGATCGGTGAACTGGTCCAGGGCGGGATTGACGCCGACCAGGGTGAACTCGGCCTCGACGACCTTCAGGTCGAGGTGCCACACGTCGGCGAGGATGCGGCGCATCCATCCGGTCGCGTGGTCCCATCCCTCCCGGGGGGTTCCTGCGCGGTAGTTGCCGCCGCGCACGGTCACGAGAACGGCGGGCTTGCCGGCCAGGATGGGCTGGGTGCCTGCGGCCATGCGCGGGTCGGTGATGACCATGTCGACCCAGGTCTTGAAGTGCTGCGAGACACCGAAGTTGTAGAGCGGCACGGCGAACAGCAGCGCATCGGCCGCGACGAGTTCGTCGGTCAGGGTCGCGGCGAGCGCCAGCGCGGCCTGCTGCTCATCCGTGCGTGACTCCTCGGGCGTCCGGCCGGCGTAGACGGCGGTGGCCCACGCCGTGGCCGGGATCGGATCGACGCCGACGTGACGGCGGATGACGGACTCGCCTGGGTGGGCGTCGCGCCACTCCTGCTCGACGATGTCGGCGATGGCGCGGCTGTGGGAACCTTCGACGCGGATGCTGGCGTCGAGCCGGAACAAAGACATGTCTGGTCCTCCGATGACCTGGAGTTTTACTTGACTGTTCAAGCAAATGCTAAGGTGCAATGACTTGAACGGTCAAGTCTTCTCGGTGTATTCCCGGCAGCCCCACAGCAGAGCATCGTCAGGATCTGGCCTAGCAGTGACTCAGCCTTGACAAACCTGCTCGCTGTGATTACATGGTTTTACTTGATGTATCAAGTGATTGAAGGAGGAGCCTGTATGCGTACATCCTCGGTCGCTCGGCCGGGCGTGAGCATCCGCCGCGGCGCGGATCGCCATCAGACCCAGATCGGGTGGCTGCACGGACGCCACTCGTTCGACACGGGAATCAACCCGCTGGGTGCCGATACCCATCACGGCGTGCTCGTCGTCAGCAACCACGACACCATCGCGCCCCGATCCGGGTTCGAGACCCATCCGCACCGCAACATGGAGATCGTGACCTGGGTGCTGGACGGCTCGCTGGTTCATCAGGACTCAGAGGGTCACGCCGGCCTGATCTATCCCAACCTGGCCCAGCGGATGACCGCCGGCACCGGCATCCGGCACTCGGAGAAGAACGACCTTTCGGCCGTCAATCCGGGCACCGAGCGACCGTTGGACCTGATCCAGATGTGGGTGGTCCCGGATGAGCCCGAGGTAGCACCCGGATACGAGCAGCTCGAGCTGGCCCCATCCGACCTTCAGGGCCGGCTGGCGGTGGTGGCGTCGGGGATGGCGCGGCACCGTGACCAGGCGGCGATCCGCATCCGCAACCGGTACGCCGCCCTGCACGTCGCGCGCCTGCACCCCGGCGAAAGCGTCACGATCCCGGATGCGCCGTTCGCGCACGTCTACCTGGCGCGGGGCCGGATGGACCTCGAAGCGGAAGGCGCGCTGGACGCCGGGGACTCGGCCCGCCTGACGGCGGCCGGAGAGCATCGCCTCACCGCGGCCGAGACCAGCGAGGTCCTGATCTGGGAGATGCATGCCTCCCTAAGCCCGGCAGTCCCTTGAGTTCGGCACGGAGGGTGTAGTGACTCAATACCTTGATGGCCCGGTCGCGATCATCGGGGCCGGGATCGGCGGCCTGACGGCCGCCCTGTCCCTCCAGCATTTCGGCGTGCCGGTGCGCGTCTTCGAGCAAGCGCGGGCCTTGCGGGAGATCGGCGCGGGCGTGACCATCACGCCGAACGCCATGAGCGCCCTTGATTCTCTCGGGATCGGCTCGGCCCTGGCGGAGCAGGCCGGAGAAACGCCGCGCTATTTCGTCCGCAGCGCAGCCGACGGCCGGGAGCTGGAGCGGGGACCTGACCCGGGTTCGTTCGCGCCTGAGTTCGGCGCCGGTTACTGCAACCTTCACCGGGCCGACCTGCATGTGGCGCTGACCGAGGCCGTGACCAAGAACGACCCGGACGCCATCGCGCTCGATCACCGTTTCGACTATCTCGAGCAGGACGACGACAAGGTCGTCGCCCGCTTCTCGGACGGCACCGCCTTCGCAGCTCCGGCCCTGGTCGGCGCCGACGGCGGAGCATCGGCGGTCCGCAACGCCGTCTTCGGCGGGCAGGACGCGTCGTACACGGGGCACGTGGCGCTGCGGGCACTCGTTCCCATCAGCCGGGTACCGCCGGCCATCCTCGCGGATCCCTACGCGCTCTACGTCGGCGCCGGCCGGTCGTTGATCCACTACCCGCTGAGGCATCAGACCACGATGAACTTGCTGGGTAACGCCCAGGCCTCGCAGTGGCAGGCCGAGGGGTGGTCCATCCAGGCCACGGTGCCAGAGTTCGGAAGCCTGTTCGATGATTTCCCGGACCCCGTGCGCGAGCTCATCGCCGCGATCGCCGGGCCGGATCTGTTCAAGTGGGGCCTGAGAGACCGGGAACCGTTGCCGGTCTGGACCCGCGGCCGGGTCACCATGCTGGGCGACGCGGCCCACCCGATGACCCCGTACCTGGGTCAGGGTGCCTGCATGGCCATCGAGGACGGAATGATCCTGGGCCGTGCCTTCGCCGCGTCGCAGGACCTCGCGGAGGCGTTTTCCCGGTACGAGGCGGCGCGCCGAGAGCGCGCCAACGGCGTCCAGCTGGCCGCCCGCTTCCAGGGAACGCAACATCACGGCTCGACCGCCTCCGGTCCCAACAGCGGGAAGACCGCCGTGACGCTCGGCTTGTTCTCGTACAACCCGGTGACCGCGCCCATCTAAGACCTGACTGAACGTTCAAGTTCAACCCACGGAAAACCACATCACGGAAGGTAGATCACAGTGACCATTTCAGACAGCACGGTGGCGATTATCGGTACCGGCAACATCGGCGGCAGGCTCGCGGCGGGCTTCGCGGCGGGCGGCCAGGACTTCCTGCTGGCCGGGCGCGACGCCGACGCGGCCCGCAAGATCGCGGCCGACCTCGGCGGGCACGCCGAGGTGGTCAGCGTCGACGAGGCGGTCGAGCGGGCCGACGTGCTCGTGCCCGCGGTCTGGTTCGACGTCTTCAAGGAACTCATCGCCCAGTACGGAGACCGGCTGGCCGGCAAGGTGATCATCGACCCCACCAACCCGGTGGGACCCGACGGCAAGGGCGGCTTCCAGAAGATCATCGGCGCGCAGGAGTCCGCGGGCCAGATCCTGGCCGGCCTGCTGCCGGCCGGAGCGCGGCTGGTCAAGGCGTTCGGCACGCTGTCGGCCGACACGTTGTCCGCGGCCGCCCGGCGGGAGCCCGAGCGCGCGGTGCTGTTCTACGCCGCCGACGACGACGCCGCGGGCGAGGAGGTCGCAGACCTGATCCGCGCCGCGGGCTACGAACCGGTCCGAGTGGGCGGCCTGGACCAGTCGATCCGCCTGGAGGTGTTCGGCGACCTGCACGAACTCGGTGCCCTGGGCCGGGCCGTGAGCAAAACCGAGGCGCTGGAGGTGATCTGACAGCTGCGCGAGCAGAGTTACTGAAATCACGCCTTTGACGGGCGCGTATCAATCCAGTTGACCATCAGCCTGCGTTCGGCGAAGAGCCACTGCCCGTTCTGCTTGACGAATTCATCGAGGTAGCGGATGGAAGCCACCATTAGCGTACGCTGACCGTCTTCGGCGACCGAAAGGTGATGGGCCAGGCAGTAGCTCTCGCCGGTGGCCCGGTCCGCATCTAGTGAGACAGTGCTCTGCCCGTTGAAATGCATGGTGACGGCGTACTGGTTGAGGTCGTCGAACACCGGGGCCAGAGACTCTCGGCCGTGCAGCTCCTGGGACGGTTCGGAGGAAGTCAGGTCATAGAACACCAGGAAGCGGGTGTCTTCGGTGAACAGGGCCAGCTGGCCCTTGGCGTCGCGCCGGTCGGCGCAATGGGCGTAGGCGTCAACCAGCTCCCGGATGGCCAGCCGGTCGGCCGCTTCCTGCGGCGAGATAGTCGTATGGGAGACGGCGGAGGAGCTTGCGGATGCCCGGAACGGGCGGCCCGGGCGCCCGGCCTGGGCATCCGGCGTCGTAGACGCCGCGGAAGTTCCCGGTACCAGGAAGGCAGGCCTCGCCGCGCCGGGTGAGCATCATCTGGCTGACCCGGTCTGTGCGGTTGCGGCCAGCGCCCGCAGCCGGCAGCTCACCCAGGACAGCGACCGGCTGCGCCGCCAGCTCGCCCGCGCCCTCGGCCGCCTCCGGGCCGCCGGGTAGGCCCTCGAACCGGCATGTGATCCAGCGTCCGCCCGGCGCCGTCAGCTCCCCGCGGCAGGCCCGCTCTGGCGC
>PMST01000069.1:0-726 GCA_003168295.1 Actinomycetota bacterium
GTCGATCGCGCCCTTTTCCCGCCTGACTGTGTCGAACAAGCGGTCCAGATCGTCCAGGCTGGCCACATCGCCCTGCACGCCGGTCACGTTCCGGCCGATCAGCCTGACGGCCTCGTCCAGCGCTTCCTGCCGCCGGCCCGAGATGAAAACATACGCTCCTTCGTCAACGAACAACTTGGCGCCGGCCAGCGCCATGCCGGTTGATCCGCCCGTGATCACCGCTACCTTGCCATCGAGCTTTCCCACGATCACTCCTTTGAATTGATGGATATCGAAACAGCTATGCACACCGGTCTGCGTACTTAACTTGCGATTGACACCCCTATGAAGCCGGCCGGCGCCATCCCGGGGACGGCGACGTTGCCCGTCATGTTCCCGGTGAAGACCCGGTCGAGACCGAGGTAGCCGGCGGCGTCCACGATGATGCCCGTGGAGACGGCGAGCGCGAGCATCAGCAGCGGGTGCAGGCGACTCGCGGGCAGTGACCGGAATCGGGCCTGGACAACATGTCGCCCGGTGTCACCCTTGGGCATCGCGGTACCAGCTCTCACCTTGCGAAATCTCCGTCCATGCGATGGGCTCGCGGTCCAGTCCGAGCATTATGTAAACCGGACTGTGTGCTTAACGTATCGGATGACCAGCCGGAACGCAATCTATGTACACTGGGCGTTACCCAATGGGCTATGCTGGAGGCATGACGGAGTTGGAGAAGGGCCCCCAAGGCCG
>PMST01000069.1:737-4500 GCA_003168295.1 Actinomycetota bacterium
TCGTCGCCGAGTACCTGCGCCGGTTCGATCCCGACGTCATGCCCGGAGTGTTCGACCGCACCGACCTCACGCCCCGCGAACGACTCCTCGCTGCCTTCGAGGTGCCCGCGACCGGGCTGTGCCCCTTCATCGCGGCGGCCGTCGAAATCCACGACCCTCAGCACCCCGCACCCCGATACGCACGCGACTACAAGAAGGCCATCGCCGCGCGGTTCGCCGAAACCGCACGCGAAGCCGGCGCCGCCAACCCCGAACAGCTCGGCGAACAACTGGCGCTGCTCCTCGATGGTGCGTCGGCCCGCACCCGGGTCCTCAACACCGACACCTTCCCCACCGCCGCCGCCATCGCCGTCGTCCTGATCGACAACGCCATCCCCACGGCAGCCCGGGGGAGTGTCCGCGGAAGTATCAGGTCTGCTCCTGTTCGGGTGGCAGGTGAGCGACAGCCCGGTCAGGCCTCGTAGACCGGGACGAGGACGGCCCTGGCGAGGGTATGGCTGAACAGGTTGAACCCGAGGAAGGCCGCGGTCGCACCGTCAGGCAGTTGCAACGAGGGGACGTCGACGGCGTGCACGGCGACGTGACAGTGATGCACGCCGTGTCCCGCGCCACGCACTGGTGCACCCAGTGCACGTCTGGCCTGGCCGAGTGCTACTAGTAGCGCTATCATCGAACCATGGTGGCGTTCAACGTTCGCAATGTGCCCGGCTCAGTGGCATCAGCCTTGCGGGAGCGGGCCAGAAGGCACGGGCACTCGCTGCAGCAGGAACTGCTGCTGATCCTGGAGGCTGCCGCGGCCGAGCCTGTGACCGACCTGCCGCCGCCGCCCCCGATCAGCCTGCATACGGTTCACTCCGGGACAACATCGACTTGGTCTCGCGAGGCGATCTACGAGGAGGACGGTCGCTAACCAGTGGCAGCACCAGTTCGGGCGATGCTCGATACGAACATCCTGCTGACCGCCACGAACGAGAGCCGCGCCGGGCACGAGCAGGCACTCGACGTCATCAATGGCTGGCCCGCGCAGGGCACGACCCTCTACACGAGCGGCCAGATCATCCGTGAGTACCTGAGCGTCGCGACCCGCCCCGCAGCCCTGAACGGACTGGGCCTGACGGTGCCTGACGCACTAGACAACGCGCGTGCTTTCCGTTCACGCATGCTCTTGCTGGCGGAGGACGCGAAGGTAGCGGACCGGCTCGCGGAACTGCTCGAAGAGAGCAAGAGCAGCGGCAAGCAGGTGCATGACGCGAATGTGGTCGCCACGATGCTCGTCCATGGAGTCGACCTGGTAGTCACCTTGAACACCGGGGACTTCGCCAGGTTCTCCCAGCACGTGCAGGTCTCGGGGCTGCCCGGGCAACGGTAGCCTGTAGTACCTCTAACCATCCATCGTCCCAGGTCAGACAAAAAGGCCGAGTTCCGGGAGTACGACCGGCCAGGTCGAGTGTCGCGGCAGTGTGCCGTGACGGCGAAGGGATTGGCCCGGGCCGTGCGTCATCGTCGCCAGTTCCCGCGCCACGTCATCAAGCGGCTCAGCCGAGCGCCCGCGCCTCGGCTGCCGCCTGTGCGATGAGCGCGGCGAGGTCGCGGCCCGGGTCTTCGCGCCAGGCACGGCTCGCGCGGTCGAAAACCGCGCTTCCGATCTGCGCGGCCAGTCGGGCGGTCTCGTCGATGACGCCTCGCGCGGTGAGAGCCTGGACGACGGCATCGAGAAGGGCGTCGGTCTTGGCGTGCGCGCGCTCGCGCAGGGCGGGGGTGACGGCGATGACCTTGGCACGCCGCTCGGCCAGCGGGCGATTTGCGATCAGCAGGGGCACCGCGGCCTCGTAGGAACGGAGAACGAGGGCGAGCGGCGCAACCCCGGCGGGCGCCCCGGCGATCGCATCGATCATGATCGTGCGGAGCTCGAGCTCGCCGTCGAAGAGCACCTCTCGCTTGTCAGCGAAATGTCGGAAGTACGTGCGTTCGGTGACGCCTGCGCGCTCCGCGATCTGGGCGGTGGTCGTCGCGTCATACCCGCGGACCTCGTAGAGGTCGAGCGCAGCGCCGCGCAGGCGGCTGCGGGCTCCGGCCCCACTTCTCGGCATGACTTCATTCTACGTTGTGTCAGTGGCTGACTCAACGTGGTAGCGTCAGTTACTGTCACTAAACCGACTGATCGAGGAGATCCGATGAGCACCCTTTCCTCCCGAGCCGTCCGCTTCCATGAGTTCGGCGAACCACTCGACGTGCTCCGAGAGGAACGCGTCGACATCCCTGACCCCGCCCCGGGTCGCATCCGGGTCCGGGTCAGCGCCGTGGGCCTGAACCCTGCAGACTGGGAGCTGTGCCGAGGGTTCCTGCCCGGAACGCTTCCCCGCGGCGTCGGCCTGGACGCCGCCGGAACCGTCGACGCACTGGGCGACGGCGTCGACGACGTCGCGATCGGCGACGCCGTTTTCGGAGCGCCGGACTTCACGGGTCAGCCGAGCGCCGGAGCCGCCGACGCCGCCATTCTCGCCAGTTGGCACCGCATCCCCGCCGGGCTCGCTCCGATCGACGCCGCGGTCCTGACCATGGCCGTCACCACGGCGAAGTGGACACTCGACCTGATGGGCATTCCGAGTGGCGGTACCCTGCTCATCCACGGCGCCGGCGGCACGGTCGGATTCGCGGCCGTCCAGATTGCTCTGCGCCAGGGAGCACGCGTGATCGCGACGGCTGGCTCGACCTTCGCCGATGACCTCCGCAGCTTCGGCGCCCTCGTCACCTCGTACGGCGACGGGATGCCCGACCGGGTGCGCGAACTGGCCGGCGGTCCGATCGACTTCGTCCTCGATACCCCTCCGCCGAGTGAGGCAACACTCCCCGACCTCATCGCGCTGGCCGGGGACCCGCGCCGCGTGGTCACGATCAGCAACCACGACGAGGCGAGACGCCTCGGCGCGCGGGTCAACATCGACGAACTCACCGGCGGCCTGCCTAGCTCCGATTTCCTCGCGGAGTACGCGGCACTCGCGGCAGAGGGCTCGTTCCGCATCCCCATCGCCCGGACGCTTGCACTCAGCGAGTGGCGGACCGCGGTCTCTGCGAGCCTCGGCGCTCGCCCCCACGGGAAGCTCGTGCTGCTGCCCTGACGCGCCCCACCCGCTGATCATCTGCCGCCGGCCCAGCGGGCGGAGTGTCAGGGGTCCGAGCCGTCCGCACGTTGTCCCTGCCATGTACCTGCGCCCGGCCGGCCTCCGGTACCGCCGGGCGTGCCCCTTCCCGCCGCGCCGTACGCCGACTGCTCCCGGCCAGGTACATCAGGGCGCTGACCTGCATCGTTCCCGCCGGGTACACGGCAGGTACACGCGAGATACAAGAAGGGCCACCGGAGGTAATCGGACGTCCGTGACCGTCCGTGAAACAGCCGACGGTGCGCACCGACCGTGCTGGGGCATGGATCCCGTCCGCTATACGTCCNNNNGCCGACGGTTTTACAGCCCGTCCCTCCTAGCCGAGGTCCATGCCGCTGACCAGCATGGACGCACTTCGAGGCGTGATCCCGGGCTGCCGCCGTCCGCTATGCGTCCGTGGGCACCGGGCTTGGTCCACGGACGGGGGCGAAAAACCCACGGACGGGGGCGGTGGGAGCGGTTACACCGACCGTCCGCGTGGTTTTGTACCTCTGACCTGGCATTTCAGGATGCCTGCACGCTGTCGTCATCTTCCTCGTCGCCGGGTTGGGACTCGGGATGGGTGTCCTGGGTGCCGATTGATATCTGGCATTAGCGAGTCC
>PMST01000406.1 GCA_003168295.1 Actinomycetota bacterium
GCCACCTTCTACTTCACCCTCGGCCCGCACGACAGCATGTCGCCCCGCGTCGCCTGATTCCTGCCTCTGCTGGCTCCCCTCCGGCTCCCCCCAAAACTGGTTAGCCTCGCTAATCAAACTTATTCCGTCAGCACCTTCCCGCCGTTAGCGGATCGAGTTAGCCGTGACCTTGTCGGGTTTGCTGGCACCGGATGTGTGGCTCGGCCTGGGTTCGGCTTCCTGGGATAGTTCTCACACCCGGTGATCACCTGGCTTCCGGAAATCATGGGCGGGCCGGGCGGCGCACGCCGTTCGCCATTTGACCTTGCCCTTAAGGCAACCGGCATCATGCTTGTCATGACCATCCAAGCGGTTGTGTTCGACATAGGCGGCGTTCTGGAGATCACCCCGGACCTGGGTGTGACCGGGATGTGGGAGTCCCGGCTCGGCCTGGGCCCCGGCGAGCTTAACAAGCGCATGTACGACGTCTGGCATGGCGGGAGCATCGGAACGGTCAGCGAGCTACCTCGGGACCGCCAACACCGACCTGATCGAGTACGCTCGCCGGCTGCGTCCGCGATACCGCACGGGGATCCTGAGTAACAGCTTCGCTGGCGCCAGGGAACGAGAACAGGCCGCCTACGGGTTCGAAGACCTCGTCGACGAGATCATCTACTCCCACGAGTGGGGATGAGTAAGCCCGACCCCGGGATCTACGCCCTGGCTTGGGAGCGGCTCGGGGTCGAGCCAGCGCAGATGGTCTTCCTCGACGACTCCGGGCCGTGTGTCGAAGGAGCACGCCGGGCGGGTATCCACGCGGTGCTGTACCAGGACAACAGCCAGGCAGTCAGCGACATCGAGGACCTGCTCGCCGCGGCCGGCTGCCGGTAGCGCGATCCGCTGGCGCCACCGAGCCCGGGTCCGGGGAATCCAGCCCTCCAGGTCGCGGGGGGCCTCCCGGTGGCAGCAAGCGCGATCAGGCTCACGTCAACGCGCAGCCGCAGCGGCCGGCCCGCCGGAGCCGCGCTGGCCACGGGTTCCTAACTCTCGACAGGCCGGTCAGCTGATAACGAGGAGGAGGTCCCCGCCCTCGACGGGCTGGACTGACTTGATAGCGAGCCTGGCTACAGTGCCATCCAGCGGCGCGGTGATGGCCGCTTCCATCTTCATGGCCTCGATGGTTGCGATCACCTGCCCGGCCGCGACGGGACTTCCCTCAGTCACCTGGAGGGTCACGGTGCCGACGAACGGGGCGGGAACGTGACCCGGGATCGAACGGTCGGCCTTCTCTGCGGTCTTTTCGGTCGCCTCAACGCTCCGGTCGCGCACGGTGATGGGGCGAAGCTGGCCGTTGAGAGTGCCGATCACGGTGCGCATGCCGCGGTCGTCAGGGTCGGAGACGGCCTGGATGCCGAGCAGTAGCCGCACTCCCGGTTCGAGGTCGACGGCGTACTCGGCTCCTTCCTGCAGGCCGTAGAGGAACTCCCGGGTGGGCAATAGGGAGACGTCGCCGTAGCGGTCGCGGTGTTCCGTGAAGTCCCGGGTAGGTCCAGGGAACAGGAGCCGGTTAAGCGCTGCCTGCGGCCGCTCAGCCAGGCCGCGAAGGTCCTGGTCGGTCAGGGGCGCAGGCGGGCTGGCCGGGCGGCGGCCGGCGAGCGCAGCGGTGCGGAACGGCTCGGGCCAGCCTCCAGGGGGGTCGCCGAGCTCGCCGCGGAGGAACCCGATGACCGAGTCGGGCAGGTCGTACTTACCGGGGTCGCTGGCAAAGTCGTCGCTGCTGACACCGGTTCCGACCAGTTGCAGCGCCAGGTCGCCGACGGCCTTCGATGACGGGGTGACCTTGACGAGCCGACCGAGGAGCTGGTTGGCGGCGGCGTAGGCGTTTTCCACGTCCTCGAACCGCTGGCCCAAGCCCAGCGCGATGGCCTGCTGACGCAGGTTGGACAACTGGCCGCCGGGAATCTCGTGGCTGTAGACGCGGCCCGTCGGCGAGGGCAGGCCGGACTCGAACGGNNACGGCGTCCGCCCCCGCCTGCCACGCGGCTAGCAGGGTGGCGAGCTGGCCTCCGGCGGTGTCGTGGGTGTGCAGGTGGACGGGCAGCTCGAAGCGTTCCCGCAGCGCGGTGACCAGCGTGGCTGCCGCCGGGGGGCGCAGCAGCCCGGCCATGTCTTTGATAGCCAGGACGTGGGCGCCGGCGCTGACGATCTGCTCGGCCAGCCGCAGGTAGTAGTCCAGGGTGTAGAGCCGCTCGCCCGGGTCGGACAGGTCCGCGGTGTAGCAGAGCGCTACCTCGGCTACGGCGGTGCCAGTGCTGCGGACGGCGTCGATCGCGGCCCGCATCTGGTTGACGTCGTTGAGGGCGTCGAAGATACGGAAAATATNNAGGCAGATGTTGGGCACCGCCTCGCTGAGCGCGGCTAGCCGCTCCCAGGGATCTTCGTGCAGGTAGCGCAGCGCTACATCATAGGTGGCACCGCCCCAGGCTTCCAGCGACAGCAGCTGCGGGACGCTGCGCGCGACATGCCCGGCGACCGCCAGCAGGTCCCGGCTGCGTACCCGGGTGGCCAGCAGCGACTGGTGCGCGTCGCGGAACGTGGTGTCGGTAACCGCCAGCGCCGGCTGGCAGCGCAGGTCACGAGCGAACTCCGCCGGGCCAAGGGCGCGGAGCCGCTGCCGCGATCCGCCGGGCGGCGGGGAGCCGAGGTCGGTCCGGGGAAGCTTCTCCACGGGGTCGACTAGCCGCGGCGGCTGGCCGTGCGGGCGATTGACCGTCACNNCCTGGAAGTCGGCATCATCGAGCACCGCGGTCAGGAACGCGATGTTGGTCGGCACGCCGCGGATGCGGAACTCGGCCAGCGCCCGGCGAGCCCTGCGGATCGCGGCGGGCAGGTCCGGTCCGCGGCAGGTGAGCTTGACCAGCAGCGAGTCGTAGTGTGCCTCGATCTCGGCGCCGAGGGCGGTGCCGCCGTCCAGCCGTACGCCTGCGCCGCCAGGTGACCGGTAGGCGGTGATGCGGCCGGTGGCGGGCCGGAAGCCGTTGGCGGGGTCCTCGGTGGTGATGCGGCACTGCAGCGCGGCCCCGCGCACCACGATCGCGTCCTGTGACAGGCCCATGCCGGGCAGCGTCTCGCCGGCCGCGATGCGCAGCTGAGCCTGCACCAGGTCGACGTCGGTGACCTCCTCGGTCACCGTGTGCTCGACTTGGA
>PMST01000483.1:0-8221 GCA_003168295.1 Actinomycetota bacterium
CACCAGGTGCGGCCGGACGCCGAAGAAGGCCGGCTCCCACAGCACCAGGTCGGCCAGCTTGCCCGGTTCCACCGAACCGATCTCGGCGTCGAGCCCGTGCGTCACCGCGGGGCCGATGGTGTATTTCGCCACGTAGCGGCGGGCCCGCATGTTATCGGCCCCGTTGTCAGCCCCGCCGTCGCCGGGCAGCGCGCCGCGCCGCTGCTTCATCACGTGCGCGGTCTGCCAGGTCCTGATGATCGTCTCGCCGATCCGCCCCATCGCCTGGGAGTCCGAGCCGATCATCGAGATCGCGCCCAGGTCGTGCAGCACGTCTTCGGCCGCCATGGTCGAGGGCCGGATGCGCGACTCGGCGAACGCCAGGTCCTCCGGGATCGAGGCGTTCAGGTGGTGGCAGACCATCAGCATGTCGAGGTGCTCGTCCAGGGTGTTCCGGGTGTAGGGGCGGGTCGGGTTGGTCGAGGACGGCAGCACGTTGGGCTGCCCAGCCACCTTGATGATGTCCGGCGCGTGACCGCCGCCTGCGCCTTCGGTGTGGTACGTATGGATCGGCCGGCCACCGATGGCGGCCAGTGTCGACTCCAGATAGCCCGCTTCGTTCAGGGTGTCGGTATGGATCGCCACCTGGACGCCGGCAGCCTGGGCCACGGTCAGGCAGGCGTCGATCGCGGCCGGGGTGGTGCCCCAGTCCTCGTGCAGCTTGAACCCGGCCGCCCCGGCCCGCAGCTGCTCCCACAGGCCCTCAGCGCTGACCGTGTTCCCCTTGCCGAGCAGCACCATGTTGACCGGCCACTGGGTGGTGGCGGCCAGCATCATGTCCAGCCAGAACGCCCCGGGCGTGACCGTGGTCGCCTTGGTCCCCTCGGCCGGGCCGGTGCCGCCGCCGATCAGCGTCGTCATCCCGGCCGCCAGCGCGACCGGGATCTGCTGCGGCGCGATCAGGTGCACGTGGCTGTCGATGCCGCCCGCGGTGAGGATCAGGCCGTTGCCCGCGATCACCTCGGTCGACGGGCCGATGACCAGCTCCGGCGTGACCCCGTCCATGATGTCGGGGTTGCCGGCCTTGCCCAGCGCCACGATCCGGCCGTCGCGCACCCCGATGTCGGCCTTGATCACGCCCCAGTGGTCGAGCACCACCGCCCCGGTGATCACCAGGTCAGGGGTGCCCTCCGCCCGGGTGGCGACGGACTGTCCCATCGACTCGCGGATCACCTTGCCGCCGCCGAAGATCGCCTCGTCCCCGGCCAGCGGGCCCGGCCCGCCGCAGCGGTCTTCGGTCACCTCGATCAGCAGGTCGGTGTCGGCGAGCCGCACCCGGTCACCGGTGGTCGGGCCGTACAGGGCCGCGTACCTGGCCCGCGATATCTCAGTCATCGAGGGGTCCGGCGTACTCGGGCCGCAGGCCCGGGATCACCCGTGCCCCGGCCAGGGCCACCAGGGACACCTCGCGCGAGACGCCGGGCTCGAACCGCACCGACGTTCCAGCCGGGACGTCCAGCCGGTAGCCGCGGGCCGCGGACCGGTCGAACGACAGCGCGGGGTTCGCGGCGGCGAAGTGGTAGTGCGAACCGACCTGGATCGGCCGGTCACCTGAGTTCTCCACGACCAGGGCGACACGGGCCCGGCCAGGGCCGAGCTCGATCACCCCATCCGGGGTGAGGATCTCGCCGGGGATCATGACGGCAGCTCCGTTCAGCGGATCGGGGTTCAGCGAATCGGATGGTGCAGGGTGACCAGCTTGGTGCCGTCCGGGAACGTCGCCTCGACCTGGATCTCGTCCACCATCTCGGGCACGCCCGGCATCACGTCGTCGCGGCGCAGCACCTCGCGGCCGCTGGACATAAGCTCGGCCACCGTCCGTCCGTCCCGCGCGCCCTCGAGCACGAAGGAGGTCAGGATCGCGACGGCCTCCGGGTGGTTCAGCTTCAGGCCCCGGCCCCGGCGCCGCTCGGCCACGTCCGAGGCCAGCGTGATGAGCAGGCGTTCCTGCTCGTGTTCGGTCAACCGCATAGCAGCACGATAGGGCAACCGGTGTTTCGCACGCGTTAACTAACCCCGCCCAAAAAGTCCAGGAGCACCGAGGTGAACTCGCCGGGGACCTCCAGCCAGGGCACATGCCCGGCGCCGGGCAGGATGACGCGGCGCACGTTCGGCAGCGCTTGAGCCAGCGAGTCGACGGCCCACCGGGGACGGATATCGGCGGCGCCGTCGATAATCAGGACCGGGACGTTCAGCGCCTGGCACTCGGCGATCAGGTCGGATTCGCGCCAGATCTGCCGGAGCCCGGGCCAGATGTCGGCGAAGCACTGCTGGTTGATGCCGAACCACGGGGTGGCCATCTCCTCGGCGTGGCGCATCGCGTGCCCGTCGGTGAATTCGGCCGACCACTGCAAGATCGCCAGTTCCCGGTCCTGGGCTTCGGTGCGGTCCGCCACCCGCAGCTCGCTGATGCGCTGCCGGTGCGGGGCCAGGCGTTCGGCGCCGTTGCGCTGGAAGGGCTCATGCCAGGCCCAGCCGAGTCCGGTGCCCGAGACGTAGACCAGCGCGCGGACCCGGTCCAGGCCCAGGCCACCGCGCACCGCGTCGAGGTCGGCGACCGAGCGGGCCAGGGAGTACGGTCCGCGCTGCTGCGAACGCCCGCATCCGCGCTGGTCCCAGCGGATCACCCGGAGGTGTTCGGCCAGCGGGGTGGCGAGGGCGCCGAACATGTCCCACAGGCCAGGGCCGCCATGGCACAGGACCAGCGGCGCGCCCTGGCCGGCCGCGGCGGTCCACAGCCGGCAACCGTCCTCGGCGAGGACCACGTCCTGTCCCGCCGTTAGTGGCGCGAACCCCGGGACCGCCCGGCCCTGCGCTCAGCGTTCCCCGGCCGGACCGCGGATCCGCGCGGCCTCTCAGCGCCGCGGTCGGGCTGGCCGGAGCCGGCCTGGCCGGTGATCCAGCACATGAAGCGAGAAGGCACGCCGGCATTGTCCGGGTAGCAGCCATCCTGCTGGCTGTTCTCCGGGTAACAGGGGTCTGCTTGACTGCGGAACACCGGATCTGGCTCCTCTCGCAGGGCGATAAAAAGATATATCTTAACCAGTCTATCGCGGAAATAGCGGCGACCGCTGCGGGGTTTTATACATGGCGTCCCATACTCGCAACCAGCGGGAGGCGCCATCGGTGAAGGAGCTTGACGTGTCTGACAACTACCGCAAGGACCCCGAGGCTGTCTCCCGGCTGACGCCGGAGCAGTACCGGGTCACCCAGAAGAGTGCTACCGAGCCGGCGTTCAGGAACGAGTTCTGGGACAACAAGGAGCCGGGCATCTACGTCGACGTGGTCTCGGGTGAGCCGCTGTTCGCCTCGACCGACAAGTACGACAGCCGCTCCGGCTGGCCGAGCTTCACGGTGCCGATCGAGAAGGACAACGTGGTCGAGAAGAAGGACCGCAGCCTGTTCATGACCCGGACCGAGGTCCGTTCGGCGCACGGGGACAGCCACCTCGGGCACGTGTTCGACGACGGGCCTGCCGAGGCGGGCGGGCTGCGCTACTGCATCAACTCCGCCGCGCTGCGCTTCATCCCGCTGAAGGACCTGGAGCGCGAGGGTTACGGCGAGTACCGCAAGCTGTTCGAGCAGGCCGACCAGACCAGGAGTACATCATGACCAACCAGACCGAGAAGGCCATCCTTGCCGGCGGCTGTTTCTGGGGCGTGCAGGACCTGATCCGCAAGCTCCCCGGTGTCATCTCGACCCGGGTGGGTTACAGCGGCGGCGACGTGCCCAACGCGACCTACCGGCACCACGGCAACCACGCCGAGGCCGTCGAGATCATCTTCGACCCGGAGAAGATCTCCTTCCGCGACCTGCTGGAGTTCTTCTTCCAGATCCACGACCCGAGCACCAAGAACCGGCAGGGTAACGACCGGGGGGCCAGCTACCGGTCGGCGATCTTCTACACCAGCGACGAGCAGAAGCGCGTCGCCGAGGACACGATCGCGGACGTCGACGCCTCCGGGCTGTGGCCGGGCAAGGTTGTCACCGAGGTGACGCCGGCCGGTCCGTTCTGGGAGGCCGAGCCCGAGCACCAGGATTACCTGGAGCACTACCCCGACGGCTACACCTGCCACTTCGNNGACAAGGTGACCCAGGCCTGACGGTCCGCCGCCACGCCGCCGGCCTGCCGACGGCGTGGCGGCGCTCAGCTCTCGGGTGATCTCGCCCGCCCACGGCGGCTGGCGTCCCCGAAGATCAGCAGCACCGAGACCGTGACGGCTTCGGCCAGGGCCGTCAGGTCAACCGAGGCCAGCGCGTCAGCGTGGCCCACAGGGACTGCCAGCTCTCGATGCGGCCCGTCCCGCCGTGGACCAGCAGCAGCGAAGGGCCCGCTCCGGCCGTCAGCAGACCGATCCGGCTGCCGTCCGTGCTGGTGACCTCGTGCCTGTGCCCGTCCACCGCACCTCCCTTCAGGCCGACAGGACCGGGACGGCCCCGGACGGCGTCAGGGCGCCGTCGGTATAGCTGACGGTGTTCGTCGCCACCGCGGGGATCCGGGGGCCCGGCAGCACGATGCCGGCCAGGTTGAGCGGGTCGGCGGCGGACAGCTCGATCCTCTCGCCGTCCCTGGGCCGTTTCCTGATCTGGTTGAGCATGTCCACCGCGTCCGGGTGGGCGAACTGCTCGCCGCTGAACCCGGCCACGAACCGGCCGCCGCTGACCGTGCCGCGCGCTTCCATCCGCCGCAGCGCCCACAGCACCTCCCGCCAGGGAACGGCGATGTTCTCCCTGGTCAGCAGGTCGTAGAAGACCACGCCCCAGCGCGCTGCGAGCTGCTCGGCGACAGCCTCGGCCAGCTCGTCCGGGTCGCAGTCGGGCGCGGCGTCGGGCAGCAGCGACCACCGGCCCGCCGCGGCCGAGCGAAGCTGGCTGCCGCGGCGGAGCCGGTGCCGCCCCGGCGCGTTCTGCATGGTCCGGCGGGCGAACAAGGACCGGACGGCGCGGAAGCCGTCCGCGGTGATCAGGCCCCGGGCCACGCCGTCCCACAGCGCCTCTTCGACCTGGGTGGGAAGCTGCCGGGTGGCCAGGGCCAGATCCGGCGGGAACAGCGCGCCCCGCTCCCGGAGCGCATCGAGCACGTCGCGGACGCGGCCTGGCCCTGGCTCGGCCGGGCGGTGCTCGCCGCGGGCCGCCCGCAGCAGCCAGGGCAGGTCGTCGCGGATCGTCAGGGTGATCGGGGTGGCCCGGGACGGGGCCAGGCCGCCGCGGCGGGGCAGTTCGTCGTTCTCGGTCCGGACCGACAGCCGTCCCCAGGTGATGCCGCCGTCTAGGCACGCCTCGTCCAGCCACTCCCGGCGGTAGCCCGTCACCCGTGCCGGGAAGATGGCCTTTTCCCAGGCCCCGGCGGCGAGCTCGAAGCCCTGCAGCTGCTCGACGACCGCCGTGACGCCCCGGCTGCCCTCCCGCCTGGTGTCCGGGGTGACGTGCTGCCAGCGGAGCAGGAACCGGATGAAGTCCTGGGCCGTGACCGGCTCGGTCTCGCGCCGTTTGCGCTGCCGGGTGTACGCGTGGATCCGGGTCAGCACCCGCCGGGCGCAGAATTCCTCCACCGCGTCCGGATCGGCTGCGTCCGGATCGGTGAAGTGACCGCGCAGCGCGAAGCCCTCGTTCTCCAGCCGGATCAGCGCAAGCGTCACGTCCGGTACGGCCAGCGCGGTGGCCCGGGCCAGGTCCTCCGCCGTGGACGGGCCCCGGACGTCCAGGTGGCCGCGCAGCATCTCGGCCGCGGCCGTCTCCGCGTCCATCGCGCGGGACTGCGGGCTGCCCGCCGGGACCTGCAGGTCCGGGTACAGCGGCTGCAGCACGGCTTGCCGTTCGGCGGCACACCACAACGAGCCGCCACCGGCCTCTGCGTCCCCCGGCGCACCGATCTGGGCCGCGCGGCCGGCCGCGGCCAGGTCCTCGAACCACGGCCGCCACGGCGGCTGCGGCCGCATGGCGAACAGCGTCATCAGCAGGTCGTGCAGCTCGTCGGCGTCCCGCGGCTGCGGCCGGACCTGGTCGGCGACCCGCTCGATCGCGCCGGGATCCAGCCGGGCCAGGTCCCGGGCTTCCACCGGCAGCCCGCGCGGGATCCGCACCTGCCGGCTCCGGCGGTTTACCGCTTCGGTCTCGTCGTCCAGGTAGGTGAAGGGCTGCCCGTTCAGGATCTCGTGGGCCAGCACCGATGGCTCGGTGGTGTCGCGGGTGATGACGGTGATCCGGCCGGTCTCGATCCCGTTGAGCAGGTCCCGGAGCCCGTCGATGTCCATCGCCTCGTGCAGGCAGTCCGCCAGCGTCTGCCGGACCAGCGGGTGGTCGGGGATCTCCAGCGGGCCGGGCGCCACGTTCTCCTGGCAGGCCGCCAGCGTGGGAAACACCGCGGCCATCAGGTCATCGGCTTCCATCCGCTGGATCGCGGGCGGGTTCTTGCGGCCGCCCCGCATCCGCAGGATGGTCAGCGACGTGTTCAGGTTCCACCGCCAGCGCGCCTGGAACAACGGTGAGGTGAGGACGGCCTGCCGGACGACCTGCTCGACCGTCTTGGAGGCCAGGAACTTCGGCACCCGGTCCAGCGGGAAGCTGTGCTGCGGCCCGAGCGACAGCAAGATCGCGTTGTCGCTCGCGGCCGCCTGCAGCTCGAAGTCGAAGGTGACGCAGAACCGCTTGCGCAAGGCCAGCCCGAACGCGCGGTTGACCCGGGCGCCGAACGGCGCGTGGCCGACGAGCTGCATCCCGCCGGCCTCGTCGAAGAAGCGTTCCAGGATGATGGCGTTCATCGTCGGCAGCGCCCCGAGCGCGGCCAGCCCGGCCCGCAGGTAGCCGACGATCATGTCGGCCGCGGCCTTGTCGATGCCGCATTCTTGCGCGAGCCATCTCTTGGCCCCGGCGGGTTCGGCGTCCGCGACGGCCTGGCGCAGCGCCGAGACCTCCTCGGACAGCTCCCTGGTCCGCCCGGGGGCCTCGCCCTGCCAGTGCGGTACCGAGGGCGGCGCGCCGCCGGCGTCCACCACCCGGACCGTGCCCGGTTCTACCCGGCGGATGCGCCAGGAGTGGGTACCGAGCAGGAAGACGTCCCCCGGCCTGCTCTCGGTGGCCCATTCCTCGTGCACCGTGCCGATCGCAACCTCGTCCGGTTCGGCCACGACGCGGAAGTCGCCGAGCTCGGGGATGGCCCCGCCCGAGGTCAGCGCGGCCAGCCGGGCGCCGCGGCGACCCTTGACGGTCCCGTTCACCCGGTCCCGGTGCAGGTAATAGGCACGGCGCCCGCGGCCGGTGCGGATCCCCTCGGCCAGCAGCTCGGTGATGTCCTCGAAGTCCTCGGCCGACAGGTCCCGGAACGGCGCCGCCTGCCGGGCCAGCCCGAGCAGCTCGCCTTCGGACCATGGCTCGGCGGCCGACTCGGCCACCATCTGCTGGGCCAGGATGTCCAGCGGCATAACCGGAACGACGATGGCGTCGAGCCGTCCGCCACGCACGGCGCGCAGCAGGGCGGCGCATTCCACCAGCTCGTCCCGGGTCGTCGGGTACAGCCGTCCCGAAGGTGTCCCGGCCCGGGTGTGATTGGACCGGCCCACCCGCTGCAGGAAGGTGGCGATGCTGCGCGGTGAGCCGATCTGGCAGACCAGCTCGACCGGTCCTACGTCGATCCCCAGCTCGAGCGAGGCCGTGGCCACCAGGGCCCGCAGGTCGCCGGCCCGCAGCCGGGCCTCGACCCGCTGCCTGCGGCCCTTGGACAGCGAGCCGTGATGGGCGGCCACCTGGGCCCCGAGCTCTTCGCCCAGCAGCTCTCCCAGCTGGTGGGCGATCCGCTCGGCCATGCTCCTGGTGTTGACGAATACCAGCGTGGTCCGGCGGCTGCCCACATGCCCGGCGATCAGGTCCAGGATCTGGGTCATCTGCCCGGTCGTGGGCACCGCGCCGAGCTCGTCACCGGGCAGCTCCAGGGCCAGGTCGAGGTCCCGGCGGTGCCCGGAATCCACGATGGCGCACCTCGGGGTTCCGTCCGGGTGGTCGCGGTCCGGCCCCGAGCCGACCAGCAGCCGGGCGATCGTCTCGATCGGCCGCTGGGTCGCGGACAGCCCCACCCGCTGCACCGGCCCGTCCGCGATGTGCGCCAGCCGCTCCAGCGTCAGGGCCAGGTGCGAGCCGCGCTTGTTCGACGCGACGGCGTGGATCTCGTCCACGATCACCGTCGTGG
>PMST01000483.1:8250-13101 GCA_003168295.1 Actinomycetota bacterium
GCGGCGGCGGTGTCGCCGGTCCGCACCGCCACCCGGATGGCGGGCGGCCGCAGTCCGAGCTGGCCGGCCACCGCGGCGATCTCGCGCAGTGGCACCTCCAGGTTCTGCTGGATGTCCGTCGCCAGCGCCTTCAGCGGCGACACGTAGACGACCTGGGGCCCGCTCCCCGGCGGGGCCCCGCCCGGCAGTGCCGCGCCATCGTGCCCGCAGTACAGGTCGTGGTCGCAGGCCAGATCATGGGCCCGGTAGAACCGGTCGATGCAGACCAGGAAGGCGGCCAGGGTCTTGCCGGATCCGGTCGGCGCCGCGATCAGCGTGTGCCGGCCCGCGGCGATCTCACCCCACCCCGCGGCCTGCGGCTCGGTCGGTCCGGCCGGGAACCGGCCCCCGAACCAGGCGCCCACGGCAGGATGAAACGACTCGAGCACGCGCCCACCGTACCCCCCGGCGCCGACATTCCCGCCGAGCAAATGGGTACTTTGGGTACGTGACCACGGCGATCGCGCAGTTCATGCGGGAGCTGGAGCATCTATGGGATGACCACACCGACGCGTTGCTGGCCCGCCGCGACCTGGCGGCGTCGCTCACCACGGTGGCTCCGGTGCCGTCGGTCCTGCACATCCCGGCCATGACCGGCGCCGTCGGCCGCGAGGCCCTGCAGCGTTTTTACGCCGAGGATTTCCTTCCGCACCTGCCCGGTGACCTNNGTGTCGTTCACCCACGACCGGGAGCTGCCCTGGCTGCTGCCCGGGGTCAGTCCGGTGTTCCGCCGGGCTGAGGTGCTGGTCATCGCGGTCGTGGCCTTCGAGCGCAGGCGGATCCGCTCGGTCCGGGTGCTGTGGGATCACGCGACGCTGACCGCCCAGCTCGGCATCCCCGGCCTGGTCGCCTCGAGCTAGCGGTCCTGCCTGCGGAAGGCGCTACTGGCCGAGAAGCCAGCGGCCGGGGGCGATGAGCTTGCGGGCCTGGGCCGGGCCCCACGATCCGGGGGCGTAGGGCTGGACCTCGGGCGGGTTCGCCAGCAGCGGGCCGGCCACCTTCCATACCGCGGCCAGGCCGTCCGGGCGGGTGAACAGCGACCGGTCGCCGATGAGCACGTCGTGGATCAGGCGGACGTAAGGCGGCAGCGGGTTGGCGGCCGTCAGGCCCGCCAAGGGGATCGAGGCGTGCGCGTTATCGAGGTCGAGACCGGGGCCGGGCTTCTTGGCCACCAGCGACAGGTCGATCTCGCCGTCCCCCGCCAGCGAGAAGGACAGCACGTTGGAGTCGCAGGTGATCTGGCCGGCCAGCGGGCCGTCCGGCTCGCGCAGGACCAGGCTGACCCGCTGCCTGGTCTCGGCCAGCCGCTTGCCGGTGCGCAGGTAGAACGGCACGTCGCGCCAGCGGGGGTTGTCGATCCACATCCGGGCGGCGACGTATGTGTCCCGGCTGGACTTGGCGGCTACCCCAGGGACGTCGTGGTAGCCGTTGAACTGGCCGAGCACGACTTCGGCCGGGTCGAGCGGCCGGAACGAGGAGATGACCTTCTCCCGGGCGGCCTGCAGGTCCAGCGCATCCAGGCTGGCCGGCGGCTCCATCGCGACCTCGGCCGCCACCTGGAACAGGTGGGTGACCAGCATGTCCAGCACCGCGCCTGTGGCGTCGTAAAACACCGAGCGGTCGGTGATGCCGAGCTTCTCCGGCACGTCGATCTGAACGGACTCGATGTGCTTGTGATTCCACATCGCGGCGAACATCTCGTTGGCGAAGCGCATCAGGTGCAGGTCCTGGGTGGCTTCCTTGCCCAGGAAGTGGTCGATCCGGTACACCTGCTGCTCGTCAAGGACCGAGTGGACGACCCGGTCCAGGGCGCGGAAGGCCTGCTGTGACGTGCCGAACGGCTTCTCGTAGACCACCCGGGCGCCCTTGGCCAGGCCGTGCTGGCCGAGGGCCTTGGTCGTCTCGGTGAACGCGACCGGCGGCACCGCGAGATAGTGCACGAGCTGCGGGTCCCCGCCCAGCGACTTGCGTGCCTTGTCGAGGTGGTCGAGCAGGCTGCCCGGGCTTTCGCTGTTGAAGCCGCCTCCGGCGAAGAACAGCCGCTGGGAGAAGGAGTCCCAGTCGGCGGGCTTCGGCTGCGGGCCGAACTGGGTGAGCGCTTCATGGACGTGCGCGCGGAAGTCCTCGTGCGCCACGTCGCCGCGTCCGTTGCCGACCAGCAGCCACTGCTTGGGCAGCAGGCCTTCAAGGGCGAGCTGGTAGAAGGCTGGCAGCACCATCCGCTTGGCCAGGTCACCGGTCGCGCCGAACAGGACAAAGATCGTGGGCTCCAGCCCGGAGGCCGCTGTGCCTTGAGGTTTCGCCGTCGCCATGACACCAACCTACGTGACGGTGAAACGGAGCCGGCGGGTGAGGCACCGGTTCGCGGAGCCGGTACTAGGGTTGAGAACGACTGTTTGACCAAACCCGATTTAGGAGAACCATGCCAACCCGCACCGCACGCACCGGCTGGACCGGAACCCTCGAGAAGGGCGTGGGCCAGGTCGAGCTGACGAGTTCCAAGCTTGGCACCTACGAGGTGTCCTTCCCCCGGCGGGCCGCTGAGAACGCCGACGGCTACACCAGCCCCGAGGAGCTCATCGCGGCCGCGCACTCGGCCTGCTACGCGATGGCCCTGTCCGGGGTGATCGCCCAGGCCGGCGGCACGCCGCAGGCGCTGGACGTGCAGGCCGACGTGNNCCCTCGGGCCGGACCCGGCGGGCGGTTTCCACCTGACCGGCATCAAGCTCACCGTGCGCGGCGAGGTGGAGGGCCTGTCCGCCGAGCAGTTCGCCGAGGCCGCCGCGGCGGCGAAGGTCGGCTGCCCGGTCAGCAAGGCGCTCACCGGCGTGGAGATCACCCTGGACGCCGCGCTCGAGGAATAGCGAACTACGCGCAATAGCGGACTACAGCGCCAGGCCGCCGTCGACCGGGATGACCGCCCCGGTCACGGCGCTGGCGCTGTCTCCGGCCAGGAACGCCAGCATCGCGGCCACTTCGGCCGGACGCAGCAGCCGGCCGAGCGGCTGCTGCCCGGCGAACGACCCGGCGCCCGGCAGGTCGTACAGCCGGGCGCTCTCGTCCAGGATCGCGGTGGCCGTCGAGCCGGGGCTGACCGCGTTCGCGGTGACGCCGGTGCTGCCTAGTTCGGCGGCCAGGGCGCGGATGAAGCCGGCCACCCCGGCCTTGGCCGCGCAGTACGCGGCGAGCATCGGCAGGCCGCGGGTCGCCGCGGCCGAGGCCACGGCCAGGAACCGGCCCTGGCGCGGTTCCGGGCGGCGCAGCAGCGCGGGCACCGCCACCCGGGCCAGATTCAGCACCCCGCCCAGGTCGATATCGAGCACCGCCTGCTCCTGGCCGAGCGGCACCTCCCAGGCGGGTACCCCGCCGGCGATCACGCCCGCCGCCGCGATCGCCGCATCCAGCCCGCCCCATCGCTCCTCCGCCAGCCGGACGGCCGCGCCCAGCGCATCACCGTCGCGGGTGTCGGCCTGCGCCGCCACCACCACGGCACCGCCCGCCGCACAGGCGCCTGCCACGACTCCGTCGAGCTCCTCCCGGGTACCTAGCGGGTAGGGCAGCGCCGGATCGTCGCCGCACCGGTCTACCGCGACCACCCGCCAGCCGTCGGCCGCCAGCGCCGCGACCGTGGCGGCGCCGATACCCCGGGCCGCCCCGGTCACCAGCGCGACCCGGTGACCGGTCAGAGTTGCCCCTTGGCCGGATCGCCGGCCGGCACCGCGTCCAGCACGATGACCTCCGACGGGCGGGCCACCTTGCCGGCGAGGGTGGGGTTGAGCGCCGCCAGCGCCGCGCCCTTGCTGTGCGTGGCCAGGGCTTCCCGGCTGGCCCACTTCTCCACCATGATCAGCCGGTCCGCCTCCGCGTGCAGGGCGTAAAGCTCGCAGCCGTCTTCGTCGTGCACCTGGGGAATGATCGAGGTGAAGGCCGCGATCACGTCCTCGCGGTACTCGGGCAGCGGCGTGATCGTGGCGACGACGACAACGGACACAGGTAGCTCCTGATTCAGTCGTTGAAGATCGCACCCAGGGCGGGTGCGACGTCAGTGTAGGTCCGGATCCGCCGCAGTCGCCCGTGGCCGAGCCGGGCGAGCTCCCGCGCCAGGTCGGGGTCCTGTTCGCCTGAGGTGTCGAGCAGCACGTCCAGCCGGGGCAGCCGGGCCGCGAACGGGCGGGGATCGGGCCCCGCGTTGTGCACGCCGTCGGACAGCAGGACGGCGCGCGCGTCCCGGATCGGGATACGGGCCAGCTCCCGCATCGCGACCTGCAGCGGAAAGGCGATGTTGGTCAGCCCCTTAGCCGGGATGCGCAGCATCTTATCGAGCAGGACCTGCGCCGGGACGTGCTGCCCGAGGCGGCTCAGGACGGCCGCGTCGGACCAGAACGCGACCACGCCCAGATCGTCGCGGTCCAGCTCAGCGGCCAGGGCCCCGACCGTGGCGGCGGCGGTGCGGATCCGTTCCCCGCGCATCGAGCCCGACACGTCGACCAGCAGCAGCACGCTGCGCTTGGTGCGGATCCGCTCCCGGACGATGATGTCGTCATCCTCCGGCAGCGGGTGCAAGATGAGCTGTTCCACGGTCCGGTCCAGGTCGATGTCGTCCGAACCGCCCTGGTAACGCAGGCTGGCCAGCTCGCCGACGCCGCGCCNNGGCCAGCCGGGTCGCGATCTGCCGGGCCCGCCGGACCGTTTCTGAGTCGACGGCCAGCTCACTGCCTTCAATCTCGGTCAGCATGCCGGTCTCCGCGGTCATGGCCGGGCCGCCGCTGCCGCGCTGCGCCGGGCCGCGCCCGGTCCGGCCGCCGCCGGTCA